>JANNEN010000421.1:0-5240 GCA_031378715.1 Emticicia sp.
ATCAGAATTTTGATAATCAAGATGAATCAAAAAATTCATTGATATTTGACGTATTAATGATGGGCGAATTGTTTCAAAACAATCACCACAAACACCCAATGTCAATCAATTTTGCCAAAAAATGGTACGAAATTGACCCAACTTACCCTGTTATAAAGTTCTTGACTTGGACAAAAATTATTACGCCAAAGAAAATGTAATTATGTTTAAGTAATGGCGTAAAATACAAAAAAATGCTAACCAAAGACAGAGTAATTAATAATGTTGAGAAAATGCCAAATGAGTTCTCTATTGATGAACTCGTTGAACGGTTACTATTTGTCGATGCAATAGAAAAAGGAATCAAACAAGACGACAGTAATGAAGTATCTACAACGAAAGAATTAAAACAAAAATTGGGTAGATGATAGATATTCATTGGTCAAACAAGGTTTTTGATGATATTCTGTTAATAAAAGAGCATTTACGATTGAGTTCAGAAGTATTAGCTGAAAGGTTTGTAGATAAAGTATTTGAAAAAGTAGAAATCCTAAAAACTTTTCCAAAACTGGGAAAAATAGTTGCAGAATTTAACCGAAAAGATATTCGAGAACTAATTTATAAGCAATATCGCATCGTTTACAGAATTAAAACTTTCGATAAAATAACAATTCTTACAATCCAATATTCATCCAAACCAATGTCCTACGAATCTATTTTTGAATAGAAAAAGCACCTTAAAACCAAGTTTAAGGTGCTTTTTTATTTGGGAGAATATTAAATAACAATCTAATTGATAATTAAAATCACTTCGCTGCCTCGGCCGCAATCAAATTCAAAGCCGAACCTGCCTTAAACCAACCAATTTGGCTCGTATTATAAGTATGATTCAACTTCATTTCGTCTTTCGAGCCATCGGCATGGTTAGCAACCAAGGTCAAAGGAACACCTTCGGCAAAAGTAGTCAAACCAAGAATATCCAAAGAATCGTTTTCTTGTATTTTGTCGTAATCGGCTGGATTGGCAAATGTCAAGCCGAGCATACCTTGTTTCTTCAAGTTTGTTTCGTGAATACGAGCAAACGAACGAACAATAATGGCCCGAACGCCTAAGTGACGTGGCTCCATGGCGGCGTGTTCACGTGACGAACCCTCACCGTAGTTTTCATCGCCCACCACAATCGTTCCGACACCCGCCGCTTTGTAGGCACGTTGCACCGTTGGCACTTCGCCATAAATGCCCGTAATTTGATTTTTTACGGTATTTGCTTTACCATTGGCAAAATTTATAGCTCCAATCAACAAATTATTTGAAATATTATCAAGGTGTCCACGGAATTTCAACCACGGCCCAGCCATCGAAATATGATCAGTTGTACATTTACCTTTGGCTTTAATTAACAATTTCAAGCCTTTCAAATCAGCCCCTTCCCAAGGCTTAAATGGCTCTAATAATTGCAAACGGTCAGATTTTGGACTCACCGCTACTTGTACTTTACTTCCATCTTTCTTAGGTTTTTGATAACCCGCATCGAGTACGTCAAAGCCCAAGGGAGGTAATTCAACCCCAAACGGATTATCTAATTTTACTTGCTCACCTTTTTCGTTGGTCAAGAAGTCTTTTACAGGATTAAATGTCAAATCTCCCGCAATGGCAAAAGCCGTCACGATTTCGGGCGATGCCACAAAGGCGTGGGTATTTGGATTTCCGTCGGCACGTTTGGCAAAATTTCTATTAAATGAAGTCATAATAGAGTTTTTTTCGCCTTTTTCCGAGCCATTTCTTGCCCACTGACCAATACAAGGGCCGCAAGCATTGGCCAATACTACGCCACCGATGGCATCAAATTGTTTTAAAATACCATCACGTTCGGCCGTAAAACGTACTAATTCCGAACCTGGCGTAATCGTAAATTCGGACTTAGCTTTGATATTCTTGGCGGCAGCTTGCGAAGCAATCGAAGCCGCACGGGTCATGTCTTCGTACGATGAGTTGGTACACGAACCAATCAAACCGACCTCTAATTTTTGTGGCCATTTGTTTTTTATAACTGCCTTGGCAAATTTCGATAACGGCCAAGCCAAATCTGGCGTAAACGGTCCATTGACTCTTGGCTCTAATCTCGAAAGATTAATTTCGATTACTTGATCATAATATTGCTCAGGATTATCGATACATTCTTGGTCGGGGCGAAGCAAATCTTTGATACCGTTGGCCAACGAAGCAACTCTCGCCCGACCAGTGGCTTTCAAATAAGCCGCCATTTTTTTGTCATAACCGAAAAGTGAGGTTGTAGCCCCGATTTCGGCACCCATGTTACAAATTGTCCCTTTTCCCGTTGCCGAAAGTGCATCAGCACCTTTACCAATATATTCTACGATTGCACCCGTGCCACCTTTTACTGTAAGCTGACCCGCAACCTCTAATATAACATCTTTTGCCGAAGCCCAACCTTTTAGTTTGCCCGAAAGTTTCACACCAATTAGTTTTGGCATTTTCAACTCCCACGGCAGGCCTGCCATTACATCGCAAGCATCAGCACCACCAACACCAATAGCGACCATTCCCAAACCACCCGCATTGGGCGTATGAGAATCTGTTCCAATCATCAGTCCACCAGGAAAAGCGTAGTTTTCGATAACCACTTGATGAATAATACCCGCACCTGCTTTCCAAAAACCAATACCATATTTATTAGAAACCGAAGCCAAAAAGTCATAGACTTCTTTGTTTTTATCGGTAGCAATTTTCAAATCAGCTACTGCCCCAACTTTTGCTTGAATGAGGTGATCACAATGTACCGTTGAGGGAACTGCCACCTGTGGGCGACCTGCCGACATAAATTGCAATAAGGCCATTTGGGCAGTAGCATCTTGCATCGCTACACGGTCGGGAGCAAAATCAACATAGTCTGCACCTCGCCCGTGGGCTTTGGTGGCGGCACCCTCGCAAAGGTGCGAATAAAGAATTTTTTCGGCCAACGTAAGCGGACGACCAACTGCTTTACGAGCAGCGGCTACTCGCTCAGGCATTCGAGCGTAAACGCTCTTAATCATATCTAAGTCAAAAACTGCCATTAGTTAAAATAATTTAAGATTAATTGAATACGATATTGATTGCCTCACAAAAATTATCTTAAAATTAAATTTTTGATTGAACATATCGCTCAAACGGAATTATCACAAAAATAGAGTAGATGCAATGCAAATACAACCTTTGCGGGCAATTATGTGTAAAATATTTTAAAAACTAATGCAATTCTAATCTCATTTAAAAAAAAACAGTATTATTACAGGCTTTCGGGAACGTTTTGGGGTTATAAACAGCAAGTAACTTTCATCAAAATCTCTGCATTGACATTAATACCCCAATAGTTTTGCTAAAATCAGGGAGAAGTTTATTGAGAAAAGATAAATTTTAAGCAATTTTTCATTTAAAATAGTTGTTTTATGAATCATGGCTTATATTTGAGCCATAAAACCAAAATCAAGATAGATGTCGAAAAATTTAGTGATTGTTGAGTCCCCGGCCAAAGCCAAGACCATTGAGGGGTATCTTGGTAAAGATTTTACTGTAAAATCAAGTTTCGGTCACGTCCGTGACCTCCCCGATAAAGAATTAGGCATTGATGTTCAAAATCAATTTCTACCAAAATATGTAGTTTCGGCTGACAAAACAAAGGTCATCAACGAACTAAAAAAGTTAGCCAAAGAGTCCGAAACCGTTTGGCTTGCCACTGACGACGACCGTGAAGGAGAAGCAATTTCGTGGCACTTGAAAGAAGCTCTTGGACTTACCGATAGTACGCCACGCATTGTTTTTAGAGAAATCACCAAAAAAGCCATCACAACGGCCATAGGAAATCCACGGACAATCAACATGGACTTGGTAAACGCCCAACAAGCCCGCCGAGTATTAGACAGATTGGTGGGTTTTGAGTTATCACCCGTTTTGTGGCAAAAAATCCGCACGGGCGAGCGTACTAATCTTTCGGCTGGTAGAGTTCAATCGGTGGCAGTTCGGGTTGTCGTTGATCGGGAGCGAGAAATTGAAAAACACGATTCAAAGTCATCGTACAAAGTCCAAGCCCAGTTTATTGTCGAAAAGCGGGATGCCGCCCAAGGCAAAGTTCTCAATGCCGAGCTTTCAAAAAACTTTGAGAAGGAAAATAATGCCCGAGAGTTTTTGGAAAAATGCGTGAATGCCGTTTTTACTATTAAAAATTTGGAGGTAAAGCCCGCCAAAAAATCTCCCGCTGCTCCTTTTACAACCTCAACACTTCAGCAAGAAGCCTCTCGCAAACTTGGATTTTCGGTACTACAAACAATGACGGTTGCTCAAAAACTCTACGAGGCGGGAAAAATCTCGTACATGAGAACCGACTCAACAAACCTTTCGAGTGAGGCAATAGAGAAAGCAAAAACCCAAATTGAAAACGCTTACGGAGAAAAATACGTAAAAACTCGCCAATACAAAACCAAAAACGAGAACGCCCAAGAAGCCCACGAGGCAATTCGACCGACTGATTTTGCGGTTGAAAAAACAGATGGTGATAGAAACGAGCAACGCCTTTATGAATTAATATGGAAGCGTTCGATTGCATCACAAATGGCCGATGCCGAAATTGAGCGAACGATTGCCACGGTGGGTATTTCGACCACGCCCGAAACGCTAACGGCCACGGGAGAGGTTATAAAGTTTGACGGTTTTTTGAAAGTTTATCTTGAATCAAACGATGACGAAGACGAAGAAAGCAAGGGAATGTTGCCGCCGTTGAGCATTGACCAAATCTTAGATTTATCGGTCATGCGTGCTACCGAAAGATTCACTAAACCCGCTGCACGCTATACTGAGGCGAGTTTAGTGAAAAAATTAGAGGAACTTGGTATCGGTCGCCCTTCAACTTATGCCCCAACGATAAGCACGATTATTAAGCGTAACTACGTTGTGAAGGAAGACCGTGAAGGCAAAGAACGAAAATTCAAGGAGTTCAAACTTCAAGATAACGTTATTACTGAAAAAGTCGGGACAGAAAACTATGGCACCGAAAAAGCCAAACTTTTTCCGACTAATGTCGGTATGGTGGTGAATGATTTTTTGGTTGAAAACTTCGATGCCGTCATTGATTATAACTTTACGGCCAATGTCGAAAAAAGTTTCGATACCGTGGCCGATGGTAAAGTAGAATGGCAGAATATTATTGCGAATTTCTACAAAGATTTTCACTCAAAAATCGAATTGGCGAGCGAGGCAAAATCAAC
>JANNEN010000434.1:0-23811 GCA_031378715.1 Emticicia sp.
GAAAAAACCTCGCCTTCGTGGTATTCGAGTCTTTCCAAGGAATTTTGCTCCATTTCGAGGTATTCTTCAATCGAATAAGAATGTTTTGATACCGCTTCGCCCATTGTATATCTGTTTTGTGTGTAAATATATGATTTTTCAGTAAATAATTTAGGTCGTAGTATTACAAAAAAGCAATTTAGGCTTCTAAATATTGGGTATTTTTTTGCAATTTATTTTATTTCGTAGGCATACAAAATTGCTTAACTTTGTAAAAATAACTTTATTATGAGAGCAAAAAGTTTTAAATATTGGATTACCCAAGATCTACACGACCAGTTTGGTTTGAAAAGAATCTACAACTCTGTACTTCTTGACGAATGGCTGGGAGCGACAAACGAAATTTCTAACGAAGAAAATGAGCATTTAGAGTCTTTTAGAATTAGTCTAAATGAGAATGCTGAATTTTGGAATGAGGAAGAATTAAAAATGAAATTTATCGGACCGCTAATCGAATTTGTCAAAATTGATTCTAAAAATTTCAGAACATTTTATGACCGTACAATCAGTGTATCTATTAATGAAATCATACTGAGTGGTACACTTGATATGGTTATTGCCACAGGATTTCAAATACCTAAAAAACCATATTTCTGCGTCCATGAATATAAGCAAGAAAGTAAGCGAGATGGCGATCCCAAAGGGCAACTGTTAGCTGAGATGATTGCTATACAAGCCATAAATCTACCCGATGAAAACCCGATTTATGGATGTTATGTGTTGGGTAGAAATTGGTTTTTTGTTATCCTTAAAGGTCAAGAATACGTCGTAAGCAATGCATTAGATGCCTCACAAGAGGATATTTGTACTATTTTCAGAATGATCAAAAAAATCAAAGATTATATTATTGAAATGACAAGTTGAAAAATCATCGACTACACAGAAAAGTGATTTAAAAGGAAATCAAGTAAGAAACAATCTAAATTATTTTAAAATTGATTATGGAATAGAAATTAAATAAGTTGTTCAAGTTAACGAAGTATTTTTTGGTTAAATTAAGCCTTCAAATCCGTAGTTTTGCTGAGTAAAATGAGGATTTTGGAGGCGAAAAGTTAATCAAAAAAGACGAGTAAAATTGGATAAGTTATTTAATTTCTGTTCCTATGTTTGTAATCTAAAAAAACAGCCACTATGCACACGCTATCCAAACAGCAAGTAAGCAACTGGGTTTTACTTGATTACGTTACTCAAAAGCAAGTTTTGCAAGACAAAGTAGGTTTTCTTGAAAAAAAGTATGCAACTGATTTTCAATCTTTTGAGAAAACTATTGAGCAATCTTCAACCGAAAAATTTGAGGCTTGGACGATTATATTGAGTGGAAAGCTTATCAACATTTTTTAGATGAATTACTGACCAAAATTGATGATATAAAGCACGGATATTTTCAAATGGCTTGATGATTCCTCACTTGTTACCTCCTACTATATCAATGACTTTCGTAAGTCAGAAACTACTTTTTAACTCAATATAAAAATCGTTTTTATCGATAATCCCGAACTTTATGTGAGAGAATTTGTTGATATGGAGCATCCAAAATATTCATTTCATTGGCAATCCTCACAAGAGGAATTAATCATTAGGTGGGATAATACTCCACACTTTTTTGAACTTATCACTTTCCCTCATCATAAACATTTAGGCTCTGGAAAAGTTATTGAAAGCCATGATATTTCATTCGATGAGGTTTTAGGCTATATCAATCGAAATATTTAACAAAATAATCATCGGCTACACAGAATCGGTAGCCGATGAATGGGAATATCATAATCAAAACTATATTTAAAAATTAAAGATATTCTCTTTAGTATTATCTTTAAAAGTATTGTCTTTGAGATTTACATTATCGCCTGTTTTGAATACAATTCCATAGCCACCACTATTTGAAATTGTACAGTTTGATACAACACCACGACCAGGGTAATTTCCACATGGAGAAGCCCCAAAAGTTAATGCTGCTTTACGACCACCAGAACAGCCATTTGTTTCTATTGAACCTGCACCATCAATTGTACAGTAAGTGAATGACGTTTCAGGATTACCTCCTTGAAAATCGAACCCTTTCCAAAGCCCCTTTGTATTAGCAATATAACCTATAAGTTTAATAGGTTCTGCTGCTGTTCCATTTGCTACAACGGAAGCATCTTTATTGTTATAGCCAATATTAAAACCTGCATCTGAAGAAAACTCAAGTGTTACACCTGGGTTAATGATCATTTTATCAATAAGAGTAATGAGCTTTGTTATCCTATACGGAACATCTATTTTTCTTATATTGATCACTATATTAGATTCATAGGCACTTTGACTAACTTCAATGTATTTTAGACCATTATTTGCAAAGCTACTTTTTGAATCAAGTGCATTCATCTCGGAAGGTCTAATTTTCAATGCAGATTTTGTATTATTTGTAAATATATTGTTTTCAAAACCAGTAAAATGATTACCTGCAAAAAAATCATCAGCATCAAAAATACCGTAACCAGTATTATCGGTAAATGAGCAGTTTTTTAAAGAAATCCTTATAGGGTCATTTATTCCATTTAACCAAAGTGCTGCTTTGTCTGAAGCTCCGCCAGCATGACGTATAGTTACATATTCCCACTGGTTTTCGATATTATTACTATTCAATCTCACACCCTTCCAAGAGCCAGTTGAGGCCACCTTTCCTTCTAAGATAATTGGTTTTGCGGCAGTTCCTATCATTTTCAAAGCAGCTTGACCAGAAACTGTAAATCCTACATCTCCACCCTCAAATTGAATTTTTACCCCAGGTTTTACTGTAATTACCTTTGTACCGCTAATTGAAATGTTAGTTTTTACAATATAATCAACACCGTCGCCCAAATCTTCCAATACCTCTGGAATATTACTTCCATCAATAGTTTTAGTAGAAACTGGGGTAGGCGTAACTGCAACTGTCACCTTCCAAACCACCGTACTCGCATCTTCGGCAGTAACGGTGTAGCTTACTTCTTTTGAAAAATCCTGAACCACACCCGTAGCTGGCGAAACGGTGGCTTTGTCGGATAGGGTAATTGTCGGCACTAATTTGGTTGCGTCCGTTCCTGCGGGTAGTGTTGCTTTGATGGTTTTGGCAGTTGCATCAATCGTGGCATCAACGGCGGGGCTGAGTGCCGCAAAGCTAAACTTGGTAATATCCTTTGCCGAACTTTTAGTAACAACTACTGGCGTTGGCGTGGGGGTAGGCGTTGGCGTGGGGGTTGCCGTTGGCTCGTCTTTGGTACAAGCGATTGCTAAAAAAACTAAGCATAATGTAAGAAATTTGAGTATTGTTTTCATTGTTGTTTTGATTTGAAATATTAAGAATTGAGTAACTTTGTGAAAAAATTAATAAAATGAGAGCAAAAAATTTCAAATATTGGATTACTCAAGACCTCCATGAGCAATTTGACTTGGAATTACTTTCATCATCTTCTCTATTGGACGAATGGCTATCAAGCAGCAATTAAAACGTGATGGAGACCCAAAAGGGCAATTACTCGTTGAAATGATTGCTTTGCAAGCCATTAATCAATCCGAAAATCCAATTTATGGGTGTTATATATTAGGACGAAATTGGTATTTTTTAGTGCTAAAAGACAAGCAATACGCAGTTAGTGATGCTTTTGTCGCAACACAAGAGGACATATACACTATCTTTAAAATACTCAAAAAAATCAAAGATTATATCATTGAAATGACCAGAGATATTTAATTGCAATCCATCAGCATAAACTTCTGAACAGTAACTTTATTTTCCGCATCAACGGAGGTACTTTCTGTGATATACCCTTGGGAATTTACCTTTACGTCAGTGATTTTGTCTTTGCCATCGGATACTAATTTGCCCTTATCATCAGCATAAAACACTTCCGAAACTGTACCTACATTCCCTTCGGTAGCTTGCCAAGAATACCCAGTCAGCACATCAATGGTTGAGCGTTTGCAAGGGGGCGTTGCTTCTTCTTTTTTGCAGGAAAAAAAGAGAAGAGTAAGCAATAAAACGGTTTTCCTATAAAAAATATTTACCTTCGAATCCCCGATTGAAATCGGGGTCTATTGTAATAATTTGATTTTTATTTTTACTAAAGACGACTTAAGTCGTCAAAGACTAAATCAAAATCTTCCTTTGATTATAATAGACTCCGATTTCAATCGGGGAAACTAAAAAATATTTTTACAGGAAAACCGTTTATCTCATAGAAACGCCAACGTGACTTTCTTGTTGTCGGTGTAAAAAACAAAACATCGGCTAAAAAAAACAGTAACTGATGACTATTTCTTAAACAAAATTAGTCTTCTAAGTTATAATATGCTTTTACAGCCTCATAATCCGAATAATCAAGATTTGCTTTTCTGCCATTTCTTAAATCAGTTATCGGAACAATTACAATTCGTGTTGCGTTGAAAGTATCAGTTCCACCAATACCACCAGCTACACGTACAATCGTAACACTTGAAGAAGGCGTGATTGGAGAGAAAATTGTCCGATATTCATTTGCTCCATTGAAAATTCCTGGTATTGCATACCAGTTTCCTGCTGAATTGGCGAGATAAAACAGCAAGATAGATTTATTAATGACATCCCCTGTAATACCCGTCAGTGTGTAGATTAAACTTGATCCCGTATGTGTCCGTAAAGGATATGTAAACTGAATAGCACCAAAGCTACCCGTATCCCCTTTATCTCCTTTTGCACCAGTAGTACCATTTTGTCCATTTGCACCTGCTGCACCTGCTGCACCTGTTGCTCCAATTTCACCTTTTGAACCAGCAGGCCCAGTTGCACCAATATCTCCTTTTGCACCAGTTGCTCCCGCAGGTCCAACTTCGCCACTAATGCCTTTACAAGCATTAATCATTGTAATAGATGCCAATATTATGGCAATTCCGAGAAGTCTTGTTGTTGCTTTCATTGTTTTGAGTATTTAGATTTGATTATTTATTGTACCATTTGGCAATATTAATCTGTAAGCCAATGCTGCCAACCAGACTGTTGTAAGGGATACTTGCTGAGGATAATTTTGCCGAAATCCCTATTTGTGTTTGTAGTTTGATGAATTTATAACCCCCTCGAAGGGTAATGGCTGGTTCGAGAAATAAGTGTGTATTCTCTGATAATTCGTTCAACTCCTTGTCTATTAAATATTGCTTTGAGAAAACTGTAGATGAAGTTCCAAACTGCAAACCCGTAAATCTTGCACTAAAAGCAACATCGAACGCTTTTGTTGTAAATCCAATGTTGGGTTGAATGAAAAACTTTAATCCATTTGCTTCGTAAGTGCCAATTGTTTTTCCAGCTTTGCTATCAACAATATCTGCCTTGACCAAGCCAAGACCACCGTAGAGTTCATACAGAAAGTTTCTGCCACCTTTGCCCAAATAGCCCGCACCTAATTCAATAGATGAATTGGTTTGCTTGAAGTCAGAATTTGTGACACCATCGCTAAATGTAGTAGTACTGCTTGCTCTTTGTCCATTTGCCATTACACCCAATTTCTCTGAAATTGCATAAGCAACTTGATAATTGGTCGGTGTAAGGGTAATTTTTAATTCACCCTTCTCTTGTAAAAGCGGCACATTCAAAGCACTCGGAATGTAGGCGGTTTTGCAGGATTGGCAAAGCATGACCACACTGACAGATAAATAAAATATGTATTTCATATTCTTTAAGATTTCAATTATATGAGATATGATTAAAACTTTTCCAAGAAATCAATAACAAGGGGGAGTGGCAGTTTTTGAAGTTCCGTCCTTGTATCTAATTAATCCATTAGTTCCGTAGAAGCTTCCACAGTCAGCCGCATCAATATTTCCACCTTGAAATCTGATAAATTGCTTGTTTTCGGCTTTCTTTGGGTCGCAACTTTCTGTCGGCAATTTTAACCAACCTCTTTCCCAATCTTGTAACGCATACAGCTTCATTAATCTGCCCCAAAGTGCATAAGTGCCTGTGCTAAATGACCAGATGGCTCCGTTTTGAAAATCATTGTATCTACCCTTCGCATAAGCAGGATTAATAGATGGCGTATCTTTTTCGCTTGAAGTTGGCAGCCCAAGCGGACTATCCCAACGCCCAACTTCTTTGTATTTGGCATAGACATTGCCATAAACCAAATTTTGACAAGTAATAATCCCTTCCTTACCATCATTCGTTATGATATCGCTATAGCCGCAACCTCCTGTTTTGGTTGCCTTAGGATCAGAAACAACCAAGCCCCAATTGTCTTGTCCTGCATTATCATAAGCTATCATTTCTTCGGTATCCACGGCAAAAGCTCCCTTTCCTGAGAAAAAATAAATAGCAGTTTTTCTGCTGCCAAAGGCATAATACTGTACGTAGCCTTTACCGCCAACGGTTTTGACTGGATTTGAGTTATTAAACTTTGAATGTCCATCGGTTGCCCAACCAATTGCCTTGAATTTTGCATCAATTTCCTTTTGGTATTCGGGGGTATTATCAACTGGGGTCACAATTTCCTCTGTTTTACCACATTTTGCAGCAGTTAATGTTAAAAATGTGAAAAGAATGAATAATTTAGATAACGTTTTCATTGTCTTTGATGCGTTTACGTCGCCACGAGTTATTTTTGGTTTTACTTATCTTTTCAATTTTGCAATCTCGGCTTGTAGTTCCTTTATCATCACCTGCTGTTCTTGAATGGCTTTCAAGGCAATTACACTCATTCCTGCGTAGTCCATTGAGCGAATTTCTGTGCCATCTTTCGAGATGTTTTTATAGACAAATTCGGGAAATAATGCTTCAACGTCTTGAGCAATAAAACCAATAGAGGTTTGGTTGGTAGGGTTATTATCGTTGAACCGATAAGTAGAAGGTTGCAGTTGAAGCACCTTGTCTAAAATACTGCCCATTGCGGCAATGTTATTTTTTAGCGTTTTGTCAGAGGCAGAAGTATAGACACCGTTAAGATTTGAAAAACTGCCCTTAAAAGATGAGTTTGTGTAAAAAGACATATTACTATTTAGACCATTAGGTACGTAATGTTCCCAATAAGTGTCACCTGATGCATTATAAAGTGCCGTTCCAAAAGCACTTGATGAAGGATGTATTTCTAAGACATACGGACTCGTGTTTGTAAAAACACCTCCAATGGAGAGCCTTTTATTGGTGAGAGTCATTCCAAGAACATTACCAAAGGTATTTGCACCTCCAGTGCCGTTGGTATAAAAGTTTAGACTTCCTGTGTAGGTGCCATTATCGCCACTTGCGATATACCCTGGTCGCCATGCTGTTGATGCTTTATCTGAAATAAAGCTAAGTCTGGTTGAACAAAAACCGCAGTCAGACGAAATTCTGAGGTCAGTATCAGCACCTGTTTGATTAATTTCAAATCTTGATGCTGGGGTTGATGTCCCAACACCTACATTACCATTATTCAGAATTGTCATTCTATCTGCACCCGTTGTTCTGAGTATTAAACTTGTTACAGAGTTGATTCCAAAACGTGATGCCGAACCAAAAATATTGCCTATGTTAGTACCTAAACTTCCTGATGTACCTGAAACATAAAAATCTTGAAAGCCCGAAGTAGCAGACGTTGAAATATCACCGTAGTATCCTGTGGTTGTTCCACTTGATTTGATTGTAAACGGAAAAGAAGGGTTTCCTGGTGAAAGCGTAATCGACTGCCCACTACAATAAAATGATACACTACAAATAAAAAATAGTATTTTTTTCATGATTAATAAATATTTATGAGGTTTGACTGATTGATAATACTCGTTCTTGAAAGGCCCGTTTCTTACGTCTCGAAATCGTAACTCGATAGCCGTTGTTCATCTGGATAAATTCTTTTTCGACCAAAAAATCGTAGTTTTCGATATAATTGATATTGATGAGGTACGACTTGTGCGTCCGAAAAAATTCCGAGCATTTGGCAAATCGTTTTTCGAGTTCTTTGAGGGTGGTTGCCACCACAATTTTTACACCGTCCGACATATAGAGCCTCGTATAGTTTACATCGGCAGTGAGTAGCACGACTTCCTGCGGACAAATGGTGCGGCGTGAGCCAATCGGAATGTTATTGTAGGTTTTCACATTTTTTATATTTTATTTTTGTCAAATTTCTATTAAATATTTTGTCGTACGGCTATCAATGTGAATTCGGGGGTATTTGATGTGAAAGCGGCAATAGTTGAAAGAAAAGTGGCAAATGCTGCTTGTTTTCTCGAAAAAATGCACCGTTTACTCATTTTTCTTGCTCAAAATTGATATTTTGGCCGTATAAAAAGTAACGATACTGGGCGAGTGGCGGGGAGTTTCGAGTGAATGGCAGGTTTTTCGAGGGGGTGGTAAATTTCTTTAAAATCGTTAGTAATCTATTGTTTACCCTGCAAAAGCTACCATTCACTCGAAAAAATGGTTATTCACCCAGCCTTAACTTGTTTGTTACATACTATTGATTACCTTGTTGGGTCAATTTTTGATTCCGCCTATTATGATTTTCAAAAG
This sequence comes from Emticicia sp., assembly GCA_031378715.1. GTDB lineage: Bacteria > Bacteroidota > Bacteroidia > Cytophagales > Spirosomataceae > Emticicia. The sequence continues at coordinate 8,513 of JANNEN010000434.1, forward strand.
TCAATCAATGAAGCCTTATTATTACCGAAAGATATTTTCGATTGTCTCAGCATTATTGATATTCGGTCAGGAAGCGTTATCACAAAAAAATGGAGCAGAAGAATCAAACGGTATATTATATCTTAATGGAAAAATACCAAATGATAGATTAAGTGTTTTGCAATTTATGATGTACCAACGTGATTTTTCTAATGCAAAATCTTTCAATGAAATCTCCAAAGAAGTATTTACACATCAATTTGAGGGTGATTTAAAGAAATTTAAAGACAAGAACCTTTGGATGAGATTGACCATAAAAAATACCCATCAGAAAGATACTGTGACATCTAAATTACATTTTGGCGAACGTAAAGTAGCCGATGTTTACGAAAAAAAAGATGCAGGAATCACAAAACGAAACTTAATATGGCGAAAAAAAAACGAAGAAAGTTTATCTAAGGAATTCGTAGAAATTCCAATAAAAATAGCACCTCAGCAAACAATTACGTATTGGTTGAAATCAACCCAATTTATTAATTTCAGTTATTTTAGTCCAGAACTTTTTTCAGAAAGTATAAAAAAAGAATATAACAATGAACCTGATACCTTGTTATTCGCCTTTTTGTGCCTAATTACGGGAGTGTGCTTCTTCATGGGTATTTTTGCATTGGTTCAAAGTATATATAATAAGGATTCGACTTATGGCTATTGGTCTATTTACTTGCTGGTAAACGCATTTTTATTCTTTGCCGAATTAGACCATTTGTATTGCCTAACCATTATTCAAAACCTCAAAGGTGAACTATATTATCACCCCTGGTCGGTGCCTGGTCATTTTCTGGTTTCGATGGCTTATATTTTATTTCTCAACTCTTTTTTAAGAATCAAGGAGTACAATAGTAAGATTTATCGCTATATGAAGCGGGTAATTTCGTTCATTTTCATCGGCTTTGTTTTCGCTTTTTTTGCCGTAAGTAAATATGAATTAAACCTAACCAACTTTGCTGGTGCGTTAGTTTTGGTAACTAACTTACTCATTTTAATCCTTATCATAAAAATATTACGAGCCGATATTCCTCAAAAAAAATTAATTCTTATCGGTACTTTTGGTGTATTACTCGGTGCAACCATTGGCGTTTGTTTAGAAGTTTTTGAATTGAAAAATATGGCAGTATTTTTGTCTGTTCCTATCGTTTTTTATGCAATCGGCACTATTTGGGAGTTAGCTCTATTTTCTTTGGCACTGAGCGAACGCACAAAATTATTACAAGCAGAAAACCAAACCCTACAACAACAATATACCAAAAATCTGGAAAGTGAATTGTCCAAACAATCGGTTGAAATAAACAATAAAAACAAACTAATCGAAAATCAAAAGATAGCTCAACTCACCAACGAGTTTGAAAATAAAATCGCCGAAACCGAAATCTCCGCCCTTCGCTCGCAGATGAACCCCCATTTTATCTTTAATTGCCTTAATTCTATCAAACTTTATTCGCTCGAAAATGACTCAAAAGCCGCCTCCGACTACCTTACGAAGTTTTCGAGATTGATTCGCTTGGTGTTAGAAAACTCTCGTTCCGAAAAAGTTACCCTCGAAAACGAACTTGCTACCCTACAATTATACATCGAAATGGAAGCCATGCGATTCAAAGATAAAGTAAAATTTTATTTCAATATTGCCAAAGAAATTGACCAACAATTTATTGATATTCCGCCGCTATTGCTGCAACCGTTCGTCGAAAATGCTATCTGGCACGGACTCATGCACAAGGAAGCGGGCGGCACGATTTGGGTAAATATTGCCCTCAAAACCGAAAATTTACTTCACATCGAAATCATTGATGATGGCGTTGGTAGAGCGAAATCGGCTGAATACAAAAGCAAAAGTGCCACTCGAAATAAGTCTTTTGGCATGAAAGTAACCAGTGAGCGAATTGAATTAATCAACCAAATTTATAAAACAAATACGCAAATCGAAATCATTGATTTGAAAGATTCAAACAATAACCCGAATGGCACAAAAGTAATTTTGAATATCCCGATTTAGACTGAAAATATTTCTCCTTAAACAAAAATAACGCCATGTTACAAGCAATAATCATTGACGACGAACCCGATAACGTGAAACTCTTGGCACTTCAACTCCGAATGTACTGCCCACAAGTTTTAGTGGTAGCCGAATGTACCAAAAGTGAGGAAGGTTTACAGAAAATACAAGAATTGAAGCCTGATGTTGTCTTTTTAGATATCGAAATGCCCCGAATGAATGGTTTTGAACTCTTAGAAAAGGTAGGAAGCCTTGATTTTGCGTTGGTTTTTGTAACTGCCTACGACAAATTTGCCGTAAAAGCCTTTCGATACAGTGCCATCGACTATTTATTAAAGCCAATTGATACAAAAGATTTGCAAGATGCTATCAAAAAAATTGAAAATCAATCAAAAGTAGATTCCCGACAAATTGAACATCTAAAACAACAATACGTTTCGACTCACCGAATTTTACCCGATAAAATGGCCTTACCTTATCAAAACGGTGTTACGTTTGTTTCGGTAAAAGATATTTTGTATTGCGAAGCCGATGATAACTATACGAAGATAATCATGCAAGATGGGCAGAGTTTTCTGATAACCAAAACCATGCGTGATATTCAAGAAGTACTCGAAGAACGAGAATTTCTGCGGGTGCATCGACAGTATATTGTAAACTTGAATTTGATAAAAAAATACGTCAAGGGCGAGGGAAATTATATTGTTATGTCCAACGACAAAAGCATACCCATTGCCCGAAACCAAAAAGAAAAATTGATCGAAAAGTTTGGCTGGTTGTAGATAATCCGTTCCGCTATCATATTAAACATGTAGGCGACACCACGTAATTTTGTTTATTTTTTACATAGATTTGAAGGTCACTACCACACTTGTTTTTGCTTAAAAATCACTAACTTTGTGAAAAACAACAAAATGAATACTCCACAAAAGATAGGTTTTGATTTGAGTCAAATTATAAAAGCCTTTCATTTAGAAGTTGTAAAACGAAGCCCCGAACTTGAAAATTGGCTCACTGGCGAGTACCAGCTAAGTGCATTTCAAGCACAACTTCTTGATAATCTTTACGACGAAGTGCAAGAAGACGGTGGCTATTGGAACGAAGAAGAACTCAAAATACAGTTTGTTGGAACAATCTTTCGAGTAGCCGACGTGGCTGTACCGAATAAATTGAAAGTTTTTTACGAACGCCCATTAAGTGCCATTGTCAATAATTATCAGTTAGCCGTCATCAGTGATTGCCTAATAGCTACGCCGCTACCATTCAACACGCCCGATGCTCCTTATTTTTTCTTACAAGAATTCAAGAAAAAACGTGGCGAAAAAAAAGATCCTGAAGCACAAATGCTTGTTGCGATGCTTATTGCACAAAATCTTAATAACGACAATAATACACTCTATGGAGGCTATTTAATTGGTCATAATTGGCATTTTGCAACCTTAAAAGACAAAAAATACACAATCAGCCGACAATACGATGCAACCGCAAGAGAGGATTTAATGAAAATTGTTTACATCCTCCGAAAGCTGAAAGAATTAATTATTACAATGTAAACATCGCTAATAGAAGAATATAAGTAATGGGATAAATATAATCAACAATTTTAAAAATGAGTAAGTAACTGATTATTAGCACATTATTTTACTGTGGACTTGTCGACTATTGACTGTGGACTACTTATATCAAAGAAAACTCACCCAATTAATGCCATCAAGTCAGCTTTACGGCGGCGGGAAACTTCTATTTCTTTGCCATTCGTCAAGATAACACTCCCACCATCGCCCCTAACGTACTCCTGTAAATGTTGCAAATTAATGATTGCCGATTGATGGATTCGGTAAAAATCATATTCGAGCAGCATTTCTTCAAAATCGCCAATGGAGCGACTCGTAACGATGGCTTGCCCTTCGGCAAGGTGCAGGGTCGTATAATTATTGTCTGATTCGAGCCAAAGAATATTTTGCATCGGCACAAACAACATTCCTTTCGTGGTATGCACCGTAATTTTATTGTAGCGAGCGTGCAGACGGGAGAGTTTGGTTTGCTTGCGTTCCTCTAATTTTTCACCCAAACGAGTGACAGTTTTCAGCAGTTCGTGTCTATCGACGGGTTTTAGCAAAAAATCAAAAGCACTTACCCGAAAAGCATCAATAGCATATTTTTGATAAGCCGTAGTGTAAATAATCTCGGTGTTGGTTAAGTTTGCTTTTTTGGCAAACGAAATACCATTCATATTGGGCATTTCGATGTCCAGAAATACAACATCGACATCTAATCTGTGAATTTCTTTCAATGCTTCTTGGGGCAAAATATAGGTCTTAACTACCTTCATTTTTGGCACAAAAAGCTCAATTTTCGCCGAAAGCGATTCAATACAAGAAACTTCGTCGTCAATTATTATTGCTTTCATATTGTGTTATAAACCTATAAGGATTTTGAAATCCTTATAGGTTTGTATCGATTAGTGGTAACTTAATTTCTATCATCGTCCCCTCTTCCAAATCAATTATATTTGTTTCCATTTTACTGCCATAAAGTGCTTGATAGGTAGCAATTCGCTCCATCGTAATATCTACGCCCATTGATTTATGGTTTTCTTGGCGTTGTTGGTTCACAATCGAAGATGCTTTTCTGCCGATGCCGTTGTCTTGGATTTGGCAGAATAAAACCTCTCCCCCCGACCCTGGTGGGGAGCTACTATTTACAAATAACTTGACTAATATCTCACCTTTTCGTTCGGTTAAATGCCTGATACCGTGCAAGATAGCGTTTTCGACGAAAGGCTGAATTAGCAAAGGTGGAATCTGATATTCTTTTTCTAAAAGTGCTGGTTCGATATCAAAAACGTAAGAAAACGAATGAGAAAAACGCTCTTGTTCCAACTCAATATAAAGTTTAAGTGTTTCAAGTTCGGCAGAAATACTAATGGTTTGATTTTCAGAATTTTCGAGAATTTGTCGAATCAATTTTGAAAATTTTTGCAAACAATCCGATGCCTCCACGAATCGTTTTCGCAAAATATAAGCATCAATTGTATTCATACTATTGAATATAAAATGCGGGTTCATTTGAGCTCGAAGAGCTTTGATTTCGAGTTCGTGCCGAACGGCTTGGAGGCGGAGTTGTTGGCGTAGGCGGTAGAGGAAAAAGATATAAAGTATAATTCCCGCAACTGCCAAAATCATAAAAAACACTAATATAGGAAACCACCATTGAAACCAAAAAGGAGCTTTTATAATGATTTTTAAGTGAGTTTCTGAATCTTTTACACTTGAATCTCTAATATTAAAAATAAATTCTCCAGAAGGTAAGTTTGAAAAATAGACATAATTATCCTTTGTTTCAATTTCGTAATGCTTTATGTTTCCGTCTAAATTTTCAGTCCAGTGGGTGAATCCTTTACTTGCTTGCTTAGTATGAAAGTATAGAAAGAAAAAGTTCTGTTGGTAATTGAGTTGAATGTTTGATTTTGGTGAAATAAATACTTTTTTTTCTCTATCGTACTGAGAATTGGGTAAAACAACTAATGAATCTATTATTACATTCTGCCCGTTTAAATCTGAAAATTTAGCCAAACAGAGTAAAATTATTATTAAAATTGGTTGGATTTTCATTTAAAATCGCTTTAATTATCTTGAATAGAGAAGGCATAAATGAAAAGAAAATTCGATATTATGAAGCCAATGTAAGTCAGAATTGAGAAAACTATGTATGTGTTAATTGCAGAATTTGCTACTAATAAATCACTAAAAGCTTTCTCTAAAATAGAAAAAATTTGAGTAATTAAAAGCCCAATTAATAATAGAAAGGTTCTAATGTTTCTATATTTTTTTTTATGAGAAAGATAGTTTTTCAGTAAAAGCCCTATGACAAAAATACTCCAAAAAAATCTAAAGATTGCAAATATCCCACCAGAACGTTCCCAGCCTTTAAACATTGAAATTTCTACGCAAAATACTACAAAACAAACAAAAAGAGAGTTGAAAACAATTTTTTTTACTAAAACTTCAGTTTCAATGACTTTAAAAAAAAGCACTAAGACAAAAATAAGATTCAGATTAAGTAAATAGTTCAAAAAGTGATTTCTGATGTCATTTTTCATCAGAATAAATGAAAAAAAATCAATTAAAAAACCTATATTAATATACATCCAAACAAAAAGTAAATTTTTGTTTAAATAAACTTTTTTTACTATCCCAGTCAAGGAACTTAAAAAACAGGTAAAAAGATTAAAATAACACAAATAAAAGAGTATGTCAATTATATCCATGAGTAGATTGAGTTTTTTGTACCTCAATCTACTCATTTATTTTTAAAACAAAAATCATGGACAGTGTCCAATGGGGGGGCATCCTATACCAGTCGCCACGGTGTCAGTTGTCCAAATTTCAAATGGCGTGGTGGAAGTTGTTTTAAAAACTTCAAAATATAAATGTAATTGGGGATTTGGTTCATTATTACAACCTAAATGTATTTTAATACCCCGAAAGTCAGGGAGTGTTATTATTTTATCCAAGTCTCTTTTAAAAATTGCCCAACCACTTATTGAAAATATTGAACTCCCTGCGATTCTGAATGTATTTTCATAATTGGTTTTTCCACTTGATATGCTACCAAAAGTTGTTGTATCAACTTGAACTGCCGAACCATTCCAAAGCGGAATTCCGAATTTGGTGTAAAACAAATTATATTTTCCCCAGCGATTTGGTACCGAGATTTGGTTGATATAATGATTGATACCATCAGTAACAACTTTCACAATTCTAATAAATATTTTTTTATTTACATTATCGTAATAAAAACATAATTGTAATCCCTCAACACCGATTCCACTTAATAATGAATTCCAACCACTCTTACTTATGTAGAATGGTTCTATATTGGTTAAATTACCAAGACTTTTTGTCAATAATGTAGCTTCACGTGCTGCTACGGCTGGAGGTGAAAACGGTTTTGTAATGCTTTCAGTACTGATTATATTGATACTACTAATAAAATCAGCGGGCATAGGTATCCTCGAGGGTATTGCTGGCATAGAATTTAGATTTATTTGTTTGCCAAATGTATGTTAAATTACAATTCAAGGTTTCTTTTTTTTATTTAACGGTATTTTTCAACAATTAAAACAAAAAAAAACTTTGTACTTTTGTTCTTAAAAATATAAAACAATGAACTACTCAAAAATTTTATTTACCTCAATCTTCTTATTTTTTCAAATTATTGGTTTTGCTCAAATATTAGATAAAAATTTCAACCAATCATCATTACCAATAATTCAATTTGACCCCAATATTAATTTTAGATTTGATTCATCAAATATTACTTACAAAAATTATATTCGGTTAAATAATCAATATGATGATTTTTTCAAAAGATACAATCCAAACGCCGTCAAATTTCCATTTGATGTTAAATTCCTAAAAATTTTAGAAAAAAACAATGCTGCACTTGTACCCATATTCACTGAAAAAAATCTAAAACAACTTTCATTGAGAATTGATAAATCAAATTCTGTAATAAATGACGCTTCAACCAATTGTAACCTTACATCTCTCGTTAATTATTTTAGTGTTTGCATTTTGAACAAATCAGATAATACTATAACGTGCTGTGATACAACTTTGATAAATAGGGTTATTGCAGAACTTATACTGTATAAAAGAAATAGTATTACCTTTGAATCTAATGCAATTATAAAAAACAGTAAGACATTTTTATTCCAAGATCAACTTAATAAACCTGTTTTTATTAAGAAGAGTGTAGCTCCCAGATACTGTTCTGGCTATAGGTATATCACAAAAATCGACAAAATTAAAAGTGAAAATGGAGGTTTAGGTGAAAATGCTACTATTACAATCATTGAAAGTGATAATTTGTCACAAAATAGTGAATTTTGTAGTACAAATCTTGCTTTAATTAATCCTAATACATTTATCAGAACATCAACAAATACGAATTTTAAAAACCATGTTCAGAAAGACTTATCAATAATATTTGATGATGTGAAAGGTAGCAAATGTACTCCCATTGGCACATCACCACAAGCAATAATCAATAATATATTTCTAATGAATGGCGATTGCCAGAACGTCAATGATTTTTCTGGTTATGAACAATTTAACGCTTTACTATCTGCTATATTAAAAACCCCAGCTTATGGTGTAATATTAATAGAGTTTGGTTTTCCGAGTAATCAAAATCCCGCTGAATGGTTGAAGGTAAATTTTGAATTAATAAAGCTCGCAACACAATGTTTGAATATTATTGTGATTGAACCCGCAGGAAATGGCGGATTCAAATTGCCCGAATATAGCTTTTTAACACCAACTCAAACGAGTAGGTCAAAACTTTGGAAACCCGATTCAACCGATTCTGGAGCTATTATGGTTGGTGGTGCCAATAAAAACTATAATCAATATAGCAATACTTATTCCCCATCTTTAAGTGAAAATAGCAATTATGGCAATCGTATAGATTGTTATGGAATTGGTGAATATGTTTGCACTAACTATGGTTCGCATAACGGTACTTCGGCTGCTTCGGCAATTATTGCTGGAATGGTGGTAGATATTCAAAGCATTGCTTTCGGAAAAGGTAGATATTTGACCCCGCACGAAATGAGAGAACTTTTCAGAAAACCAACTCGGAGATTGGTAACTATGCCTGAATCGGGATTAGAAAATAAATACATACAAACAGGGGATATTCTTTTACAGAATCTGGATTGTTTGCTTGGTTTAAATACAAATTGTCCACCATGCTGCACTGGTGAAAAATAATAAAATAGCCCCAATCTCTCGGGGCTATTTTCCTTAAACCACCACATTCACAATCCGCTTCGGCACAACGATTACCTTCTTAGGCGTAGCACCTTCGAGCCATTTTAGTACCAAGTCATTGCTCATTACTAATTTTTCAATATCTGCAATAGGCATATCAGCAGGAAAATTGAGCGTTGCCCGTACTTTTCCGTTAATCTGAATTGGATATTCAAATGAATCTTCGACAAGATGTTTGGCATCAAAAACTGGAAAAACTTGCGTAGTAATACTATCATTATTACCCAAAATCTGCCATAATTCCTCCGTAACGTGCGGTGCATAGGGCGAAAGAATGACAATCAGTTTTTCAAGAATGGCTTTTTTATGGCATTTCAAATCTGATAATTCATTCACACAAATCATAAACGAACTCACCGAAGTATTGAACGAAAAGTCTTCAATATCTTCGCTTACTTTTTTTATGGTTTTGTGCAAAGTCTTCAATTCGGCCTTGCTCGGTTCGGCATCGGTTACTAAATATTTGCCATTTTGATCATAAAACAAACGCCAAAGTTTACGTATAAATCTATAAGTTCCTTCAATCCCACGAGTATCCCACGGTTTGCTTTCGGTCAAAGGCCCTAAAAACATTTCGTATAATCGGAAAGTATCAGCACCATATTTCTCAACAATCGTATCGGGATTTACTACATTATACTTAGATTTTGACATTTTTTCGACTTCCGAACCACAAATATATTTCCCATCTTCTAAAATAAACTGTGGGTCGTTACCAATATCATTTCTTGTAGCTTTAAATTTCTCAATATCTAAAATATCATTTTCAACAATATTTACATCAACATGAAGTTTGGTAGTTTCATAATTATCTTTCAAACCATAAGAAACGAATGCCCCCAAGCCCCCAAAGGGGGTTTCAATATTGTTAGTAGATAGTTCGTTTGTTCCCCCACTGGGGGTTAGGGCGACCGACGCTTCGGGGCTTTTTACTCGATAGACAAAACTCGAACGCCCCATTATCATACCTTGATTAATGAGTTTCATGGCGTATTCTTCTTGTGGCACATAACCTCGGTCTTTCAAGAACTTATTCCAAAATCGGCTATATAATAAGTGTCCAGTAGCGTGTTCGGTTCCGCCCAAATATAAATCTACATTTTGCCAATAATCAATGGCTTCTTTCGAGGCAAATTCTTGGTCGTTATGAGCATCCATGTACCTAAACCAGTACCAGCTACTCCCTGCCCAGCCTGGCATGGTCGAGAGTTCGTAGCCCCCTCCGCCCCCAGAGGGGGGACTGTACTCGAAATTTTCTGCCCTACCCAAAGGCGGTTCGCCATCTTCGGTGGGCAAATATTTATCAATTTCAGGCAAAACCAAAGGCAAATCCCTCTCATCAATCAAATATGGAAGCATTTCTCCCGAAACTCCCCCATCGGGGGCTGGGGGGCTTTTGAAATAAACAGGCACAGGTTCACCCCAATAACGCTGGCGAGCAAATACAGCATCACGCAAACGGTAATTTATCTTTGCTTTACCTATGTTGTTTTCTTCCATAAAAGCAATCAATTTGGCGGTTGCTTCTTTGTAGCCCAAGCCATTAATCATACCCGAATTGATGTACTTTCCTTCTTTGGTTGAGTCGGCTTGCGTGGCTATATCGGTCTGACTATCAAGTATTTGTACGATTGGTAAGCCAAAATGCGTAGCAAAATTCCAGTCACGTTGGTCGCCCGATGGCACGCCCATAACGGCACCCGTTCCATAGCCTGCCAACACGTAATCAGCAATCCAAATCGGCACTTGCTCACCATTAAAAGGATTGATGCAATAGCTACCCGTAAATGCCCCAGAAACCGTTCTTACATCTGAAACTCGGTCAAGTTCAGAGCGTTTTTGGGTTTCGGCAATATAGTTTTCGATGCTTTCTTTCTGTTCAGGCGTTGTCAAACCTGCTACCAATTCATGCTCAGGGGCAAGCACCATAAACGAAACGCCATAAATAGTATCAACACGAGTGGTAAAGACTTCAATAGCCCCACCGAAGCGTCGGTCGCTCAGCCCTCCCCGAAGGGAAGACTTCAAAATGCCCTCTCCTTCGGGAATATTTTTCACTCCCCTCTCTTTTGGAGAGGGGTTGGGGGTGAGGTTAAATCTCACCATTGCCCCCACCGATCTACCTATCCAATTTCGTTGTTGTTCTTTCAAAGATTCGGACCAATCAACCAAATCCAAACCATTGATTAGTCGGTCGGCGTAGGCAGTTATTCTCATCACCCATTGCTTCATTTTTTTCTGAATCACTGGGTGTCCACCACGCTCCGAAACACCGTCTTTTACCTCATCATTCGACAAAACCATGCCTAATGCAGGGCAAAAATTGACCACCGCATCTGACAAATAAGTTAATCTATAATCTAAAGAAATTTTGTACTTTTCCGTTTCGCTAAAATCCCTCCATTCCTCTGCTGAAAAACGCATAACATCATCATTACAAGCAGATTTTACATTTTTTGTACCATTTTGCTCAAATTTTGCATACAAAGTTTCGATATTTTCCGCCTTATCGGTTTCATAATTGTACCAAGATTTGAACAATTCCATGAAAATCCACTGCGTCCATTTGTAATATTTTGGGTCAGAAGTACGTACTTCACGGCTCCAATCATAACAAAAACCAATCTTTTTCAACTGACTAATATAAGTCGTAATATTACTTTCAGTCGTGATGGCAGGGTGCTGACCAGTCTGAATTGCGTACTGCTCGGCAGGCAATCCGAACGAATCAAAACCCATCGGGTGCAGTACATTAAAGCCCTTCAAACGCTTGTATCTTGAATAAATATCGGTTGCGATATACCCCAGCGGGTGTCCAACGTGCAAACCAGCCCCCGACGGGTAAGGGAACATATCAAGTACATAATATTTTGGTTTTGAATGGTCGATTTCTACTTTGTAGGTTTGGTTTTCTTCCCAAACTTGTTGCCATTTTTTTTCGATTTCACGGTGGTTGAACTCCGACATATAATAATTTTGAATGAGTGAATGCTTCAATGACTGAATAAATTTTTGGTAAAAATACTATTTTACGAGCGTAACCTCGTTATTTTGCACAATATAAAATTAAACCTTTTCAAAATCATGTCAAGAAAAGTAATTATTATACTCTGCACTATTTTTCTAATAGCATCATTATCAGTCTTTTATGCAATGAATAAAAGCCAAAAATCACCATTGGTACTAATGACTGATTTCGGCACGAAAGATGGGGCAGTTGCGGCCATGAAAGGCGTAGCACTGAATTTAGCTCCTAAATTAGTAATCCATGATTTGACGCATGATATTCCAGCTTTTAATATTTGGGAGGGGGCATTTCGCCTCGAACAAACTGCCCAATATTGGCCCGCAGGAACTGTTTTTGTGAGTGTGGTCGATCCTGGCGTAGGTACTTCACGCAAATCTATTATCTTGAAAACCAATGCCAACCATTATTTCGTTGGCCCCGATAATGGGCTCTTTACGTTGGTAGCCGAGAGCGAAGGAATTGAAGAGATACGGGAAATTTCGGCGGCTAATCGTTTGCCCAATTCTCAAAATTCTTATACTTTTTTTGGGAGAGATGTGTTTGCTTATTCGGGAGCAAAATTAGCTTCGGGCATGATTGATTTTGAAGAAATTGGTGCAGAGGTAATTGATAATCAGTTGGTTATGATAAAATACGCAAAGCCAAAATTTGAAAATGAAATAGTTTCGGGTGGTATTTCGATTCTGGATATTCAGTACGGAAACGTTTGGACAAATATAGATGCTAAAATTTTGAACCAACTTAATTTGAAAATTGGTGACACAATTAATGTCAGAATTTTTGATGCTGATAAAAAGGTTTTTGAAGGAAAAATGCCTTACGTTCACACTTTTGGCGAAGTAAATCTCGGAGAAAATCTCGCCTACATGAATAGCTTAATGAATCTTTCGCTGGGTACAAATATGGGTGATTTCTCGAAAAAATATAATGTTGGTAGTGGTGAAAATTGGAAAATTGAGCTTAGAAAAAGTGTAAAATAACTCATTTATTTTTCCAAATAGCTTTTCTTTTTTCCTTGAAAGCTAAAATTCCTTCTTTGGCATCTTCCGAATTTCTAATCGTTTGCAGAACTCCCAGTAAATACTGATGTTGTTGGTTTTCGGGAAGATTTTGGAGTTGGTTTATTGCGGTAAATCCTTTATTTATTGCAAACGGAGAATTATCTAAAATGGTGTCTATCAGTATTTTAGTGTCATTATTGATAGTATCTCTTGTAGAAATATGCGTAATTAGACCAAGCTCAAATGCCTCTTGTGCTGAGTAGTTTTTGCCTAAAATACACATCTCCATTGCCTTGCGTTGCGGCATAATTTTTAGTAAAGTTGCTATTACTTGCAACGGAAAAATACCCCTTTTTACTTCGGGTAGCCCAAATAAGGCATTATTGACCGATACCACAAAACTACAGCCCCCAATGAGCAAAAATCCGCCTGCAAATACACTGCCTTCAACTCGTGCGATGCAAGGCTTTTCTAAAATAGTAAATGCATCACCGATAGCAATCTCTTTTAATGGCTTAGGTAGTGTTATATTTTTTACATCTAAATTAGGATTTTGAAAAACGTTTAAATCCATTCCTGCACAGAAAACTGTTCCCTCGGCTTCCAGCAAAACGCACCAAATATCATCTTGAAAATGGGCGTATGCCAATGCAAAAGCCAATTCTTGTAACATCGTTGGTGTGAAGGCATTACGTTTTTCGGGGCGATTTAATGTAATCGTAAAGAGGTTGCCTTCCTGCTCGGTTTTGATGAGTTGAAATTTAGCTTTTGGGTACTGCTGTATGTCATATTCTGTGAAAAACATTAGGATATTAGTTCTTGAAAAGCGTTTTTTAATAGTTTTATCTCAAAGTCAGTTTTTAGAATTTGTAACGATGTGTGATATTTTTTTTGCTTATCATACTGTAACAAATTCTCCGTGGGCATATTACCCACCAATTTATCATTGGCCATTGGGCAGCCACCGTATCCCAAAATCGCCCCGTCGAATCTTCGGCAACCAGCATCGTAAGCTGCTTCAACTTTTTCAAACCACGTGTCGGGCGTTGTGTGCAAGTGTGAGCCAAATTCAAGATTTGTATATTTCGGAATCAAATTTTCAAATAAATATTTGATGGTATCGGGTTTTGCCACGCCAACGGTATCAGATAATGAAAAGATTTTTATGCCTAATTTTTGTAATTCATCAACCCAACGCAAAGCAATTTCGGCGTTCCAAATATCGCCATAAGGGTTTCCAAAACCCATTGAAATATAGATAACTAATTGTTTATTAGCTTTTTGTGTAATGTGTTGAATGGATTTTACTCGTTCCAAAGACTCAACAATGGTTGCATTCGTATTACGTAACTGAAAAGTTTCTGAAATGGAAAAAGGATAACCGAGATAAGTAATTTCATCAAATTGACAAGCCTCAATTGCTCCACGTTCATTAGCGATAATAGATAGTAGTTTTGTATGTGTATGGTATAAATTCAGTTTTCTAACCAGATCTTTTGTATCGGCCATTTGTGGAATAGCTTTGGGCGAAACAAAACTGCCAAAGTCAATCGTATCAAAAAGGTGACTTTCGAGCAATAAATTGATGTATTTTGCTTTCTTTTCAGTCGAAATAAATTGATGCAAGCCCTGAATTGCATCACGTGGGCATTCGATAAGTTTCATGTAAAATGAATATTTTTTTTGCAAAACACAACCAACTGCTTGCTGGCAGGTTTGTTTCGATTTCGGTGTCCGAGCGAAGTCGAGGACTCGAAATCGGACTGCGAAGTGGAATCGTAGCGGCGAACCGTTTCGCCCCACATTCTTATTTTTTAACCAACTCCCGACTAATCACCAATTTTTGAATCTCACTTGTACCCTCTCCAATCGTACATAATTTTGAATCACGGAAGAATTTTTCGGCAGGAAAATCCTTCGTGTAGCCATAACCACCATGAATCTGAATACCCTCGGTGGCAACTTCTACCGCAGTTTCGGAGGCAAAGAGCTTGGCCATTGCCCCTTCTTTGGTCATCTTTTTGCCTTCATTTTTTAATCGTCCAGCGTTGCGAGTCAGCAATTCGGCCGCTTCGATTTTTGTTGCCATTTCGGCTAATTTGAAACTAATACCTTGAAAATTTATGATTGCTTTACCAAATTGTTCTCTTTCTTGGGCGTATTTTAGTGCTGCTTCGTAAGCCCCACGGGCAATACCGAGCGAAAGTGCCGCAATCGAAATTCTCCCGCCGTCCAATATTTTCAAGGATTGCACAAAACCATCGCCGATTTTGCCCAGTACATTGTCTTTATGAACCCGACAGTTATCAAAAAACAAACAAGCCGTTTCGCTTGCCCGCATACCGAGTTTATTTTCTTTTTTACCTGCCGTAAAACCTGGTGTATCTTTTTCGATAATCAAA
>JANNEN010000449.1:0-20019 GCA_031378715.1 Emticicia sp.
ATAAAAATCCATTTTTGGTGGGCGAATTTTCTTTGGTACGAGTGCCTGTGGGTCAAAGTCTTTGGTACGTTTATGTTCTTTGGTGAGTTTTTCTAAACATTGCTCAATGATTCGGAGCGATTCCCAACATTCCTGCACCCGTACATTATTTCTGTCCCAACAATCCCCTACTTTTCCAACTTCACCTTTCCCGACAGGAATATCGAAATCAATTTCTCCGTAAACTGAGTAAGCATCTACTTTTCGTAAGTCCCATTTTAGACCCGAACCCCGCAAAACAGGCCCCGTACAACCATAATTTACGGCCATTGCCAAAGGTAAAACTCCGACATTAGCCGTTCGGTTAATAAAAATATGATTATCAACAACCAATTGTTGCAATTCGATTAATTTGGGTTTCAAGTATTCAACAAATTCACCACAACGCTCTTCAAAACCAACGGGTAAGTCATAGAAAAGTCCGCCAACCCAAATATAATTATACAACATTCTGGCACCACAAAGCCACTCCAACACTCGCATAATATGCTCACGGTCACGTAGCACCCACAAAAAAGGAGTTGCCGCACCAATATCAAGGGCATAAGTGCCAATGGCAATAAAATGAGCAGCAATTCGGTTGAGTTCGGCCACCAAAACTCGGATATATTCCACTCGTTTGGGCAAATCTTTGTCGATTCCGAGCATTTTTTCAATGCCCATCACGTACGCAAGTTCTGAATTCATGGCCGACACATAATCCAATCTATCAACGTACGGAATGATTTGATTGAAGGGTAAACTCTGGGCGTGTTTCTCGAAACATCGGTGCAAATATCCAATATGCGACACCACATCAACGACAGTTTCACCATCAGTCAAGACTTCCAAACGCAAAACCCCGTGCGTGGACGGGTGCTGGGGACCAAGATTAAGCACCATTTCCTCGGAGTATAAATCTTCGGGTTTATACTTATTTGGCTCTGAAATGGTCAAATTTTCGGGACGATATTTATATTGTATGTGTTGCATTAATTAGTCCGTTGTCCATAGACAATGGTCAATAGTCTTCTAAAATTCAAGATTTTTAACTCTGGACAATGGTCTATTGACTATCGTCTTTTCATATAAAAAATATTACTCACCGATCGCTCGCCCGCATGGTCGAATAATTTATTGTCGCAGGGATAATTTACTACGCCATTTTCGGGCTGTCCTTTGATATACATGGTTGTTGAGCCGCCACCGTCAAAATTGATAGCATCTTTGCAATTTAAAGTTTTTGCTAAAAAACTTAATTCTGCCAAAGTCATGCCAAAAGCCTGCGGCGTTCGTCCATCTACGGTAATCAACAATAATTTACGGTCATTTGTTACACACGCACACGTGCGGGGGTGGCGGTTATCATTAAAGGCGTTTTTGGGTAAATTTTCCGTAAAATTATCATACCGCAAGAGTGGCCCAGTAAGCAAAACGTCGTTTTCTTTCAAGCCTCTCTCCCACCCTACTTGTTCGCTGCCTTTGATAATTTTTACTTTATTTTTGTTAATCACAATGCCCGCCATCGAATGAAAAGCATTGGGTAACCGAACAGTATCAGTCACTACTCCGCCAATTTTTACAAAATCAACTGCACCTCCATTTTTTATATCAAAAAAACCTGCATTTACGGCCACCAATGCGTCATTATTAGCAGCTAATCGGCTGGTTGGCAACAAAAGTCGCTTAGTTTTGTTATCTTTTTTCATGCTATCGGCCACGGCAAAAGAAAATTTTAACTTTCGACTTTTCAATGGAATCTCTAAAACATTGATTGACTGATTGGCTTTAAAAAGCTCATTTTGCTTGAAATGAATACTTTTCCAAGTAATTTTATTGCCCAAATCGGTTGTTTGCCAAGCAGCCTTGCTGATGACCAACGAATCATTTTGGGCAAAACAGAGTTTGCTAAACAATAGTAAAAAGACAAGTTTTTTCATATCAATTCAAACATTTCTCAAAAGTACAGATGCAAAACGTTCTTCCCAAAGAATTTTACGAAAAACATGATACCTTGACCCTTGCAAAGCAATTAATCGGCTGTACGCTTGTGCATGAAAGTTCCGAAGGACGCACTTCTGGAATAATCGTGGAAACGGAAGCGTACCTACAAGGCGACCCGGCCTGCCATGCTTACCGAAAAAAATCAGCTCGCAACGCCCCCATGTTTGAGGGTGCGGGCGTAACGTACGTCTATTTGATTTACGGAATGCACCATTGCGTAAATATTGTCACTGGAGGCGAGGGCATTGGCGAGGCAGTGCTGATTCGTGCCTTAGAACCAACCGAAGGAATTGAACTAATGCAAGACCGCCGCCGAACCAAAGATTTACGCAACCTGTGCAGTGGTCCAGCCAAATTGGTGCAAGCAATGGGTATCACGATGGACTTTAATTTTTTGCCGATAGATTCCGAAATTTTTTATTGCCTTTCATCGCAACTAACTGATTATCAACTCGTTACGACTACTCGCATTGGCATTACGCAAGGAGTAGATTTGCCGTATCGGTTTTACGTTGGGGGTAATCGGTTTGTGAGTCGGAGGTGAAAGTAAGTAGGGCTTCACTTTTAGCGAAGCCTTCCTTCAATTAAATTATTCCACCTCAACTAAGCCAGATTTGGGAGATTTTACGGAATATTTAAAAGTAAGTTTTTGCTCTTTTGCTGGTAAAATCTTCTTTTTCCAAGTTATCTTGCCTGTTTCTTCATTTATTTCAGCTTCGGGGGCTTCTTTGTCTTCTACGCTCACTTCTTTTATTTTTGAAATGGGAAATTGGTCTTCAAGCACTAAATTAATAGCTTCATTTTTAGTATTTCTTACCGAAATCTCATACGCTCTTTGTTCTGATTTATAACTGCCTATGAATTGTCTTTTCTGAAAATCTTTCAATTTTGTTCGTGTTACAAATACATTTTTATCTCTTCCAAACGAAAGATTTAGAGTATCTTTATTAGAAAGATTAAGTTTGGATTTTCCTAAATATGTTCCATCAACAAACAAACTGGCTTCTCCTTCAAGTAATTTATATTTTTCCCAATCAATAATTTTTGCATTCAGAAAAACATCAAGGTCAATTTTTGGAACACAAAAATGCTCGTAAGTGGCAGGAATCTCCTCTTCTTTTATCTCCACAGCATAAACTTTCCCATCGGACGGAATAGAATAAGGCACTAAAATATCAAATGATTGACTTGTAGGTGCTTCTTTTTCTTCAACATCTAATCTTAGCGTTTCTTTACCATTACTATTTAATAATTTAGAAACTGAGCCTGTCAAAGACCTTTTTTGCTGACTACCATAGCCAACTACCACAACTTCATTCAATTCTTTTGCGTCATCTTCCAAAACCACATCAAGGATATTGGAAGATATATTGACATTTTTTCTTTTCATACCAACGAATGAAAAAACCAAAACTTTTTCATTGGGTAATAAATTGGGGGGAACATTTATTTTATAATTACCATTCATATCAGTTGTTGCACCCAAAGACTTGCCTTTTAAAATAACCGAAACACCAGGCAAAGCTCCCCCATCACTTTTAGCAATTACTTTTCCCCTAACTTCAGATATTGATTCTGTACTTGGAGCATTGATATTATCCAAATACTCACTGTAATCATTTTTCACGCCCAAAAACCAATTTTTCAATACAGGAGCAACTCCATTTTGACGAGGGTTTGCCGTTGAAAGTGAGAGTTTTACATCTTTCCAATCTTCACCTGAGTATTGATATACATTTGCTTTGTAAGTAATGCTAATCGGTTCGGTCAACTTCTCTACTCTAAAATCATACGTTGGAGTCCAACCTGCACTTTGCACAAAATAACTCATCGAAAAGTTTGCATTTGGCACGTTTTCTTTGGCAGAAACTGTTACCAAAACTTCCGACATTGTGGCATTTTTCGAGCCATTAATTTCAGTTAATTGCTGATTTACTTTTCGTATTTCTTCGTCTAATTTTCTTAAATTTCGTTCAAACTCTAATTGCTTAGTCAAAACTTCCTGCATCCTAACTCGTTGATATTCAACACTTTCCCTCAAATCGCTGGCTTTCATTCCAGCGTAAGAACCGCCAATTACCTGATTTTTGAGCAACATTTCTTCTTCACGCTTAAAAACCAATAAATTATTGTTTTCGACTTTAATTTTATCTTCGATGAGTATTTTTTGAGCTTCAACATTGGCAATCTGTTCTTGTTTCGATTTATCCAACAAATTACCTAATTGATGCGAAACCGACAAAACCGTAAATCTGCCCTCACCCTTTACTTGAAGACTTTGCTTATCAATTTGTGGAGAAATTCCTTTAAAAACCAATTCGGTTTTTCCAGTTGTCAGAGAAATTTTGGCAGAACGCTCAATGTATGCTCCATTCAAGAAAAGCGTAACTTTTTCGATTTTAGTATTGACCGATTGTTGTGCCTGCGATAGCAAAGGTATCAAGCAGATCAATTTTAGTAGCCTCAGCATTTTTTTTAATATTTGATTTTATAATCTTTGCATCACTTGTTTCACCATCACATTTTTCCAAGCGACAAAATCTCCCGCAAAAATATGCTCACGGGCTTGACCAACGAGCCATAAATAAAAAGTCAGGTTATGCACGCTGGCAATTTGGGCAGCCAGCATTTCATCGCAACGTACCAAATGCCGCAAATATGCTTTCGAGTAAAACGTACTTGCGTAACCGCCGAGGGTTTCGTCTATGCACGAAAAATCATCTTTCCACTTTTCGTTTCTGATATTAATGATGCCTTGCGTGGTGAAAAGCATACCATTTCGGGCATTTCGGGTGGGCATTACGCAGTCGAACATATCAATTCCGAGGGCAATTGCTTCCAAAATATTTTCGGGAGTGCCAACGCCCATCAAGTAGCGAGGTTTATCTTTTGGCAAAATATCATTGACATAATCAATCGTTTCGTACATCGACTCGGCAGGTTCACCTACAGCCAAACCCCCGATGGCATTTCCGTCACGGTTTTGTTCGGCAATAAATTCGGCAGATTTTATACGTAAATCTTTATAAGTACTTCCCTGCACAATCGGAAAAAGCGTTTGCTCAAAACCATATTTTCCTTCGGTGCTATCAAAGCGATTGATGCAACGAGTGAGCCAACGGTGCGTCATTTCCATTGATTTTTGGGCGTAAGTATAATCGCAGGGATAGGGTGCACATTCATCAAAAGCCATGATAATATCGGCACCGATGACCCGCTGAATATCCATGACACTTTCGGGCGTAAACAAGTGCCGAGAACCATCAATGTGCGATTGAAACTTTACGCCTTCTTCCGAAATTTTACGAATATCTTTCAGCGAAAACACCTGATAACCGCCCGAATCGGTCAAAATTGGCCCCGTCCAACCATTAAATTTATGCAGTCCGCCCGCCCGTTCCATAATATCAAGTCCTGGACGGAGGTATAAATGATAGGTATTTCCCAAAATAATTTGGGCTTTTACGTCATTCACCAATTCCCGTTGATGCACCGCCTTTACGGTGGCAGCCGTGCCAACGGGCATAAAAATTGGTGTCAAAATTTCGCCGTGAGCAGTGGTCATTTTCCCAGCACGGGCTTTCGACTGGGAGTCAGTTTTTTGCAATTCGTATTTCATAGGGCAAAAATAAGGTTTAAAAACATCAAGAAAAAGCCTTCATTTGTTATCGTTGAAATAAAGCGTTATTTTTGTAACATAAAATACATAATATCATGCAAAAAATGAATTTTAAAGGTTGGACTTTAGATAGTGTTGATGAAACATTTGGACTAACACAAGTAGATTCATTGCCGATTTTAGATGAATTATTAGCATTTCAATATGAAGTGAATGAATATGAAAGACTATGGTTATCGGCAATCAGAGAAGATTATAATATTTTGGGTGGTGATGATTGGAATGAAGTAGAGCTTGAAAATAAAATGATAAGTCCATTGATTATATTTTCAAGAATTCAAAACAAAGCATTTTCATATTTTTTAGAAAGAGATTTAACTGCAACAATTGATGGCTATGAGCTTTCGGGGCGAGTAGATGGAATGTTTGCTTCGGGTTTCAGAAATCCTAAAAAACCTTTCTTTTGTTTGAACGAATATAAACGTGGTACAGACCCAAATGGCGACCCAAAAGGGCAAGCATTGATTGCGATGCTTGCTGCCCAACAACTTAATGAAAACAAAAATCCGATTTTTGGCTGTTATATTATAGGTAGAACTTGGTACTTTATGGCATTGGTTGGCAAAGAGTATGCGATAAGTAGCGATTATTCTTGTGCTGATGATGAAATATTTGATATTTTTAGGATTTTGAAAAGCCTCAAAGTACAGATTCAAAAATTGATTTGAGAGTAAGATAAATTATTCGGTAACGAAAAAACATTCATTTGCTATCATTGAAACAACGCCTTATTTTTGTAGCATAAAATACAAAATCTGATGATAAAAAGTAATTTTCGAGAATGGACATTAGATAAAGCCGATGAAGCCTTTGGGTTGGTGCAGGTAGAAAGATTACCAATTTTAGATGAATTATTGGCCTTTCAATATGAAATTGATGATTTTGAAAAAAAATGGTTATCTATCCAAAGAGATAACTATGTTAATTTTGGTGGTGATAGTTGGAATGAGGTAGAGTTGGAAAATAAGATGATTAGTCCAATTATTGTTTTTTCGGGTATTCAAAATAAAGCATTTTCATACTTTTTAGAAAGAGAATTGGCAACAAGCATTGATGAATACGAACTTTCGGGTAGAGTAGATGGTATGTTTGCTTCGGGTTTTAGAAATCCTAAAAAACCTTATTTCTGCCTCAGTGAGTACAAACGAGGTACTGACCCAAATGGCGACCCACAAGGTCAGACTTTAATTGCGATGCTTGTTGCACAAAACCTAAATGACAATAAAAATCAAGATGAGGACCGACCGATTTTTGGCTGTTATATTATTGGTAGAACTTGGTATTTTATGGCATTAGTTGGCAAAGAATATGCAATTAGCGGAGATTATTCGTGTGCTGATGACGAAATATTTGATATTTTTAGGATTTTGAAAAGCCTCAGAGTACAGATTCAAAAATTGATTTAGAAAACCAAAACGCAAGCCACAGTTTTTTGTATCTTTGCAAAATAATTTACCTAAACCTCTGAAACATAGTGCTTTGGCAATATTTTTTACCAATAATTTTCTTTTTGGCTGTTATTATTCAACTGGGATTTATTCTCGGAATTTTCACCAAACTACTGTCCCATTTTGATTTTGTTCCTGATGAATTACCCAAAGCTAAACCCAGCGTTTCGATTGTGGTGGCAGCTTGGAACGAACTATCGAATCTGAAAGAGTTAATCCCGCTTTTGGAAGCCCAAGCGTATCCAAATTTTGAGATTATTATTGCCGACGACCGCTCCGTTGATGGCACTTATGACTATCTACTTTTTAATGAGGGTAACTTCAATAAAGTCAAATTTGTCAGAATTGAAAGCCTTCCCGCTCATTTTACTGCCAAAAAATATGCCGTAACAATGGGAATCAAGAAGGCAACCAAAGAAATCATCTTGCTAACCGATGCCGATTGTCGCCCAACAAGCACACAATGGATTGATACAATGGTGGCCCAAATGCAGGCAGGCAAAGATGTGGTTTTGGGGTTTTCTCCTTACGAATTTGCTGATTCTCGCCTCAATTCGTTGATTCGCTACGAAACTTTCCAGACAGCTATTCAATATTTTTCGTTTGCTTTGGCAAAAATGCCATACATGGGTATCGGCAGGAATTTAATGTATCGTCGAGAATTGTTTTGGGTAACAAATGGTTTTGCAAGCCATCACGGACTTTTGGGCGGCGATGATGATTTATTTGTCAATGAAGCCTCCAACAAAGAAAACGTAGCGATATGTCTTGACCCCGAAACACATATCACGTCGGTTCCAAAGAAAACTTGGAAGGAATGGATTACCCAAAAACGTAGGCATCTATCGGTTGGCAAGCGATATAAATTGCGTGATAAAATCTCGTTGGGGCTACTGGCAGCCAGTCATTTGATTTGTTGGTTTTGGTTTTTACCAGTATTTTTTGTGAAACCCGCCTGGTTTGAAGCTCCCGAGTGGTCAAGAATTCCGAATTATTTATTAAACGATAATAAGCTCCAAGATTTTTATCTGTACAATGATTGGATGCGATTGATAACTTTTATTTTCTTTGTTTGGCTCTTAATTCGTTGGATTATATTGGCAAAAGCGAACAAAAAGCTCAATAATACCGTTATTTCTTGGAAAATACCTTATTACGATATGCTTTATGCGGGGTATTATTTGATTTTTGGACTGGTAACCATTTTCACAAATCCTAAAAAAATTAAGTGGCGTTAAAACCCCAGCCCCTGAAAGCGAGCTACTATGTCTGATATTAATTTAATAACAAAATATTTTCCAAATTTGACCGAAAAGCAGTTCGCTCAATTCAGTCAGTTGCAGGAGCTATATACTTTTTGGAACGCCCAAATCAATGTAGTATCTCGACAAGATATTGAAAATCTTTACGAAAAACACGTACTTCATTCACTTGGTATTGCCAAAGTTATGTCGTTTAAGGCACACTCCGAAATTTTGGACGTTGGTACGGGCGGAGGTTTCCCTGGTATTCCGTTGGCAATATTATTTCCCGAATGCCGTTTTCATTTGGTTGATTCCATCGGAAAAAAAATAAAAGTTGTCACCGAAGTTGCACAAGCCCTCGGACTAACCAACTTGACCGCCCAACACGAACGAGCCGAAAACGTAGCCATTGACTACGACTTTATCATCAGTCGAGCAGTTACGAGATTGAAGCCTTTTTATGGTTGGGTGAAAGATAAAGTAAAAGACAACAGTTTTAACGACCTCAAAAATGGCATTTTATATCTGAAAGGTGGTGATTTAGAAGAAGAATTACAAGAATTTGGCGGAGAATACAATATTTTTGATTTATCAGTTTATTTCGCCGAAGAGTTTTTTGAAACAAAAAAAGTAGTTTACGTACCATTTTGATTTGATAATTTGGAAATTTGATGATTTGAAAATGCAATAGTCATTTGATGAATCAATCATTTCCAAATCGCTGCGGCAAACCGTCCTCAAATCACCAAATCTTCAAATTAAAAAAATATGAACGAAAGATTTTCAGCCAGTACCCTCAAAAATCCTTTGATGCCCGATGAAGTAATTTTCGGTGAAAAAGGTGTTACCTTCAAAGAGCGTAAAGTATTTAGCAGCTCCGAGAACTTCGTTTTCTACAACGATATTGCGGGCGTAGAAATCGACTCAGGCATATTTTTTGCGACCATTCGTATCAAAGCTCGTGCAAGAGAACACGAAATAATTATTAAAAACTTTGCCCGTGGCGATGCCCGAAAAATAAAAGATTTGATTTTGGAGCGTGCAACGCATTGATTATCAATGATTTAAGTAAGAATAACTGTTTTTGATAAAAAGTGAAAGTAAAAAATATTTTATTTTTTACTTGACAACAAAACCTAAAAGCGTTACCTTTGTATCATAGTTTTAAGATGTAGTAAGCATTTCAAAATTATATATTCTTGAATAGCTCAGTTGGTTAGAGCATCTGACTGTTAATCAGAGGGTCCTTGGTTCGAGCCCAAGTTCGAGAGCAGTGTTAAAAGTCTTATAGTCAGATGATTATGAGGCTTTTTTAGTTTTAAAGATTACCATGATTTTTTCAATATGCAATACCCAGTTGAAGGTTGAAATAAAATAATGCTTTTCAAAAATATGAAAGCCTGATAATCAATAATGTGATTATCAGGCTTTTTCTTTGATTGATATGCAATTCAGAATTTCAAAACATCAATAATTCGGCGAACCTCCGAAACATTCCAAGCAGCAATGGAGCTTTCGGCAGCCCCACGCTTTCTGACTTGGTACTGCCCTACGGTCAGACCTGCTTTCTCGAAAACAAATCCAAAGCGGATACCGTTTTCTTCAATGATTGGTAAGATGTAATTGACAACTAATAAATAATTTTTGACGACTGACTCGTCCTGAAATAGATTTACACTTATAATGTTGTATTTCTATATCAATCAGGTCTTTCCCATTTTAAATAACCTCCCAACTTTTACACTTGGTACAGATAACTTGGCTATTACAACGTACGTACCTGAGTATTTCATAACATTTAGTTACATCTAATATTTTGTGTAATTGTATTTGCATAGTGTTGTTTTTTATGCAAAATTACACAATTATTATTATCAGTCCGATTTAAGGTAAGAGCCTATTTAATTCTCATTCCTTATGACATTGGTTGAGTCTTTTTTTAATTTTAAAAGCTGTTGGGTCTTAATGAGGGCATTCTTTTTTGCTTCTGTTTTTTTCTTTTTGTTGTAGTAGCCTTTCAGCAAGATGTTACTTTTGACGGCTTCCATGTTGTCGCTCAAGCCCTTAGTGCCTGATTGTAGGTTGGCTATGGTTGAGTCGAGTACTTTACCAAATTTCTCGTCGTTCATCAATTTTCCTAATACGCCTTTTTTATCATTCATTTTAACGGTAAATTGGGCAAATTCATTCGAACTGCTTTGTAAGTTCAGAAGGGTGCTTTTAAGGCTATTCGAAAACTCTTCGTCCGAAATTAATTTCGATAAAGCTCCATTACCCGAATTCATCTTACCACTAAAAACGGCAAGGTCGCTGGAAATCAAGGCAACGTTATCCAAACTTTTCTTCATGCTTTGCATCATATCTTCCATTTCTATGGCACTTTTTGAAGCGATTTGGTCATTATCTTTCACGGAGTTTTTGGAATTATTCCCTGCCGAAATCACCAATACTTTATCGCCCATCAAGCCATCGGAGCTAATGCTTGCCTTGGCGTTTGTTTTGATAAATGGCTGAATTTCCTTTTCAATTAACAAATCAACTATCACCGTTGAGTCCGTAATCAATGTTATTTCTTCAACAGTGCCTATATTTATGCCCGAAAAACGCACATTATTGCCAACTTTGAGACCGCTAACGTTTTTGAATTGTGATTTCAGATGAAATGTTGAACCAAACAGATTTTTCTGTTTTCCGATGAGATAAATAGTCACTACGAATAGCACCGTTCCTATTGTTACAAACATTCCTAACCTTGATGAGAACCCTGTTTCGTTTTTCATGTTTTGTATTAAAATAATATTTTTAGCTAAATAAAAAATGAACGCACCCACGCATCTTCACTTTTCTCTAATGCGGCATAAGTGCCTTCGGCGTAGATTACGCCATCTTTCAGAATCACAATCCTATCACCCGTGAGTTTTGCACAAGCCATATCGTGGGTGATGATTACGGACGTAGTTTTGTGTATTTTTTGAATTGATAAAATCACTTCGCTGATTTCTCGGGAGGTGATGGTGTCTAATCCCGTTGTTGGTTCATCGTACAGCATTATTTCTGGTTTCAAGATTAGGGTTCGGGCAAGTCCAACTCGTTTTCTCATTCCGCCTGATAGTTCAGAGGGCATTTTATCCACTGCTTCTGCCAAGCCAACACTCGCTAAGGTAGCAATAACGGTATCGTCTATTTCTTTTGAAGATAGGTCTTTTGCGTGTCGCCTTAGCGGAAACGCCAAGTTTTCTCGTACCGTCATGGAGTCGTACAATGCCGAGTTTTGAAAAAGAAAGCCAATCCGTAACCTGATTTTATTCAATTCATTTTCGCCTAATTTGGTGATGTCTTCACCAAAGACAAATATTTGACCTTTATCGGCTTCAATCAAACCCACGAGGCACTTGATTGTTATGGATTTTCCCGAGCCTGATTTTCCTAATACTACTAAGTTTTCTCCTTTGGGTACACTAATATCAACCCCTTTTAGTACGTGATTATCCTTGCCAAAGGTTTTGTGTAAACCCTCTATGCTGATAACTGGCTTTGCGGTAGTTGATGTATTCATTATGATTTTATTGCGGAAAAAAGAGGTCGGTTAGTTGCACAGCCACCATATCTATGATAAACACCATGAGTGATGCAGCCACTACGGCAGAAGTTGCCGCTTTGCCTACACTTTCGGTGCCATTGGCAGCGTTGAAGCCTTTGTAACAACCAATCATACCGATAAAAAATCCAAAGAAAAAGGTTTTAATAGTAGCAGGAAAAATATCAATAAAACCGAGCGATTCGAGTACTTGCGAAAAATATCGAACCAAGTTTATATCACTATGAATGTTGATTCCTACGAAACCCCCGATGAGGCCAATACCATCGGCAAAAACAACCAAAACAGGCACCATGAGTGTTGTGGCAAGGATTCGGGTTACGACCAAGTACCTAAAAGGGTTAATTGCGGATACTTCCATGGCATCTATTTGTTCGGTTACTTTCATTGAGCCTAACTCTGCACCGATGCCCGAAGCGACTTTTCCAGCACAAATCAAGGCCGTAATCACGGGGGCAATTTCTCGTATCAACGAGAGAGCCACCATGCCTGGCAACCAAGATTCTGCCCCAAATTTTGCTAAGGTAGGTCGTGATTGTAGCGTCAGCACCATGCCCATAATAAAACCCGTAATGCCAACCAAAGGCAACGATTTATAGCCAACAGCGTAACATTGCCGCAAAAACTCTTTGGTTTCGAAGGGTGGTTTCGAGATTTCCTTGAAAAATCTTGCAACGAAAATTGTTACGTTTCCAACTTCACCGAAGATATTTTTTAGATAAACAACCATGCTGTATGTTTAGAAAAGAGTTATTGAATAACTGAAATCAAGATTTCTCAGGATTAGCCGAATCACTTGATTTTTCGGTTTGTGCGGCGTGTTCTTTTGCAAGTTCGGTGATTTCTTGTTCGGTTTTCTTCTCGGCATGAATCACCGAATTATCAGCCGTTTCGGTTGAGGTAACTAATTCATTTACTTTCAAATGCAACGAGCCAG
Organism: Emticicia sp.; assembly: GCA_031378715.1. Lineage (GTDB taxonomy): Bacteria > Bacteroidota > Bacteroidia > Cytophagales > Spirosomataceae > Emticicia. Next base: position 12,929 of record JANNEN010000449.1, read on the forward strand.
AAAAACGGTTAAACTCTTTTTGAATCACAAACAGACTCAAAAAAGAAAGCCCGTGGATTATATCTCTGATGACTTCATTTAACTCTTCTTTTTCAAAATCTCGATGACCAAACCAAAATATTATCATGGCCAAAGCCGCAACAAATGATATAGAACTACCAAGTACGGCAGTAATACCCGCCGCTATTTTCTCAAAATATTTTTCGATTTGAATGTATGCTTTTTTCATTTTTGGTTGTTTTTGGAATTTTGATTTTTTTAAGCGAAAAATAGTTTTTGTACTTGAAAATATTTAATCGACAAATTACAAGCTACTGATAATCAATACTTTATGTTTCCGTGGACTTGCCGACTATTGACCATGGACTACTTAAATGACGATTTCTGAATGATTTGGGGCGTATTTTTTCATTAAAGCATCTAACGAATTGTAGTAATCCTGCAGGGTTTTTATAGTAATTTCGGGGCTGGCTTTGTCAGGAATCGTCACTGGCATTTCTTCAATGTATTTTGATAGTTCAGGATATTTTTCGTGAATCGTATTCGTGATGCGTAAAATATCGTTGTTGAGTTCCTGTTCGGTTTTCATGCTCGTATAGATGATTTTATAGAATTAATGCTGAATTTCTACCTTCGCAATTTCGGTGGGAGGGACTTTTGGCAAATACATTTCGGTATAGGCAGCCGTAAACTCAGCCCCAAAAAACAAAATCATGGACGAATACGACACCCACAACAATAACAGTATAATTGACCCAGCCGCACCATAAATCGAAGCGGGTTCGGCTTTGCTGAAATAATACGTCAGGGCGGTTTTGCCAATGGTAAATAGCAGCCCAGTGACCGCAGAACCTATCCAGACGTGTTTCCATTGTATTTCGGCATCGGGCAGAATCTTGAACATCAACGCAAAAAGCATGGATATTACGGCCAGCGAAAAAATAAAATTGAGTACATAAAACAATGCAATCGTGAACTCGGAAGTGTAGCCTTCCGACCACTGACTAATGGCGGCAAGTCCCGCCGAGATAACCAAGGATATTATCAGCAAAAACGCAATGGCCAATATCAATCCAAACGAAAAAAGCCTTGCTTGGAGGATTGGCCAAATGCCCTTTTTGGGTACAGCTTTGACTTGCCAAATAGCGTTTAGGCTTATTTGTAATTCCACAAAAACCCCCGTAGCTCCTACTAAAATCGTGATTACGCCCAAAACTGACCCCCAAATTGTACTTTTTGATTGGCTAATATTGATCAATATTTCTTTCATCTGCAAGGCCGTACTGGCCCCCATGGTGCTTGATATTTGTGCCAAAATATTTTCATTGACACTATCTTTACCAAAAAAATACCCCGTGATAGCGATGATAAGTACTAACAGCCCAGGTATGCTAAAAATAGAATAATAGGCAATAACCGCACTTTGCCGAAAGGGATCTTTATCGCTCCAATTTTTGAAAGTTATTTTTAATAGTTTGCTTAAATCTTTGAATTTCAGTAACATTCTTGCACTTTTTTATTTTCTAAAAATCAGTATCGGTAATTTTGCTTCCAGCACAAAATGCTTGGAAATACTCGCATCGAAGATTTTACTCAAAAACGATTTTTCATAAATCGCCAAGGCCAAAATATCGGGCTTGTGGGTTCTGATGTAAGTTTCTAAGCCCTTCACAACTTCTTTGCGGTTGAGGTCTTTGAAGGTTACGTCCTCGTTTTGAAACTCGTTTTTCAAATCGCCAACCATTTCCTTGACTGTGCGACTGATGTTCATTTCAAAATAATCGTGGATATGAACAACCTTGCAAGTAGCACCCAGCGGTTTGGTAATTTCCAAGATTTTGTGGGTGGCTGCGGCTTCATCTTCTTTAAAATCGGCGGCGTACATAATCATTTGGGGAGGCGTGATGGGGGTATTTTCGGGAATAATCAAAACGGGACATTCGGCCGATTCCATGACATTTTCGGCATTTGTTCCCAACCATTTATCAAAAATATTGCTCGCACCGTTCGTACTCATCACTATCAAATCGACGTTCATTGCCTTGGCCGTGCTAACGATAATGTCGGATACCAAACCGTATTCGACCATTTGCGTGATTTGCTCGATGGGTAAGCCCGTAAGTTGAATAAATCGTTCGGTGAATGACTGCAAACCACTTTGGGCATTTTTTGAATATTGTAAAACCGAATTATCCATATCAAAACTCAGCGGATATTCGGCCGCCATCGGGGCAACGACCGAATAACTGTGCAGCAAAATCACTTTTGTGTCTAACCGCCTTGCCAACATTCCCGCATACTGCGAGGCGTGGAGGGCGTTTTCACTAAAATCGGTGGGAAAAAGTATTGTTTTCATGGCCTTAAATCAGAAAAAGTTCGGAAGAGAATAATATCTGCAAAGGTAGGCGAAGCGTTACTCAGAAATGTTACATAACTTTTACTGATAGTTACATAATTCACACATTTGGTACGATGATTTGTAGAGCATTGGGGGCAATAATGGCATTGACTTCTTTAACTTTGCCCAAATATTCACCGTCAATTTGGAAATGTACTTTCCTGCGAGATTTCATGGATAAAGCATCAGTTTGAAAAATTTCGGTTTTCTCCGAATTGTATGAACCATGCGAAAACGTCATTTTGAAAATCTCATAAAACGATATTTTTTTAATCACAATCACCTCAAATAGCTTATCGTCCAAAGCCCCGATTGGATTAATGACCGCCCCGCTGCCGTATTTGGTTGCGTTGGCAATCACAATCATTTCGGCTTTCATTTTGAGGCTTTTTTCGTCAATTTTTAGCGTTACTTCCATCAACGGGTTTTGCCATAAAACTTTCAAAGATGCCATCAAATAGCCCCACCAGCCACGTATGCTTTGGTTTTCAAACTCCTTCATGGCGTAGGCATTGAGTCCAATATCGCTCAGATGAATACATAATTGCTCGTTTATTTCGGTAATATGAATTTTTTTTGAGTAAGCCTGCACAAGTATATCCAATGCTTTTGTTGGAATATCGCTAATTCCGAGTTCCTTTGCCAAACCATTTGCCGAACCTGCGGGCAATATTCCCAGCAGAATTTTGGTTTTCATCAAACATTCGGCAACTAATTTAATTGTACCGTCGCCCCCAACCGCCACCACAGCATTAGGCGAAAATAATTTTATTTTTGCTTTTATCGTTGAAACATTACAGGCTTTGGTGAGGTAATAAAAATCTATCGTGTGGCTCAACGGAGCAAAATAATTGCTTATCTCCGAAGTCCAATCAACCGAATTATTGCCCGAACCTGAATTAATTACAAAGAGGAGTTTTAAATTATCGTGTGTCATAATGAAAAATAAAGTTGAAAATCCTTTGGCAACCGTAAAAGTTTATCATGGCTACGGACACCAAAATAATTTGGTGGTTTATGGTCATGTGCTGGCTGGAAAATCAGCTCGCCCAAGTAAATTTACGGATAATCTGATGAGTAATATCATTCATCTAATCAGATTATTTTTGGTGAAGCCGCTGCCCAATGTTCGGGTAGCTTTGCAGTGGCAAGACCAGCAGCTTTATGCCACCACGGCAGCCGATGGTTTGTTTCGGTTTGAGTGGAAATCGAACACCAAAATAGCGGCAGGTTGGCACGAAATAATTGTTTATTTGCTTGATAGTCAAGGATTTAAGTCGGTGAGTGGCGAAGGAAAACTATTTATTCCGCACGCCACACAATACGGTTTTATTTCGGATATTGATGATACCGTACTGGTTTCACACTCGGCAAATACAGGCAAAAAACTGCGGGTAATGTTTGCCAAAAACCCCCGTAGCCGAAAAACTTTTGCCGATGTCGTGAAGTTTTACAGGCTACTTTCGCTCGCCCATACCGAACCCGATTTATTAAATCCGTTTTTTTATGTATCAAGTAGCGAATGGAATTTGTACGATGATTTAAACGAGTTTTTTAAGCACAACGGCTTGCCCAAAGGGGCATTTTTGCTGAATGACATAAAAAAGTGGTTTCAATTATTGAAAACAGGCAAAACCACACACCAAGGAAAACTAACGAGGGTACGCCGATTAATGGAGGCATTTCCGAAGCAACGATTTGTGCTGCTGGGTGATAATTCGCAAGCCGACCCCGAAATTTACGCCACCGTTGCGAACCAATACCCCGACCGAATCGTGGCTGTTTATATCAGAAATGTTAGCTTAGAAAAAGAGGGTTTTATCTTAAATTTATTGAAAAACATTCAAAATAAAGCAATTTTTACTTGCCAATTTAAACACACCGACGAGGCGATTTTGCACGCAAAAACCATTGGATTGCTTTGAAAATCAGGGTAAATATTTTTTGAAACCCCGAAAACTTAGATAGTAGGTAAGTAAAGGCAATACCATAAATTGTAATACGGGAGAAATACCGACATTGAGGTAAGCAATAATCGGCATTGAGTCGGCATACGCCCAGTTGCCCAACGATAAATGCCTTATTTCTGATAGAATAGCTCCCGTGCCACCAGTCAGGATTATGACTATTATTTGCTGCGTGTTCAGAAATTCAACCCAAAACATATTTTTCAAAATAAACGAAAATACTAAGTAAAGTAGTAAAACCATGATGGCATCAGCAACCGAAGCCAAAGCACAAAAGCTGATAAAACTGATACTATAAGATGAGCCTTGATAAAGGGGCATTTGGATAAGTTCCCAAGCAAAATTTAGTAAAAATGCCCAAATGAATACCCTAAAAGCAAACAACTTAAAAGTCTTTTTATGCTCACTTTGTTTCAATAAATAGGCGTACAGTATTCCTACCAAAGCCAAAGCAATGACAGGAACTAAAAACATCATTGGTTTTAAATTATTCATATTTGTTAGGTGTTTATTTGGTTAATAAATCCTTGTTTTCTGCCACGAATTGCTCAAATGAGGTTGGATTTTTGCCAGTTATTTCGTGAAAAGCATTAGAAAAAGGTGGTATTTCTTGAAATCTTGGCAAATAATGAAGCATAATCAAAACCAAAATATAACCAAAAGGTACTTTCTCTTTGAGTTTTTGGGTGGTGAAACTAACCAAACTTGGTGAGATATAGGCTATTTTTACGCCCAAACCGACGCTCAATCTATCAGCCATTTCCTGAAAAGTCAATTTTTCATCACAGGTCAGTTCGTAAGATTGGTTGATGTGTTTGGAGGGGGCAATCATAATTTTTGCCGCTACTTCGCCAATATCTCGTACATCAATAAGGGTAAATTTTTCGTTACCTGCGGGCAGGAAAATTTGTTTTTTCAACACCAAATCCTCGTGTAGCGTAGTTGTGAAATTTTGCATAAAATAAGCTGGACGCAGAAATGTGTAGGCAATGCCACTCGCTACGATGAGTTTTTCGATTTTATGGTGCGGAATGAATGCACTCTTTTCCACGCCTTGCACCGACAAAAAAATGATGTGCTTGACGTTGCATTTTTTTGCAATTTCAATCAAGGGTTTGAAATACTTTTCGGTATCCGAAATCTGCGGCGGTCGCAACAAAAACAGCATTTGGCAGTTTTTGAAGGCGAGTTCAAAACTTGCTACGTCCATGAAGTCGAATCGTTCGGGAGTGAGCGAATACTTTCTGAGTTTATCGGAGTCTTTTTCCAAATCTCGCACACCCGCAAAAATTTCAAATGGATGCTGGATTTTTTGAAGAGCCTTGATGAGTTCCGTGCCTACATTCCCCGTGGCACCCGTGATGAGGAGTTTTTTTTTCATCTTGATTGAAATGTGAGAAGTTAAATAATTTAGAAACAAAAATGATAATCTTAATTTACTATTCTAAACATTTCAGCTTTGGGTTTTCTGACCAATTTGAGTGATTTATTAGATTTTTATTAGTTAGATTTCATGAAAAAACTTCGGATAAATCTGATCTTTGCAAGATTTTACAAATACCAAATTTATCCGAAGTGTTCAATATATGTTGGTTTATTTCACACCCATACAAGCCTCGGCACACGCTTTACAGGCAGCGGCACATTCTTGGCAATGTAAATTTTCGTGCATACTACATTCTGTTGCACATTCGTTGCATTTGGCAGCACATAGTTCTGCCATTGCGGCGGCGTGCATACTACCCAAACTTAATAGCTGTGCCGTGGCGTAGCATATCGCAGCACATTCCATGTCGTGTTGAATACATTTTGCCATCATTTTTACGTCCGATTCTTGCAAGCAAGAAGCCGCACAATGGTTACAGACCGCTGCACATTTAAGGCAAGCATCAATGGCTGTTTTGTTGTCGTGATAATTCATTTTGTTGTTTGTTTTGATTTTATTTAATATTAACTCATTGATAATCAGTGCTTTGAAAAATTATTGAACCATAACAGTCGGCTCCAAAATGATTTTTGTCGTAACCGAATTACAAAGCAAACATTCTGTCTCGCTCATCGCCAAGATTTTTCTTAGTTGTTCTTCATTGTCGGCCGATGCAATGATAACTTTGGGTTTGAGGGTGATTTCGGTTATTGCCATTTTCTCATTTACAGTTGCTACTATGCCCGTGGCATTTGATTCAAAACTGATGATTTCGAGTTGAGAGTTATCGGCAATGGCCAAAAAAGTTTGCATAAAGCAAGCATTTACGGCTCCGATAAATAGGTGTTCGGCTGTCCAAATATCTTTTGTGCCTTTCGGAAAATCGGGTGGTGTTGCCGTTTCAATTTGAGTCGGCAAAACGGGCGAACTTAACGTGCCTTTTCGCTCGGAAGTCCATTGAAGATTTACTTCGTAGTTGTGGGTTGAGGTGTCGGTCATGTTTTTGTTTTGGGATAAAAAAAGGGAAGAGAAAACATTCCCCTCCCTTTTCATTTCAGTCTATCAATGCGTAATCGTATTCTATTTCTAACTCATTATCAACCTCCCAAACGCCAGCGGCATTCCAAGCAATTCGAGTGGCTTCATCTTTTTGGTACCACGAGCCAACCGTTCCCGTTAGCGTAACTTTATGGTGGTGAACCTTGACATTGATATTTTCAATGCTCAACGACCAGTTGCGGTTTAGGGCATTTTCGATGTCCTCTCTTTGGATTTCCTCTTTCGTTTCCGATTTTATGGT
>JANNEN010000463.1:0-9880 GCA_031378715.1 Emticicia sp.
GGAAAACCTGTTTTTTCAATCGAAATAATTCCACCGACCAAAGGCACGAACATCAACGATTTGCTGCAAGCCATTGAGCCAATGATGGAACTAAAACCGCCATTTATTGATGTCACGTTTCATCGTGAAGAATATTTTACGAAGCAAATGCCCGACGGTACAAGTAAAGAAATAAAAACCCGCAAACGCTCAGGAACAGTCGGAATCTGCTCATCAATTATGCACCGATTCAAGATTGACCCCGTGCCGCACGTGCTTTGTGGAGGTTTTACGAAAGACGATACCGAGGATTTGCTGATAGACTTAAATTATCTCGGAATCGACAACGTACTGGCACTCAGAGGGGATTTTGCTAAACCTTATGATACTTTTAAAGCAAAAAAAGGTGGACACCAGTTTGCCAACGAACTTGTGTCGCAGATACAGTTGATGAATAAAGGTAAATATCTACACGAAGATGCCGAATATCTCAACGCCAGTGATTTTTGTGTAGGTGTTGCGGCGTATCCCGAAAAACATTTTGAGGCAAATGATCTGGAACAAGACATGGAAAACTTAAAGCGAAAAGTAGCCGCAGGTGCAGATTACGTGGTGACGCAAATGTTTTTTGATAACCAAAAATACTTTGACTTCGTAAACAAATGCCGTGCCGAGGGCATCACGATACCGATTATCCCAGGGTTGAAGGTGCTTTCGACAAAAAAACAAGTAGATATTTTGCCTAAACTATTCTTTTTGAATTTGCCCGAAACATTCCGAAAGGAAGTTTCAGCCTGCGAAACCGACAAGCAGGCCAAGGAACTTGGCATCGAATGGGCAACCCAGCAATGTCGAGAGTTGATTGATTTTGGCGTACCTGCACTACACTTTTATACCATGAGTAAATCAGATATTACGATGGCAGTAGCAAGAGAGGTGTTTTGATAAAAACGGGTTAGGTAATGGGTTGTCCTAAAAGTGGCACATAGCTAACCTATTGATTCCAAGTTAGTCATAAAAAAAAGAAAAATATCCTACAATTTTGGGTGTTTTCGGTGAAAATCAGTCGCATCTTGATAAGCCTTTGCTACCTGCAAAAGTTTGGCTTCACCAAATAATTTGCCCATAAAAGTAATGCTCAATGGGCGGCCTTCGGGACGAAAACCGTTGGGTAATACCACGCACGGATGCCCCGTGAGATTGGTCATTGTGAGATTTTTGCCAAATGAGGGTGCAATGTAAACATCAATGCCCTGCAAGGTTTTTTGCATGGCTTGAATCAATAGTGTTCGGTGTCGGTTGGCTTGTAGATACTCAACAGCAGGCACAAATCTGGCCGAACGAAAAGCATTTGGCCAAGCGTTTTTTCCTTGTCTGACCAGCAAATCGTCTTTGCCCGAGCGGGTCAAATCATCAAAAGCTGCCGCTGCTTCTACGCCCAACAAAAAGCTAATTTCATTCGATGGAAGTGTCGGTAATTCAATCGGAATTAACTCCGCACCGAGCTTTTGTAACGTAACTAAGGTAAGCGAATCAGTGGTTTTATTTGGATATTTTCGCTCGAAATCACTCTTAACATAGGCGATTTTCATTCCCTTAATTCCCTGCGTACCGTCATAATTAAACGGGGCTTTCATACACGTAAAGTCTTGATTATCAATTCCTTGCATAGTATTTATAACGATTGCACAATCCTCAACCGTGCGGCAAATCGGCCCGAGCTTATCCATGCTCCAACTCAATGCCATTGCTCCCGTGCGGGGTACACGCCCGAAGGTCGGACGCAAGCCCGTTGTGCCACATTCGGTCGAGGGCGAAACTATCGAACCCAACGTTTCGCTACCGACTGCAAAGGGCAAAAGTCCCGCCGAAACTGACGAAGCCGAACCAGCCGAAGAGCCGCTCGACCCCCGTTTCAAATCCCACGGATTGAGCGTTTTGCCGCCAAACCAAACATCGCCCATAGCGAGTTCGCCCAGCGAAAGTTTGGCACAAAGCACCGCTCCCGCTTGTTCCAAACGCTCGATGACGGTGGCGTTTTTATTAATAATTTGGTCTTTGTACGGCACCGACCCCCACGTAGTTTTATAGTCCTTCACGGCCAATAAATCTTTCGCTCCATAAGGTACACCATGCAACAATCCTCGATATTTCCCCGCCCGAATCTCGGCATCGGCTTGGGTGGCTTGCTTCATTGCCAAATCCTCGGTGAGCGTAACCACGCAGTGTAATTGAACATCGTATTTTTTGAGTCTTTCCAAAAAAAACTTGGTTAGCTCAACCGACGAAATCTGTTTGGTTTTGAGTAGTTCACCCAACTCCCGTACCGAATAAAAAGCCAAATCTTCCCGATTAGTAGGCAATTTTACAGCCGCAATTTGGGATACTTTGAAGGGCAAATAATTTGTTTCAAACGAAAATCCGACGGGCAAAGGATTAAAATACAAAGCGGGCGAAACGCTATTATCAAGCGGCACTTTTCGCATGGCTTCAAAATCTTTTTGGTTATCCCGCAAATCATTGAGCATCGAATCGGCTTCGGCATCACTGAAATCAAGCCCCAGGATTTTCTCGGCTTGATTTATAACCTCAACCGTAAGTGGCTGATTATCAATAGTTTTTGTGATAAATGCTCCAAACAGAAGCGAACATAAACAAGCAATAGGAAGTGTCAATTTTTTCATTTTCATCAATAAATTAAAATTAAATTTAACTAAAAAAAACGGATAATCAAGAAAACAGTTTCAACATTTTATTACAAAATTTGTTTTGTAAATACATTAACTCGTAGCTTTACATCAAGAAACATCTCAAAAACTACTCAATGAAAAAAATATTCAATTTACTTATTCTCAGTACACTTTTTTTAGCTCCCCCACCGGGGGCGGGGGGGGCTGGACTTTTCGCCCAAACACCCAAAAGCATCAAAAAGCACATTGACTACTTGGCATCTGACAAGCTCGAAGGGCGAGGAACGGGTACTGAGGGCGGCAAAAAAGCAGCGGCGTATTTGGTCAAACAATTCAAGAAAATCGGACTGAAACCTTACGGAGATAAAGGGAGTTTCTTGCAAGAATTTCCTGCAAAAAAAGGTTTACCACCAAATATTAGCTACGTACAAGCGGCCAATGTTGTGGGCTTTTTGGATAATAATTCAGACAAAACCATCATTATTGGGGCCCACTACGACCACCTCGGCAAAGGCGATCAGGGTAGTTCGTTGGAAGCAAATTCAGTAGGAAATATCCATAATGGAGCCGATGATAACGCCTCGGGAACGGCGGGTTTAATCGAATTAGCAAGGCATTATGCAAAAAATAAAATCACGGAAAAATACAATTTCTTATTCATAGGGTTTTCGGGTGAAGAATTGGGATTGATTGGCTCAAAATATTACGCTGACAACGCCACGATTGACTTAAAATCAGTTAATTGTATGATTAATATGGACATGATTGGGCGTTACCGTGATGATAAGGGGCTAACCATTGGCGGCTGGGGAACGAGTAGTTTTTGGGGCAGAAACATTCCGCAACTTGCTAATAATCAGTCAGTTAAGTATAATGTTGATTCGGCGGGCGTTGGGCCGTCCGACCACACTTCATTTTACTTGAAAAACCTCCCCGTGCTGTTTTTCTTTACGGGAGCCCACCAAGAATACCACAAACCAAGTGATGATGCAAACCTCATCAATCATGCGGGAGAAGCCAAGGTTTTGACCTTAGCAAAGAGCATTATTGAGCAAATAAACGAAGCCCCAAAACTTGATTTTATACAAGTAGCTACCAACCACCACGCAGGCAATGCCCGCAGTAGTTTTAAGGTCACGATGGGCATTATTCCTGATTATGCTTATGACAAAGGAGGTGTTAGAATTGACGGGGTAACGAAAGGTCGCCCAGCCGAAAAAGCGGGAATCCAAGCGGGAGATGTGATTTTGAAATTGGGAGAAAACTCAACCGCCGATGTGCAGGAATACATGAAAGCCCTCGGGAAATTTGAAAAAGGACAAACCATTGATGCGGCCATCAAACGTGGCACCGAAAACTTGATTTTGAAGATTACTTTTTAGAGTATGTTTTGGATTTATCATTCGATTCAAAAAGAATCTTTTTTACTCACTTTTCACAAAAACTTTTCGATTTAGCGGTGCTATACCTTCAAAGTTTTTATTTAATTGAGCAAAAAAATTTACTTTTTGAGTCAGAATAATAAATCCAAAACATACTCTTAAAAAACCAGCTCTAAACCTAACTTATCTCGAAGTTCGAGCAGTGCGGGATTTTTATTGGCCAAAAACTCAAACTTTTCTTGGGCGGTATAGGGGCGGCGTTCGGTATTAGACTCCACGACTTCGGCCGCAATCTGAATCGTGGTATTGCGGAGTGTCTGCCGAAGATGCACCGCCAAATCCTGTTTGAGTTGGGTGAGAGCGTCCATCTGAATTTGGTTATCCAATTGCAGTTTAAACATTGTTCCTTCCAACAAAAAATTACGTTTCAGCATCACTTTCAGCGTTTCGTTATCTCGCTCATCGGCAAATGCAAACAAGGCTTTTTGGGCATTTTCAAAAGAAAACGTTTCAGCATAACTTGGCATAACTAACTGATTATCAGTTTCTTGCGAAGTATTTTGAACTGGTTTTGGTGCCGAAATCTCCAAATCAACCGTTGAGCGTAGTTTAGATGAAGCCAACGAAGGGCGAGCCATTATAGGTGGTGCCGCAACTGGATTTGGGTCTGACGGCACGTCTGACCTCACTGGCTGGGTTGTTGATTGGCTCGGTGGTACAGTGGTTTTAACCTGCTCAACAGGCACTGGTTTATACAAAACACTCGCTTCGGCTACGGCACTACTGTTTTTTTTTTCGTCCCCTATATTGGGTAGCTCGCTGAGGTGTAGCACCTGCTGAATTTGCGAGAGTTTCATCAAACCAATTTCGACGTGTAACCGCTGATTTTTGGCCGACTTATAGTTAATATCAAGTTGGCTACCAATGCTCAACGACGAGAAAATATATCCCAACGACAAAGCCGCCGACTGCCCCAAATATCGCTGCTGAACCGAGTCGGCTACTTGCAATAACTTGACCGTTTGGGGGTCTTTGCTGACCATCAAATTTCGAAAATGTTCGTTTAGTCCGACTACAAATTGGTGTCCGTCAAAGCCTTTTTCCAGAATCTCATCGTACAATAAAAATGCGGCTGATACCCCTCCCGAAGCCAAAGCATCGGTCATTTTGAAGTAATAGTCGTAATCAAGAATATGTAAATTTTCCAAGACGGCGGCGTAGGTCAGTCCGCTACCCGATGCAAAAGTTACGTTCAAATCGAACATCGAAAGTGCATCACGCAAACCACCGTCTGCCTTCTGAGCGATGAGTTCAAGTGCCTGATAATCAGCCTTTACATCTTCTTTTTGGGCTACCCGTGCCAAGTGTTCGGCAATGTCTTTTATCTGGATTCGGTTAAAATCAAATATTTGACAACGGCTCAAAATCGTGGGCAGGATTTTGTGCTTTTCCGTGGTGGCCAAAATAAAAATTGCGTAACTCGGCGGCTCTTCGAGGGTTTTCAGGAAGGCATTAAAGGCAGATGCAGAAAGCATGTGAACCTCATCAATGATATAAATCTTGTACTTGCCCGACTGGGGCGGAAAACGCACTTGGTCGGTCAGATTACGAATATCTTCAACCGAATTATTAGAGGCCGCATCAAGCTCATGGATATTAAACGAGGCATTATTATTGAAACTTTTGCAGGAATCGCACTCGTTGCAGGGCGAAATATCTTCGGTCAGATTTTGGCAATTAATGGTTTTGGCCAAGATTCTGGCACAAGTCGTTTTGCCCACACCCCGTGGTCCACAAAACAAAAAAGCCTGTGCCAAATGATTGGTACGAATGGCGTTTTGCAGGGTGGTTGTGATGTGCGACTGCCCCACGACGGCATCGAAAGTTATGGGGCGGTATTTTCGGGCTGAAACAACAAATTTTTCCATGCGGCAAGTTACAAAAAAAATGGTATTTGTCGGAGTTTTAGCCGCTACAAAATTTGGATTTATGCTTTTTACCTTGTAATATTACTCATCAAGTCGAACAAAAATTATGAAAAAGAAATCCGTTATTTTGTGTCTATTTCTTGGAATATTTCTCTCCACCAACAGCTTCGCCCAAAAAGACCTCGACCGAAATCCCGTATTTTTTGAACTCGCCAAAAAAAGCATTGAGTATCCCCGCACGGGAATTTCATCAAGTATGTACGGCCGAATTTACGCAAAATTTACGGTCAGTAAGTCGGGAAAAATAGAAGACATCGAAGTTTTTTACCCAAAAATGAACCCCGATTTCGAGAAAAGCGTGGGTTTTGGGGCAAGTATCAAGCAGGGCTTAAAAAAACTTCCGCTTTTGGGTTTGGGCTATGCGGGCGAGTACGTGCTGCCCATTGCGTTTGTGTTTACCAATTACAGCGAAACGCCCAAGTTGCATTACCCCACCAACGTTTTACCCGAATTTATTAAGACTGACAACATGACGATTTTGACCGAAATCAAGATTGCGGGCAAGAGTAATCGCTATACTGTGCCTGATTTTAAGAACGGTTTTGAAAAAGCTCCACCAAGCCAACAGATTGCTCAGTGAGTGAATGTGGTAAATGTTAAGAGTTACGCAGGATTGGTGGTTGAGCGTAGTCGAAACCACGAGGAGTGCCAAAATCGTTCATTTCGGCAATTTCATTGCGGCTACACTCAATGACCGTTTTTTTTCATTTTTTCAATTCTTGTGTAACTCCTAAATGCTTTTAATATATTGATTATCAGTGTTTTATAAAAATATTAAAAAAAACTTGTCCCATTATGTTATGAAAAAAATAGGCCTACTTTTTACCCTTTTCTGCTTCATTCAAGCAAAGGCCCAATACCGTATTGAGCTAAATATGCCCGCTCCCAAAGATTCGGTTTATTATCTGTATCATTGGTATCAGAGCGAAAAACTGTACTTGATTAAAGATACCGCTAAGGTTGAAACCGCCAACAAAATTGTTTTTTCGGGCAAAAAAAATCTGCAAGAAGGAATGTATTTTTTGGTGAAAAACAAAGTTCGACTTTTTGATTTTCCTGTGGTTGGGCAACAGTTCAAGATAAGCACCGATACGAGTGATTTTGCAGGAAAAATGACCGTCGAGGGCAATACCGAAGCCTCGGATTATGCTGATTTTGTGAGAGAAAATATCAGATTACAACGAATTTTTCAGAAAACTACCGACCAAAACGAGAAGAAAACCATCTATCAGCAATACCAACTTTTGAGTAAAAACTATATTTTATCCCACGAAAATACATTTACTGGCAATTTTCTGAAAGCCAATCAACCCGTCGAATTGGTGGCTCTGAAACCCAAGGCTACCAAGCAAGATTCGCTTGATTATGTAAAATATTATTACGCCCACGTGCTGGATAATATCGAACTTTCGGACGACCGTTTGCTCAGAACGAGCCTTCTTGAAAGTATTTTTGATGATTATTTGAAAAATATCGCTCTCAACAATTCACCCGATGAAATCATCGCTTTGGCCGAAAGCCTCATTGCCCGCACGAAGCCAAAATCTGAACTGAGGAAATACGTCGTTATCAAATTTGGTAATAAATTTATCGCCCCCGAGGTGCTGGGTTGCGACAAGGTTTATACCGAAATCGCTAAAAAATACATCATCGGCGAACCTGAAAATTATGATAAAAGTACCATCAAGCAAAACCTCGAATACGTAAATCGCATCGAACCGAGCCTAATTGGCAAGACACTCCCCGATATGTGCCTCACCGATACACTCAGAAATTGGCGAACACTTTGGGATTTGAAAGCCAAATATACGATGGTCGTGATTTATGATTATGCCTGCGGACATTGCCAAGAATTTGCCAAAAAGTTAGTAGATTATTACCCAAAACTCGAAAAAGAGGGCATGAAGGTATATATGTGCTGCAAAGTACCCGACCGAGAAAACTGGCAAAAATTTATCAAAACCTACAAAACCGAAGCCTTCACTAACGTCATGGATTCGCAGCGAATCGTTGATTTTGATAATACCTATAATGCGTCGTTAGTGCCAAAGGTATTCTTGCTAAACGAGCAGAAACAGGTCATATCCAACCTCCGCTTAGAACTTTCGGATTTTGAGCGAATGATGCAAAAGCGATGAAGCCTTATTTTATTCGATAAAATATTCTTAGCTGGGCATGTGGGCATGAGGCACACTTTCAGATATTGTACCTTTTGATTTTTTACAAATATTAGCATAAAATGCTACAAAAAAAGAAATAAATCTCTGATTTCGTTGATGAGTTTTGTGAACTCTGGCATTTTTCTGATGTCAGGATTCCAAGCCAATTCTCTTTCCAAAAGGTCGAAAGTATGTTTGATTTTTGCTCCCGAAATCGGATTATTTGCTTTGTCTTTTTCTCGACCCATCAACCAAAGATGGTCTGAAATGGCAGCCGTCGAAACAATATCATGCGAAACGATAATGATTGTATTATGCTCATCCATGTTTGATATTTCAACAATCATTTCACTGACTTCTTCAACCATATTTATATCCAAACCGCTGAAAGGCTCGTCCATCAACAAAAAATTATCTGAACACAGTAATTGCTGGGCAATGGCAACTCGTTGTTTCTGCCCACCCGAAAGCTGTGCTGGATAGGCGTGTTCATACTGACGAAGTTTAAAACGGTCGAGAATAGCATAAATTTTTGTCTTTCTTTCGTCAGCATTTTTATAGTTTTTTGAAGCTCCAACTTCCAAATTCCCCATGACGGTTCGGTGCATAAATAAAGGGAAGTTTTGCTGAACAACGCCCGTACAACCTGCATGGGCATGTTTTTGGTCAATTCCATACAATACATTTCCCGAAGTTGGCTTCAATAAACCTGCCATTATTTCAAAAAGTTTGGTTTTTCCAATGCCCGATGGACCAAGAAAACCTACGATTTGACCTTGAATGGAATCGGGTCGGGTAATGTTTTTTACTTCGGCATTAACATTTTCAAGAATGATTTTATCGCCAAAAGAGAGATTAACATTCTCAATTTTTAGTATTGTTTCTTTGTATGAATATTTCATTTTTCAATGGTAAGTTTTGAGTAAGGAAAGAAAAATTCACGCAATTTTCCGAGTGCAAAATCAAGAAAAATACCCATTAATAAAATCACTAATTGAATAGCAAAAACATCTGCCAAGCGAAGCAATTTATTATTATTGAGTAATAAAACCCCCACGCCTCCCTCGGCTCTCGAAATACCTTCGACTAAGGTAAGCATCATCCAGGCGATAGCGAAATTTTGACGAATCACTTCTAAAACTTGGTCTATTCTGCCCAAAATAATTACCTCCCACATTACCTGCCATTCGTTCATGCGAAGCGTTCGGGCGTGGTAAAACTCGTATTTAGGAATGTTTTCTATTATCGAAACCATTGATGTCACCAAGAAAACGGTGATGCCGAAAACCATCAGTGTTACCTTCAATTCATGCCCTGAATGAGTTATGAGCGTGAAAACGAATGATAAACCGACCAATGTCCAAAACCGAAATTTTGAAATTAAATACCCAATCGGCTTGAAAAATGGAATAACCGTCGCATACGAAATGATGAGCGAAATGAGGGTCGCAATCATCAATGATTTCAAGCAAAGCCAAGTGCTACTCCATAATTCGTACAAGAGGTTTTGCTTAGATACTAAGCCTTTCAGTGCCACAAAGATCTCGACTGGTGTCGGAATTAGTTTAATCGAACTCGTAAACCAAAGCAGTAAAAACATGGCAATCTGAATAGCAACCATCACCGCAATAGTCGATTTGCTATTTTTTGCATTAGGTGTAAAAAGATTTTTGATTGTTTCC
>JANNEN010000466.1:0-16005 GCA_031378715.1 Emticicia sp.
CCCAGCTTTTAAAAACGAACGCCATTTGGTTGGCGTTGCAGGGTCGATATAATAAACGATTGGCTTTTTTGGTTCAACCAATTCACCTTTTTTCTGACGTTCGGCATCGGCTTGATTCTTTGGTTCGAGCCTCCATCTGACGGCAATGGTTTCATTGTCAGCCTTTTGTGATTCTTCACCAAAGACAGCACTCGAATTGGCAAAATAACCAACTCTTGCATCATAAACTCGTTTTCTCATCGGCACTTTTGGCAAAAGCAACATCGAAGTATTAAACTCCATTGTCACCACGCCCGCATCACGGGAGGCAGGAAGGTACTGCCCGATTTGGGGAAACGGCACTAACGAAATTGTCGGGGGAATAACACTAAATGTTTTGGTGGTACGAATTTCGGTATTTATCGGATACGTTCGGACGTGCTGAACAAACGAACGGTCAGCCTGAAATGCCGCAATTTTGAATATCTGTTTCGTAATCGGGCTTAACGAAAAAACTTGGTTGTCACCCTTAAAAAAATCTGTTACTTCAATGACCGCCGAAGTATCTTTTCGGAGGGCCTTTATATCAAAAACTGCAATAATTGGGTCGGCACTCGAATTTTTGACCGCCTGAAAAATCGGCTTTGTGCTATCGGGGCTGGCAATGATGAGCGTAATCGAACGCAAGAAAAGTTTGTTGTCTGGGCCTTTTTCCCACTTAACCACCTGACTGTTTACTTCCACACCGCCAAAAATACAACCACAAGCGGCAGATTTCGAGTAGCGGGTTACGGTCATTATTTCACGCCCGATGAGCGAGTCGGCAATTTCAAAGAAATATTTTTCTTCGATTTTATGCACCGTCATCATACCTTTTGACGTAGTGGCTTTTGCCGTGATTACTTCCTTGTAAGGTTTGGGGCCAGTTTTTGGAGCTTCGGGCAGTTTGGCGGGGGCGGCCGCAACTTTCTTGGTTGTATCGGCCTTAGCAGGTTCAGATTTTTTGTCGTCCTTTTTTTGTGCGTTTGCTCCGAGGGCTACACAAAATAATAAGGTACTCAAAAAAGTTAATTTCAATAATTTCATAGATAGTCGTTTGATGGTTTGAAGGTTTATAATTTGTAAACTTAACAAAAAACAACATTAAATGTTAGAATCATTTGATGAATGCGTAAGTAATGAAGACTAATGGTGTTTTTTTTGCGAAAAAGTACGGTGAAAATAAAAAAAGTAAATTTTTTCAGAAAAATTTGTAACCTTTCTACGAACTTGTAGTAAGCATATCAGGACCAAACAAAACGATAGATTTTTATGACCGATGAAACGGCCATGTTGTGTGTTTTCAAAGGCGATTTGGATAAAGCGGCGGTATTGTACGAACGTTACAAACGCCCTTTGCTGAATTTCTATATACGGTTTGGCGTGGAGTCCGAAACCAGCCATGACCTTACGCAACAGACTTTTTATCGGCTCATTCATTACCGCCATACGTACAGAGAAGGGTACGAGTTCAGAACCTGGATTTATCGCATTGCACGCAATTTATTTCACGACCATTTGAAAGATAACCACTTGAAAATGAGTCAATTAGATGAAAATACTGATTTTGAAGAAGAGCAAAGTTATGACGACCAAAACCACCAGTTGGTCAGAATAGCCCTACAAAAACTACCCGACGAATACCGAGAAGTATTGCATTTGAGTAGGTTCGAAGAATTGAAATACGAACAAATTTCGGAGATTTTGAATGTTTCGGTGTCAGTCGTAAAAGTGCGGGTGCATCGAGCCATTAAAAAACTAAGGGAGGTTTATTTGAGCTTAGATGTGGACGTGTAGCACAACTTTTCCAAGTTGTGCGTGAATAGATAAGTCAATAAAAAAATGAAAAATAAAGAAGAACTATTAGCTGATTATCTTGAAAATAACCTTTCTGAATCAAAAAGAAAAGAAATGGTCCTATTGTTTTCCGAAAACGAAGGCTTAAAATCTGAATTTCAAGAATCCAAGAATTTATTTTTGGCTATCACCAAAGCACCCGAACAAGCCTTTGATGCTAACAAAGATAAATCGTTTTATGATTTCTTAGAACAAGAAAAAAGTAAAATACCTGTAAAAGGAAAAGTGATTAATTTCTACGAAAAATCATATTTTAAATATGCGGCGGGTGTCGTTGGTTTATTATTAACCTTTTGGATTGGGCGGCAATCGGTTGATAATCAAGGTATTATATTAGCTGAAAATAGTAATCCGAAAGTAATTGAGCGAATTGTTGAGGTACCAGTTGTAAGAATTGACACGCAATATGTCATTCAAAAACAGCAAATAGTTGCCAACAAACAAGCCGTTCCGAATGTGATGAGTGAAATTGGTAGCTTGAAAAAAGAAATGCAAGCCACCAAAGATTTGCTCATTCTTTCGATGCTAAAACGGGAGTCTGCCTCGGAGCGTATTCAGGCCGTTAATTACAGTTATGACCTACAAAAACCCGATGATGAAGTGTTGCAAGCCCTGATTTATACCCTTGATTCAGACCGAAATATTAACGTTCGTATTGCCGCTGCCGATGCTATTTCACGCTTTGGCAATGATGAAAACGTGCGGAATGCTCTTGTCAAATCATTGCTGAAACAACAAGAACCAACGCTCCAAATCTCGATAATTGAGATGCTGACAAAATTCAACGAACGCCGAGCCTTACCCGCTCTACGGTTATTGGTTGAAAACAGCGAAACCTCCGATTTTGTGCGACTAAAAGCCGAGGAGAGTACAAAGATTTTGAGTTTGTAAATAATTGATTACAAGCATTTTAACAAAAAATAAAAAACAGAAAAAAACAGAAAATTATGAAAAAATTATTTAGAATTTCAGTCCTGATTTTACTAACTTTCAGTGTTTTTGCCCAAACAAAATTAACGTCATTTAAGCAAAGTTTTAGCGGTGCTGACAAGCGAGTGATGATTTTTAGTGCCAGCAATAGGCTCACGATTGAAGGCACAACGGGTACGGAAGTTATTATCGAAACGGGTAAACCCGAGCGGGATATTCCCGAAGAAGCCGAAGGTCTGAAAATGGTTACGCCTGGCGGAATGACCGACAACACGGGTATTGGGGCAAACGTGGTGGTCGAAGGAAATACACTTAGAATCAAATTGCCAAAGAGTAGATATTCGGGAGATTATATCTTGAAAATTCCGAAGACTTTAAATATTAGTGTGAAAGAAGTATTGAACTCGTACGCCACTTGGGAAATCTCGGGCATGAGCGGTGAAGTTGAAACTGAAACGTCGTTTTCGTCCCTCAAAATCAAGAATGTGAGCGGCCCAATCGTTGCCCACGGAGGCTACGGTAAGATTTATGTCGAATACGACCAACTTAACCAAACCCGCCCAAACTCCATCACATCAAGCGGGTCGATTGACATAACTTTGCCAGCCGACACCAAAGCTAACCTAAAAGTACAGACAATGTATGCCGATTTTTTTACGGATTTTGACATCATACCCAGCAAAGTTGAAGTAGTTGAAAAAGCCCCAAAGGGAAATATCAGATATACCACCTACAACAACCAGACGGTTTATATCAACGAAAACGGTGCTTATGATAGGTTCGGGAAAAAATTTGGGGAGGCGGATTATACTAAAATCATTGAAGCCGAAGATGCAAAAAGAGGTAAAGTAGCGAAAGCTCAGTCTTCGGATTTGGCAAAAGATTTAGCAAAAGTAGATATTGATTTAACTTCTTCTGAATTGACAACTACCCTAAAAGATAAGAGAAAAGCAACCAAAGATGATTGTAACTGCTCTGATGGCAATGCTGGTGCAACCGTTGGTACAATCAATGGGGGAGGAGTGAATTTGATAATAAAGTCAAACTTTGAAAATATTTATTTGCGAAAGAAAAAGTAAGACAAAAATACAGGTTTGATGCATTAAATTTATCAACACTTTTGATGTATTTAGAAGCAATTATCCCGTTGGTAGAAATTTTATGACGACATTTTCAAAATCATAAATCAAATAAAAATTTCCAAAAATATGACAAGAGTATTGAGAGTTTCGGGCGGATTACTACTTACAATAGTTTTAATTTGTTCAAATTGCAAAGCACAGAAAAGCAACTTCTTTGCAAATAGGACTTTTCTTCCAACATTAACTTATTCGACGACTAAAAGTAATCCTAACAATAAGATTCTGTACACCAACGACAGCGAAGTAAGGTATCTTGACGCTTTAAAATCAAAATATCCGATTAATGTAGAAGGCTCAAAAACGCAAATTGCCAAAGTTTTAACCATCTTAAATTGGACACGTAGCCAATGGGAACACCGTGGAGACGTGGAACCAAAGAAAAACGATGCCATTTCTATCTTGGACGAAGTTAAAGAGGGAGGAAGATTTCCTTGTTTTGCTTATGGAATTGTATTGGCTTCTCAATTAAAAGTTTTAGGCTTCAAGTCAAGAGTTATGTACCTTAAACCCAAGGATATAGCAACATCAATGCAAAGTTTTGGACACGTCGCAACGGAGGTCTTTATAGATGAATTGCAAAAGTGGGTTTTTGTGGACGCTCAATTTAATGCCATGCCTTTTCTAAATAACGTTCCTCTAAATGCTGTAGAATTACAAAATGCCATCAGGACAGATTTAAACAAATTAGAGTTTAGGAGTTTAGGTGAAATTGATAAAATGAATTACACAAATTTTATTCAAGAATACCTTTTTTACTTTGATTGTGCATTCGATCAACGTGAAAGTGTAATAACTGAGCGAAATAAAGTGAATGGGAAACGAAATTTGATGCTTGTTCCTTTGGGGGCAGAAAATCCAACCAGCATGTTGGTATGGAACTTGAAAATTGATTACTGTGAATATACAAATTCAATTAGTGATTTTTATGCCAAACCCAATTAGACGCAAAAAAAACTTCTGCTGAGAGGTATTTTATTATACGGGCTTTAAATACATAGTACACAAAATTATGAAACAGTTTTTAGTTTAGGGGTTATTGATAGAGCAAAGCGTGTGCTTTGCTCTTTATCTTGGTGTCTGAGCGAAGCCGAAGACATCAAAAAAGGTTAGTTTTTATCAACTTTATCGAAATTGCAATCAAAATCATTCCGAAAACTTTACGCAGAATATCCGCCCCAGTTGGGCCAAGGATTCGTTCGAGTTGCTGCGAATTTCGCAAAACAACATACACTACGAGCAGGTTAAGCATAATGCCAACGATGATATTTTCTACTTCATAAGCCGCTTTCAGCGAAATAATTGTTGTCATCGTACCCGCCCCCGCAATAATCGGAAACGCCAACGGCACTATCGAAGTTGCCTTACTATTGGAGGTTTCATGCTTGAAAATGCTCCGTCCGAGGGTCATTTCAAAGCCAATCAAGAATATAATCAAGCCCCCCGCCACGGCAAAAGATTTGACATCTACGCCAAACAAATTCAAGATACTGATTCCCAAAAACAGGTACATAATCATCAATCCTCCCGCTACGAGGGTTGCTTGTTCGGCGTGAATATCACCCGCTTTTTTACGTAAGTCAATTATCACGGGAATTGCCCCCAGAATATCAATCACCGAGAAAAGAATGATTGAAACCGAAATGATTTCTTTGAAAACGAAGTTCATGGTAATAGTTCTGAATTATGAGTTCTAATGGCATCGTCTATGCGATTTTGAGTTGAGTAAATTGAAATAAAATCTTTGTTTCTGCTGTGATAAAAAATTATTTCAGCAGGTCTTTCAATTTCTCAAATTCCCAATCTTCAATGGCGGGGAAATTGGCAATTCGGAAAGTGGTATCTTTCCAAGCCCCATAACCATTGCCCAAAGTTATGTTATTTTCTTTGGCTTTTTGTTTTAAATCCGAAATTTCCTTATGTGTTCCTTTGATTGCAATTACAGTTTCTGACCTAATTTCGGGTTTATCAATCAATAATTTAAGTGGCGTTTCTCGTGCTATAAACTCACAAAAATCTTTGGCTCTTTTTTTAATATCTGAGTTAATTGTCTGAATATCAGGCACTTGCTGCATTACACGTTTCAATAAATAAATACCCAAAACGTTGGGTGTGTAGTGCGTTTGGTTTTTTTGAAAATTCTCCCGAATAAAAAGCAGGCTATTATAGAACTTACGGTCGCCGATCTCCTCGGCACGGGCAATAGCTGCGGGCGAACAAATCATGATGCCCATTCCTGCGGGCAAGCCAAGGCATTTCTGTACCGAAGCCAACCAAACATCGCCCAGTTCCCAGTCGAGTTCGACCCCGCCCAATGACGAGGTTACGTCAATCGCCACGAGGCTTTTATGATTGGTATAATTCAGAAAATCAAGCTGAATTTGGGTAGCGTTAGAAGTTTCGTTATGCGTAAAACAGAGTAAATCGGCATCAAAATTTAGTTCGTCATTGACACCAAAATGTTCTTGAAAATCAAAATTTGTTGAGGTAGTTTTCTTTCCAATCCGTGAAGCATATTCAAACCATTTTTCGCCAAAAGCTCCGTTAAAAACATGGTGGCTGTGAGTTTTGACAAGCGATTGACTCACGATTTCCCAACATTCGGTAGCCGATGAAGTGAAATAAACTTCGTATTCCTCGGGTATATTTTGTTTTTGTTTGAAAGCCAAAATGCACTCTTTCAACATCGCCATAAATGCCTCGCTGCGATGATTTTGGCTCAAAACGCCCTCATTCATGGCATCTTGTAGATAAATTGCCAGTTCAGGGTAAATTTTCGAGGGGCCAGGATAGAAGGTTGTCATTTTTTGAGTGCTGAGTTCTGGGTTTTGATTTAAGACTACTAAATTTAAGCAATCAACTGTTGAGATTTCAGAGTTCAGAACTCAGCATTCAGAACTCAAAATTCAGAATTCTTTGAGTAAATATTGTCTTAAACTTTGTTCTAATTCGGTCGATGAAACAGTTTTTATTTTGCCATCAATGGCGAGTGTAATTTTGCCGTTTTCTTCCGAAATACAAATTGCGGCCGCATCGGTCGCCTCCGAAATACCGAGAGCCGCTCGGTGACGAAAACCGTGACTCGTAGGTAAATCTTCGTTGCTCGCAATCGGTAAAATGCAATGAGCCGCCGATATGCGGTTGTTATGAATTATCACCGCTCCATCGTTGAGGAGGCTATATTGACTAAAAATCGACAGGATTATTTTCTTTGATAGTATTGCATCAATAGCATCGCCCGACTCGGAAAATTTTGATAAATCATCTTCTTTTTGAATCACGATTATTCCCCCCGTAAATTCGCTCGACATCGTTCGGGCGGCCTCTACGATAGTTTTTATGGGGTATTTTTCTTCGGTATTTATCGTCGTTCCGAGCAAATTTGCAAAAAGTTTATTGTTGGCCAATGTCGTAGATTTGCCCACAATCAGCAAAAATCGACGTATTTCTTGCTGAAAAAGCACAATCAATGCAATAGCTCCTACACTCATAAAGTATTCCAAGATGCTCGTAAGCAACGCTAATTTTATCGCTTTTACAAGCAAATAAAAGAAGTAAATGAGCAAATACCCCAAAAACACTCGACTCGCTACGCTGCCACGTACCAATTTATAGATAGCATACAACAGAAACGCAACGAGGGCAATATCCAAAACATCATTCCACCTAAACGGCAAGGATTCGATTTGCATGAGAAAACTTCATTTTATATTCAAATTCGGTTTCATAATAGACCCGAAAACCAGCGTTTTCGTAAAACCGTTTTGCTTTTGGGTTATTTTTTAATACCTGTAATTCTATCCCTTTTGATTTTTGATAACTTTCTTTGATAATTTTCGCCAAAAGCTGACTCCCAAAACCTTGATTTTGAAAATCTTCGTGAATCAAAATGTTTACTATCTCAAATGAATGATTTTTTTCTTCTATCTCCAAATATCCGATTGATTGTTTTTCAAATTCGATTATTTCAATATGTTTCCAATCAAATTCTGCTTGATAGGAAGCCAATTCGGTCGCATACATTTCATCACTGTATGCTGCGATTGAATGTTGTTCGATTTCAAAAGTTAAATCGGCATCAGCTTGGGTTGCATTTCGTAGTGAAAGTTGCATTTTTTGATTTTTGGAAGAAAATGGGTTCAAAATTTTTGCAAACTATCCGACTCAAAAATCTCTTTATTTTTATAGCCTTTCTGGGCAAGATTCAGCATGGCTTGGGCAACTTTGCTGCCTTCAATAATTTTGTATTTTGCGGGAATAAGCGGGTCGAAAAACCGCATAAAGGCCGAGCCAATGCGTTCGCCCAAACGAGATTCAATTCTATTTCCCGAAAGCATCGAAGGTCTAAAAATCAGTAGGGTTGGGTAGTGCAAATCGCTGAGTGCTTTTTCAATTTCTCCCTTGACCCGATTATAATAAATCCTTGACTCTGCATCCGCACCCATTGCCGTCACGATTAGGTATTGATTTGCCCCATTTTCCAGAGCCGCTTTTGCAATTTCTAAGGGAAAAGTATAATCAACTTTATAGAAAGCAGCCTTCGAACCCGCAACTTTCATTGTCGTACCGAGGCAACAAAATACATCATCGGCCACGATTTTGGCGGTGTCTAAATTATTAAAATCGACTACGATTTGTTCTAAATTCGGGCGGCTTAAATCAAGGTTTTTACGAACCAAAATCTTTACTTTTGAGTAGAATTTATTTTCTAATAGCTTAGTAGTAAGCAACTTACCGATTAATCCAGATGCTCCAACAACGAGGGCTGTTTTCATTTTATTATTTTATTTGGGAATAATTAAAGGTTAAAAAAAGAACTTGCTTTATCAGAACTCAGCACTCAGAATTTTGAATCGCACGGGCGACCCCGTCTTTTCACCTTCTTTTATTAAAATCAATGATGTGATAGCCTACTAACTTTTCGGCACGAGCCGTAACGGGACGGTGGTAAATTAACACTTCGTAAGTGTTTTGGGTTTCACCAAAATTGCCCTCAAAATATTCTTCATCGGTTGCTTTATTGGCTTTTTTTGTGATAAAATTATAATTATAAACGCCCTGTTTGAGCTGAATTGTAGCGGTATAGCCACCAAAAGCATTGTCATAGAGCATTTCATTGCGTTTGTCCAAATGCCAATCGTTAAACGAACCATTGACGTAAACTTTCTCATCAGCACCTTCCAATTCGTGCGATTTTAAGCCAAAAGTCATGTAAATATAGTCAGCATCAATATCTCCATTGTTACCTTCACGGTTATCTATGACGTAGTTTCCATCAAAATCATTTGATTCGATATAAGCCGTTTCGCTGCGATTATTTTGGGGAGAAATCCACATTTCGTCTTCTTTTCCTCGCTTAATTTTGGCGATAAATTGCCCACTGTTAAAAGTGCTTCTCGAATCGAAAAGCCGAAATTCGTTGGCGGCGGGAAAAACGTTTTCATCATCAAAAAAGCGAAATTCTAATTTTGAACTGCTTTCATTGACACTAAATGCCCGAAGATTCCGAACGGTTTTATCCCAACGAAAATTTTGGCGAATAATGATTTTTAATTCATCTCGGGGCGACATCAAGCGATAACCCCCGTAATTTATTTCAAAATCAACTTGTTGATGCGTGCGAAATTTAGCGGGAGCTTGGGCTTGTCGCACATTGCCAAACGCCCCAACTTGATTTTCGTAAACCATAAAACGCTTACTCAACACGATGTCGTCCCGCTTTCGTCCCCGCCACGCTACTAACAAATAATTTCCCGAAAGTAATACCTTCGGAATCTCAATTTTATAGTGATAATAAGGCACTTTTGTATTCTGCGAAACTTGGTAATCGTTGATAATCAGATCATTATACTCGGGCATATACTCAATTTCGGAAAGTGCCGATTGTTTCCAGTCGTAGGTACAGTGCAAGATTTTTACGTGGTACTGCTCATAATCAGCACTCAAATCATCAAATTCGAGCCACAGATTTTTGCTATCTTGCAGCAGCAACACGGGCGGATTGAGCGTTCGTGCCGCATCGTTGGCATTACCAACAAGCGGGTACAGCAGCACCGTTCTGATGTTTGGTTCGTAGGTAGCATCTTCAAATTGGCGTACTTTTTCTTGCCCAAATAGGCTAAGGTTAAATAGTAAAAAAAGAGCGACCAGTAATTTTTGCATGAAATAATAGTTTTTTTCAAAAGTAACGAAATATTAGCCAAGAATGACATTTTTAAAGATGCTAAAAATAAAAAATCTTCAAACTTTTGGCTTGAAGATTTTTTTCTATAAACTTTTGTTCAGAAAAGTGGTAAGTAAACCACTAAGAATCGAAGGAGCGACCTCACTTAGAACGCTACACTCAGAACGCTAAATTTTTATCCCTTCTTTTTCTTAGGAGCGACTTCTGGGACAACTGGAAGAGCAGGAATCTTGGCTTTCATATCAGTAATGCCTTTTTCGATAGCATCTTTTGCGAACTGGTACGAACCATCGCCCGCACCGAGTGATTGTGCTTTCAAGGCAAAACCCATTGCATCAGAAGATTTTCCGAGTTTGTCCAAAATTTGGGCTTTTATCCAGTTGTTTCTGAAATTTTCACGCAAGGCCAAGGATTTATCAATCAAGCCCAAGGCTTTATTCAAATCCATACCTTTTTGTTGCATATAGTCAGCCGCTTGCTGAAATGTATTGGCAGCTTCAGTATTTTTTTGATTTACGGCCGTTTCGATTGAAGCGGCATTATCAACACCAATGGCTAATGAAACTTTGGTTTTTTCCCAAGAAAAACTCAACGTTGCGGCATCGTCTTTTACATCTGCAAAATCAAAAGTAAGCGTTTCAAGGGAAGCAATATCTTGCGGACGGGCCGGTACAGGCAACACATCATCGGCAGTTGCGTAGTTTCCTTCATTTACAGCGAGATTTTTACTAAAAATAATCGTCCAATTTGTTTGGTTTGGAATCGACATAATGGCGTATTTTCCTGCTTTCAAAATCTGACCTTGCACCGTAATATCGCCCGTCGTTTCGATTTTCGTTGAGCTATTTGCTCCCGTGCGGTAAGGTTTATCGAAGGGGATAAGTTTACCAAAAATCTCACGACCTTTGAGCGACGGACGAGAATAATCAATCGAAATTTTGGTCACACCGACAACTTGCGAAATTGCCGCCCCTGGACTCGGTGCGGGAGTGATTTGTGCCGAAATGAAAGTACTTGATAATAAGCAACTTAGTGCGAGAAGAATAGTTTTTTTCATTAGAAATGATGTTTTTGTTGATTTGATGAACTAAATTCGTGCAAAGCTACGTAAAAAAAGATAAAAATGCACCGAAATAAACTACTTGATTTGCTCGAAAAGTACATTCCGTTTGATGCTGATGAGCTACAAATGCGAAGCAAAACGATTGAATTTGTGAAAAATAACCCCGATTGTTTCGAGCGAGAATTGCTTGTAGGCCATGTAACAGGTTCGGCGTGGATTACAGACAAATCTCGGGCGTTTGTTTTACTGATTCATCACCGAAAACTCAACCGATGGCTTCAGCCAGGCGGGCATTGTGATGGCGATGCTAACGTACTAAATGTGGCCATGAAAGAAGCCAATGAAGAAACGGGATTGCTTGATATTCAGGCACTTAGCCCTGAAATATTTGATGTTGATGTACACGAAATTCCTGCGAGAAAAGATATTCCTGCACATCTTCACTATGACGTACGGTTTTTATTGGAAGCCGATAAAAACGAGCAACTCCTCATTTCGGACGAATCAAATGATTTGGCGTGGGTCGAATTATCGAAACTTTCCGAATATAATAACTCGGAGTCGATTATGAGAATGGGACGAAAAATTTTGAATTATCAAAGCCAATAGTTTAGGTTTTGGCGAAACGGGGCTTCTAAAATATGGCAACTTGGATTTTAAATAAATGCCAAATGAGGTCACAGGGGTTTTAATTTTTTTGTAAAAAAAATGTTATATTTTACTGCTCAAAAATAGCCCGAAATGTATCGCTAAAAGGCAAATAATTATGCTTGCCAAGACATAGGATATACCCGTTGAGTAGTTATTGTTTTGTAAAAGTAAGCGTGTTTCATTACCGAAAGTTGAAAACGTACTAAAACCACCACAAAAACCTACTATCCAAAAAAGGCGTATTTGTGGCGAAATGAGTTGTTTGTTATCTGCAAAGCCGACAATAAAACCCAGTACAAAACAAGCCAAAATATTTACAATAAATGTCCCAAAAGGAAACTCGTTTGAATGGAAACTATTAATCCATTTTCCGAAACCGAATCTTGCCAGTCCGCCAAGTCCGCTACCAATAAAAATGTAGATAAGCTCTCTCATTGTTGTTGTTCGTTTGGCGTATTTCTTCTTTATGCTTACCACCAAGTTTTCCCAATCAAAAATCTTATGGCTGTTAAGTAGTCGATGGTCAATAGTCGATAAGTCGATAGTAATATAATGTGTTGATAATCAGCCATTTAGTTGTCCCTAAAATTGTCGATTATATCTATCTTGTTACTTAGTTTATTTATTACTTGATTATTTTGGTAGAAAAACTTAGATTTTCGGCACTTACTTTTAAAATCATGCCCGTAATCGGTAAATCTTTGATAACTGGTAATGTTATTTTATTTTCTTTTGTTTGAAGTGTCCAAAGGTGTTTTCCTGATAAATCAGTAATCGAATACTCAAAATTTGTCCCTGCATCAGCCTTCAAAACCCAAACCTTTGTAGTCGTACCGTCATTGATTGGATTCGGAAAAACGATTACTTCTTGACCAGTTTTCTTCAATTCGGTTATCAAAAGTTCTAATTCTGCCAATTCATAAGCCTTATCAAAATTTGGTATTCCATAGCCTATTCTATCATCAGGATTCTCGAATTGACTCGCCGAACGAATCAAATATTGCCGCACTTGCATATTTGTTAGCTTCGGAAATGCCTGCCAAAATGCCGCTGCAAAGCCCGCCATCAAAGGCGATGAGTACGAAGTTCCATTACCAACGGTTACAGCATTGGAGGGCGAACCAATGGTTGTACTTACGCCCAGAGCCGAAAGTTCGGGTTTGATTCGCCCGTCAAACGAAGGTCCAAATGAGCTAAACGAAGCAATATTTAGGCTGTTATTGACCGCTCCAACCGCAATTATTGAATCAGCATCGGCTGGTGTTCCTACGTATTTGAATGGTCTTGTTCCATCGTTTCCTGCCGAAACTACCACCAAAATACCCGCTTGAGCTGCCCAGTCGGCGGCACGTGTGGCCAAGGCACGGTCGCCGTTCATGTCCGAATATTTATAATTTTGAGCCGATGCTGCTTGATCAAAAATATTATACCCCAATGAGCTGTTAATTATATCAACGCCTACACTATCCGCCATTTCGGCTCCAAAAAGCCAGTTGGCTTCTTCCCGTCGGGTTTCGGTAGCGACATCTTCCGTTGTGAGCAAGAAGTAACTTGCTTTGTAGGCCGTTCCGACTATTTTTCCCTCCTCAAAAGCCGCCATGCACGACAGCACATTTGTTCCGTGGCTGTCATCGTTATAGACATTGGCTTCATTATTGACAAAATCCCAAGTGCCGATTACTCGGTTATCAGCAAATAAATTAGTAAAAAAACTCAGTTTATTGGCATTTTGAAAGCCAGAATCCAGCACGCCAATCAACATTGCCTCGCCCCTGAAACCCCGCTGGTGCATCTTGTCGGCACCAATCATTGAAAGTTGGTTTTGCGAAAGTCCATTATCGGTATCACCATCAACTTTAAATTTATTTTCGGGTGTAAACGTTTGATTATCAGTACTTTGTCGAGCATTACGAATATCGCCTTTACCTTCGATT
Source organism: Emticicia sp. (assembly GCA_031378715.1). Lineage (GTDB taxonomy): Bacteria > Bacteroidota > Bacteroidia > Cytophagales > Spirosomataceae > Emticicia. The sequence continues at coordinate 13,777 of JANNEN010000466.1, forward strand.
CCACGCACAAAAGCGAGGTTTAAAATCTTCGTGAGCGTAGCGGCATCGGTTTGAATCAATGCACCATTGAGCCATTTGGTTTTGTACAGAACCTTTGCCCCTATTTTTACTATTTCATTCAAATAAGTTTGATTGACGGGCAAATCTCGCTCCACTACTGGGATATTTTGATTGGTGCGACGCTTTACAGAACGCTCCGAAAGAAACTCTTTTGGGCGAGACGTTGAAAAGGTAGTGTTTGCTTTGTCTTTAAATAAGATCAAGTATTGGTTTTGGGAAAAAGCCCCCCACCCCCAGAGGGGGAGTAAGAATATGATTGTAAGAAATAGTTTTTTCATGGGAAAAGTGTTTTTCTGATTTAACGAGATTCTTGTTACTTTTATTAAAAAAAGGCAAAAAATCTGCCCTTAAATCATATCTGAAAGTTTTATTTCAAAATTTGGCATTATTTCTTCGCCCGAAAGCTTTTCTGAAAAGGCTTTTTCTTCGACCGTTTCCGAACCCAAACGATAAATAAATGTTGTTTCGCTTTTTGGGTCAATCAGCCAACCGAGCATTACGCCGTTTTCTCGCCATTGAATCATTTTCTTTTTTTGCTGTGCCAAGCTATCCGATTCTGACACAATTTCGGCAATAAAATCAGGTACTAAATGCCCAAAAACCTTTTTTTCTTCGTTATCCAAATTTTCCCAACGGTCTTTTCTTATCCACGAAGCATCAGGTGATTTGACCGAAGTATCGGGCAAGGTAAAACCGCCATTGGAATCAAAAGCATAGCCTAATTTGGCTTGGCGATTCCAAATACCTAAATCAATGTTAAATTCGTTATTAAAATTCGATGTACTTAATCCTGTTGGCATATTGATAATTATTTGACCGTTAGCTTCTCTTTCAATTTTGTAATCTCGATTGCTCGAAGCAAAAAGAAAAAATTCTCTATCGGTCATTCTGCCAATGGAACGGTCTAAATCAAGTTGAATATTCATTGAATATTTGTTTTATTTACCAAATTTATCATAAATTCATCATAAAATCACCTTCCTGCCTAAAACTTTTCAGAATCCAACCTCCGCCCACAACGTCATCTCCTTCGTAGAAAACGGCTGCTTGTCCAGGGGCAATTCCGCTTACTTGTTCATGGAAAAGTACTTTCATTTTTGCCCCCTCTTGGGTGATTATTGCGGGCGTTCCGTCATGTTTGTAACGCACCTTCGTAATGGTTTCGAGGTTTTTACCTTGCAAATCAGCATATTTTTGCATCACAATTTTGCCAACCATCATGCCATTTCGGTCTAAGTCTGACTCCTGTCCAAGCACAACTTCGTTGGTGTCTTTTCTAATTTCTGTAACATAGACTGGACTGCCAAAAGCCATACCCAGCCCTTTTCGTTGTCCGATTGTATAGAACGGATAGCCTTCGTGCTTGCCCAGTACTTTGCCTTCTTGGTTTACAAAGTTTCCGCCCTTGACACGTTCTTCCAAACCTTCAACACGGTTTTTCAAGAAGCCTCGGTAGTCATTATCAGGTACAAAACAGATTTCGTAAGATTCTTTTTTATTGACTAAATCAAATAATTCTCGTTCGGTGGCCATTTCTCGAATCTCCGATTTTTTCAAATGCCCCAAAGGTAATTTTGTGCGAGAAAGGCTTTCTTGCGATACTCCCCAAAGTACATAACTTTGGTCTTTCCACGTGTCCGTTCCTTTTGAAATGACATACCTTTCGTCTTCTTTTCGCACATTTGCATAATGTCCAGTTGCAATAAATTCACAGCCTAATTTGTCGGCACGGCGAAGCAATGCGTCCCATTTTATGTGCGTATTGCAGAGTACGCAAGGGTTTGGTGTGCGTCCTTCCAAGTATTCGCCCGTGAAGTGGTCGATTACATAATCGCCAAATTCTTCTCGAATATCTAATATATAATGTGGAAAACCGAGATTGACGGCAATGTTTCGTGCGTCGTTGATGGAGTCGAGGCTGCAACAGCCCGTTTCTTTTTTGCTACCGCCCGATGAGGCATAATCCCATGTTTTCATGGTCATTCCGATTACTTCGTAGCCTTGTTCGTGGAGCATCACTGCCGCCACCGAACTGTCAATACCGCCGCTCATGGCGACCAAAATTCGTCCGTGTTTGCTCATTTTGTTACTGCGTTGGGTGAATGCCAACCGTGTGTTAATGGATAATGTGTAATTGATAATAGACTTTCTGCGAAAGTATTTTATGAT
>JANNEN010000476.1:0-3466 GCA_031378715.1 Emticicia sp.
TAAAAAAGAGTTCAAAATACCGAATTTATTCGGGTACTTAAATATAAATTCCGTTGATTATTACAGCAACCGAATTTATTCGGTTTAATCGAAAAAATTGAAATTACTAAACTGTCAATATTTTAGTTCTTGCACCACTAATCATTTGCCGTCTGGCTTTTTCTCGCAACATAATTTAGCCTCTTTTTTACATTCTTTCGCCATTTCTTTGTCACAGCATTTCATTTCTTTTTTGGCGGCTTCACGGCGAGCCTTGCGACCTTTCACTCGGTCGAATGCCAATACGACCGTAGCCGACGATACTACGAGTGCCAATACGATGATAATTTTCTTCACGATGTTTGTTCTTGATTTGATTGTAAATAGATTTCTATTTCATCAAGTACAAAAATTATACCAGCCTTAATTAATTGATAATGAATGAGTTATTTCTGCCGTGGGCGAAAACTGAGCCGTGGCCGAGCAGTATTTTTCCATTGAGAGCTTGATGGCTCGCTCGACTTTTGCTAAGTCCAAATTGCCTTTAAGTGCAAAGTGAATGTTTATTTTGTTAAAAGGACTCATCTCCGTTCCTACAATTTTCTCACGGTCGCCCTCAACCGAAATGCGGAGGTCTTCAATAACTTGGCGTTGTTTTTTAAGAATCAAAATAACGTCAATGGCCGTGCAGCCACCCAAACCCATCAGGAGCATTTCCATAGGTCTTGCTCCAAGATTATGCCCACCAATATCGGTGTTGGCATCAATATTATTGGTAACTCCTGCCGCCCCAACTGCCTCAAAATGAAAGGCATCATCGACTCGTATTAATTCAACTTTCATCAATTTCAGATTTATATTGGAAATACTCCCTTAACAGACATTCGGCCAATCAAAGTTTCAAACGATAAAATGAAATTTCATAAATATTAAAATAATTATATTATTAATCAATAAAATAATACATAAGCTCAAAACCTATTTTTAGCATTTTTTACAAAAAAATTGAAGATATTTCTTAAATCGTAACCTCTAAATCAGCTTTTAATAAAAATAATTGTATTATTTCAATATTTTAATTTCATAAAAAAAGATTTATAACAAAATATTATTTGGTGATATTTATATTTTACAAAATATATTAGAAAACACTTGACAAATAACCAATAAATGTATTATGTTTGTATCATAAAACAACAAAACAATGAGAAATAGCATAGACAAAGAAACTTACACATGGTCATTTAAAGTATTTGGTCTTCTTGGAGTCCTACTTTTATTGGTAAATATTTTCTTGTATTTTTCACCCGAACCCACGCACGTAATGGCGTTTAGGTTTGCGAGTTCAACTTTTTGCTTGCTGTTGGCAGTTGGTATTTGGCTACGTTTGGAGTATTTAAAAGCCTTCAAGGTGGCTACTTACGAAGCCCATCGAGTGCCAATGTGGGCATCGGTTTTTGTGTTTGTATTTGTTGCCTTTTCGAGGTTTTTCTGAGAAAATTAATCATATTTTTATCAAAGAGCAAGATTTACGTCTTGCTCTTTTTTTGAGTAAAAATGCCAAAACCTGCCTTTTTGTCTTTATTATTTTTCAAAAACGTTGAATTTTCAGCCATTTTTTCCGAAAAACGTTATTTGGATTAGCTTTTGATAACCGTTAGCGGAACGCCGCCCGATTAAACATTGATAATTGATAATTGATAATTGAACACTAATAATCAAAAAACATGAATTTCAATCAATATACAATCAAAGCCCAAGAAGTGATTCAGAAGGCTACCGAGCTGGCTCAGTCGAACGGGCAGCAAGGCATCGAAACGGGGCATATTCTGAAAGCAATTTCGGAAGAAGACCCAAATACATTTGTTTTTTTACTCAAAAAAGCAAACGGTGATTTGGATAAAATCAAGGCATCGCTGGCGGGTATTATTGCGACTTATCCGAAGGTTACGGGCGAAACTTCGCAGGTCTATTTGAGCAATGATGCCACCCAAGTTTTAAGTAAAGCCAACGTTTTGATAAAAGATTTTGGTGATGAGTTTATCAGTGTCGAAATATTATTGTTAAGTTTGGCACTCGGGCGAGATTCCGTTGCTAACTTATTGAAAACCAACAACTTAACCGAAAAAAAGTTTAAAGAATCCATCAAAGAATTGCGAGGAAATAGCACCGTGAAAGACCAAAATGCCGAAAATACCTACCAAGCCCTTGCTCGTTACAGCATAAATCTGAATGATTTGGCACGAAAAGGCAAGATTGATCCCGTCATTGGGCGTGATGAAGAAATCCGCAGAATTTTGCAGATTTTATCCCGCCGAACCAAAAACAATCCTATACTTTTGGGTGAGCCTGGCGTTGGCAAAACCGCCATCGTTGAAGGTTTGGCTCAGAGAATTGTGTCGGGTGATGTACCCGAAAACCTCAAATCAAAAACCATCGTTTCGCTCGATATGGGCTTACTCATTGCAGGGGCAAAATATAAGGGCGAGTTTGAAGAACGCCTAAAATCCGTGATTAAAGAAGTAACCGACTCGGACGGTGAAATTGTGATGTTTATTGACGAAATCCATACGCTTGTCGGAGCGGGTGCGGGTGGCGAGGGGGCAATGGACGCAGCAAATTTGCTAAAACCTGCCCTTTCTCGGGGCGAATTGCACACCATTGGAGCAACGACCCGCAACGAATACCAAAAATATATTGAAAAAGATAAGGCTTTGGAACGCCGTTTTCAGACCGTAATCGTTGATGAACCAAATGTGGCCGATGCGATTTCGATTTTGCGGGGAATCAAAGATAAATACGAACTTCACCACGGAGTCAGGATTCAGGACGATGCCGTAATTGCGGCCGTTGAGTTGTCGAATCGGTATATCTCGGATAGATTTTTGCCCGATAAAGCTATTGATTTGATGGACGAAGCGGCCTCAAAATTGCGTTTGGAAATGGACTCAATGCCCGAAGAATTGGACGAACAAAATCGCCGAATCATGCAATTAGAGATTGAACGGGAGGCCATTCGGCGGGAAAATAACCGTGAAAAAGAGGCAGTTTTGAACAAAGAAATTGCTGATTTGAGCGAAAAACGAAACGAATTGAAGGCAAAATGGGAAAATGAGAAAAACTCAATTAATGAAATTCGGGCTTTGAAAGAAGAAATCGACCAACTAAAACTCGAAGCCGAACAAGCCGAACGGGCAGGAGATTACGGAAAGGTAGCCGAGATTCGCTACGGAAAATTAGTTGAAGCACAAGATAAATTGAGTAATAGCCCTCTCAATGGGGAAGCTAAGGAAAGTCTATTATTTGATTTAAACTCCCCCTCTGGGGGTTGGGGGGCAATTACTCCCGAAAATATTGCTGAAATTGTGGCCAAATGGACGGGTGTTCCCGTGGCAAAAATGCTCCAAAGTGAGCGGCAGAAACTCTTGCATCTCGAAACCGAACTCCGCAAGCGGGTGGCGGGGCAAGAGGAAGCCATTGAGCTGGT
>JANNEN010000480.1:0-15941 GCA_031378715.1 Emticicia sp.
TAAAAAAGAGTTCAAAATACCGAATTTATTCGGGTACTTAAATATAAATTCCGTTGATTATTACAGCAACCGAATTTATTCGGGTTAATCGGAAAAATTGAAATTACTAAACTGTCAATATTTTAGTTCTTGCACCACTACCGTCTTGTCGCTCGAAAATTATGCGTTTGAAAAACTGAAAAATCAGCGAATTTTGCGTGTCGGCCGAGAGTTTGAAATCAAGAAACATTTAGTTTTTTGTTTTTACTTCTGATTTGCCATCATCTGCAGTTTCACAAACTCTAACTAACTCACCATTTTGAAATGATAAAGCTAAATTACTTGTGTTTGTAACCTTACAGAAAAGCGAGCTTTCAGTTTTAGTAACTTCTCCAATCTCTTTTAAAACAACTTCCCAATCTTCAATTGTTGCTTTTTGTAGACTTATGTTTTTTTGTTTTAATTTTTCATTCGCTTTTATCATAATGCTATTTTTTGCAGCCTTAGCACTTGTTTCTGCAAGTGAACGCAACTGCGAATAAGAACAAAACGAGATAAAGAACAAACTAAAAATCATTGGTATTTTTCTCATTACTTTTAATTTTAGGTTCAAATATAAATCTAACGTGCTTATTGGTATGAATATTTCGCATAATACTCTCTAAAAATTTCCAACTAAAATTGTACGCAAAATGTAGCCCGAAGGGCAACAACACGAACAGCCATAAATGCAATTTACGGATTAAAGAAATGCAAAGCCTCAACCCCGAAAGGGGTTAAACAGTAGCTCGTGTGAGTTCAACTCCTTTCGGAGTTGGGCTTCATGCTCAATATAGTCCCCAAGTTTCAACTTGGGGCTATTCATGTTGTAGCCCGAAGGGCTACCTTTTGCAAGAGAAATATTTCGTAAATTATTGATAATCAATTATTGATGTTTAAAATAATTTCATCAATTTAAGATTAAATGTGGCACGAGCATTTTTTTAAGCAATTACCAACTTATTCTTCCGCTCGCCGATTTGTTGCCTCCACATGGCGTAATACAAACCTTTTTCGACCAAAAGTTCCTCGTGTCGGCCTACTTCGATGATTTTTCCTTGTTCCAACACAAAAATTCTATCGGCGTGCATGACCGTACTTAGGCGGTGGGCAATCATTACCGTGATGTAGTCGCCTTGTGCCGTTACGTCCTTCACGGTATTGGTTATTTCCTCTTCGGTTAGCGAATCTAAGGCCGAAGTTGCCTCGTCAAAGACAAAAATCTTCGGGTTTCTGAGCAAAGCCCGTGCTATCGAAAGACGTTGTTTTTCGCCCCCCGAAATCTTGATTCCACCTTCACCAATGACCGTATCAACGCCATTTTCGGCTCTCACTAATAGATTTTGACAGGCGGATTTTTGCAAAGCGTCCATTATCTGAGCATCGGTAGCGTGGGGTTGGGCAAAAAGTAAATTCTCCTTAATCGTTCCTGAAAATAGCTGTGTATCCTGTGTTACAAAGCCAATTTGCGAGCGAAGTTCTTCAATATTTATCTCATTTGAGGGCAGATGATTATACAATACTGTACCTTCCGATGGATTATAAAGCCCCACCAAGAGTTTGACCAAGGTAGTCTTTCCCGAACCTGATGGCCCAACAAAAGCAACGGTTTCACCCTTTTTTACTTCAAAGTTTACGGTATCAAGGGCTTTTCCTTGGGCGGTTAGGTGGCTAAAACTCACGGCATCGAACCGAAGATTATTGACCGCACCGAGCCTTGTTGGGTGGTCAGGGGTGACTTCGATTGGGTTTTTCATAAGCCGCTCAAAATTATTCAAAGAGGCCTCGGCCTCACGGTACGCAATGATTACGTTGCCCATTTCTTGCATCGGACCAAAGACAAAAAACGAACAGAATTGCAACGTAAGTAGCTGACCAACAGTCATTTCGTTGCCAAAGATGAGCATCAATAAAAGAAACAAAATCGCTTGTCGCAGCAAATTAACGAACGTACCTTGAATAAAACCAATACTCCGAATACTCCGTACTTTGCGGAGTTCCAACTGCAAAATCTTAAACGTATTAAGATTCAAACGTTTGATTTCTTGGTCGGTCAAACCCAGACTTTTTATCAACTCAATATTCCGCAGTGACTCGGTGGTTGTTCCCGCCAATGCCGTTGTTTCTTTGGTGATTGTCTTCTGAATTTCTTTGATTTTCTTGCTCAAAACCTTTGTTAGAAAAGCCAAAGCGGCCGCTCCGCCCAAATACACAAAAAACAACCACGGACTGATGCCAAAATAAAAAATATAAATATTCAGCACAATGATTCCGATGAATGAAGAAAAACCCACATTGACAAAAAGCATGATAAATTTCTCGGTATCGGTGCGTACTTTTTGCAAAACTGAGAGGGTTTCGCCACTGCGTTGGTCTTCAAACTGCTGGTAGGGTAGTTTGAGGGTGTGTTTTAAGCCGTCAGTAAAAATTGATGCCCCAAATTTCTGAATCACCATATTCATCACATAATCTTGGAGTGTCTTGGCGATTCGGCTCACCATCGCCACGCCAACCACCGCCGAAAGCATCAGTAGCACACTTTTTGTATAGTCGGTCTTCGTGAAATTGCTTGCTTTGCTTGCGTATTGATCAACTATTTTTCCAAAAATAAGCGGGTCGAGCAACGAAAAAGTTTGATTAATAGTAGCCAGCACGAGAGCCAACACCACCTGCCAACGGTAGCGGCCCAGATATTGTAATAATATTTTCATTAAACGGGGGAAATTTTAAATGTAGTTTGTACGAAAAATGAACAAACCGTTGGCAAAAATAATTCCGTGAGGAAGATACAGGAAATAGTCGGAGGGAGAATAAAAACAAAATAGGCGAAACTTGATTAATCAAATTTCGCCTACTAATATTGTTGATCTACCAGGATTCGAACCTAGACACACAGTACCAAAAACTGTTGTACTACCCTTATACTATAGATCATCCTAACTTCTGAGTGCAAAAGTAAAGGTTTTCAAATAACGATGCAAGTTTGGGGCAAAAAAAAATTTATTTTTTTTGATTTCTTACTGTGCCGCACGGCGGAGTTCTTCCAAAATAACCTCTTTCATCAGTAGCTTTCGCTTTTGGGTCTGAATATTCGAGTTCATTATTTTGTCCAAATCTGGCCCTTGCGATACACCTTCGTTACTTTCTATAAGTATTTTGAGTTCGCCTCTGGCACGAATAACGATATTTTCCATCTCACGGAATTTTGTGAGGGTTTGTTGTTTTTCGCTCAGATAATTATAATTCGGCAATTTCCGTGTAACAACTTTCATCAAGTAACTCAACTCAAAAATCTTGTCACAGGCAGCTCTGAACCTTTCGGCCACATTTCGGACGGCTAAATGTGATGGAACTTTGATACCTTTCCAGTCGTTGAGCATTACTTTTGCCCGCTCGGTTGCCGCAAAAATATCCTTCGATTCGGCCAATCGCTCGGCTTCTTCCATCATTTTTTGTTGGGCTTCTACCCGTGGGTCGATACGCACTTTTATCTCAATTCCCTTTGCGGCACAGTATTTCTCATAATAAAGTGTCGTCAATTTCTTGAATCTACGGAACTCGTACTTCAAGCGTTTTGGTGGTACGTCGCCCACGTTTCGCCATTCCGACTGCAAGCGTTTGAGTTCAATAAATGACAGCTCCCAGTTGCCCATACGAAACAGCATTTCGGCTCCACGAACCAGCTCGGCGTATTTTTCCATACGGTCACCGATAATACGGTTCTGCTCTTCGTAGAATGCTTTCCGACGCTGATAAAAATCGTCTAAGGTTTCCTTAAAATTAAGCTCAACTTGTTCTTGGAAAGGTTTATCGACTGGGCCAGTTCTAATCCAACGGGTTTTGATGTCTTGCAGTTTTTCGGCTACAATATTCCAATCTACGTCGTCTTTGGCTTCTTCGGCTTCGGCAATGAGTGCCTCTTTGATGGCCAGGTTGTTGGTTTGATTATCGACAATTAAGCTACGTAAAAACGTTTCTTGCTCATCAAGAATTTTGAGCAACGGGATAAAGTCGCCAATTCCGTCGAAATTAAGTAATCGTTTGCGAAGTTGCGTAAGTTTTGTCAAGAAAGAACCCTTATTCTGGGTTTCGGTAATTTCCGATTCTAATTGATTAACCTTGTTTACCGCAATTTGGTAACGATTAACGAAATACTGGAAAGCCTCTTCTTCTGTGCGTTTTACTTCACCGATTTGTCGGTCGGGCATATCTAAGTAGCCCTTTAAGAATACCTTACCGTCATTTATGTAAGCATATTCGTTTTCTAATGTTACGCCGTTCATAATAAAAAATCACATGGCTTGTGAGTCAGGGATGGTGGTTTATTTGGGAAAATTCGGATTTTTTTGCGTAATAATAAACAGCTTTACCGATATTTGCGTAAAAAATTTAATAAATGTAGTAAAAAATACACAACTCGACACCTTTTCATTATAAATTATCAAAAATTTAATCTCTTTTTTTATTTTAGGGTAAATTATCAACACTTTTTCACTATGAATGAACAAATAATATTCTCGATGGAGCGGGTAAGTAAAATTATTCCACCGAGCCGTCAAATTCTTAAAAATATTTATCTTTCTTTTTTTTATGGAGCAAAAATCGGGGTTTTAGGTCTAAACGGTTCGGGAAAATCTACGCTCTTGCGAGTCATTGCGGGCATTGACAAAAACATTAATGGCGATGTGGTTTTCTCGCCAGGGTACAGTGTCGGAATGTTGGAGCAAGAGCCGACGCTCGACCCAACCAAAACCGTTCGGCAGATTGTGGAAGAAGGCGTGCAGGAAATCGTTGATTTGCTGAAAGAATTTGACACTATCAATGAAGCCTTCGGTGAACCCGATGCCGATTTCGATAAACTCCTCGCTCGCCAAGGCGAAGTGCAAGAAAAACTCGATACTTTTGATGCTTGGGAATTAGATACTCGCTTGGAACGTGCCATGGACGCACTCCGTTGTCCACCCGAAGATGCTCTCGTAGAAAACCTTTCGGGCGGAGAAAAACGTCGGGTAGCACTTTGTCGCTTGCTTTTGCAAGAACCCGATGTGCTACTTTTAGATGAGCCAACCAACCACCTCGACGCCGAATCGGTGCTTTGGTTGGAGGAGCATTTGCGGCAATATAAAGGTACGGTCATTGCCGTGACGCACGACCGCTATTTCTTGGATAATGTAGCTGGCTGGATTTTGGAACTCGATAGGGGAGAAGGTATTCCGTGGAAAGGAAACTACTCATCTTGGCTCGAACAAAAGCAAAATCGCTTGCAAAAAGAAGAGAAAACCGAGTCGAAACGCCAAAAATCTTTGCAGCGAGAGCTGGAATGGGTACGCATGGCTCCGAAGGCTCGTCAGGCAAAGTCGAAGGCTCGTTTGCAGGCCTACGACAAAATGGTGAGCGAAGACTCGAAAGAACGAGAAGACAAACTCGAACTCTTTATTCCACCTGGGCCACGTTTGGGCAATAAAGTAATCGAAGCCTCGGGCGTAAAAATGGGCTTTGGTGATAGATTGCTTTACGAAGACCTAAATTTTAGTTTACCACAAAACGGTATTGTAGGAATTATCGGACCAAACGGTGCAGGAAAAACGACACTTTTCAAACTAATCACCGAGCAACTGAACCCCTTGGCGGGTACTTTTGAGGTGGGTGAAACGGTTAAACTCTCGTACGTTGATCAAGAACATAATCAGCTTGACCCCAACAAGTCGGTTTACGAATTGATTTCGGGCGGAAACGAATGGGTGATGCTTGGAAATAAGCAAGTGAACGCCCGTGGGTACGTTAGTCGATTTAATTTTCAGGGCGGTGACCAAGAGAAAAAAGTGGGCATCTTGTCGGGCGGAGAGCGAAATCGGGTGCATTTGGCGATGATGCTCAAAGAGGGCGGAAACCTTTTGCTTTTAGATGAACCAACCAACGATTTGGACGTAAATACGCTCCGTGCCTTGGAAGAAGGGCTTGAAAACTTTGCGGGTTGTGCCGTAGTTATTTCGCACGACCGCTGGTTTTTGGACAGAATCGCTACGCATATTTTGGCCTTCGAGGGCGACTCACAAGTATATTGGTTTGAAGGAAATTTTTCGGAATATGAAGAAAACCGCAAGAAACGCTTGGGTAATGACCTCAATCCGAAACGAATCAAATATAGAAAATTACAGTAGTGGGATTGAAGTTTCTATCAATATTTTGATTGTGAAAGTTTTTTATCGGTGTCATGCACAGCGTGACACCGAAACTAATTCCCGTGGCACGCTATGCGTGGCAGGGGTAAAAAAGTAAACAAAGTATCTTGCGTAACAAGATTTATTCAGCTATTTAAAATTAAAATTCCCAAACCTTTTCTTACTTTCGTAACAATTATACACCAAAACTATTTAACCAAACCCTAATGAAAATTGTAAAATTTATTGTGAGTCTGATTGCCGCCGCTGGTCTGACTTATGCCCTCAACCGACCGCTGGGAGCAATTCCCGCCCTCGGACAGTTGTTTAGCCCCTTCGAGGGTTTTTGGCAAAACGGCGAGTCGAAACTTAGTCTTCCGCCCGCAAATCTGCAATTAGCGGGTGCAAAAGACGAAATCGACATCGTTTTTGATGATAACCACGTACCGCACGTTTTCGCTAAAAACGACCACGACGCTTATTTTGCCCAAGGCTATTTGGTAGCCCGTGACCGCTTGTGGCAAATGGAGTTTTATACCCTTGCCGCCTCGGGTCGCCTCAGCGAAGTTGTGGGCGAACGAGCCTTAGAACTCGACCGATATAGCCGCCGAATGGGCATGGCCGATGCCGCCAAGAAAGTTTATGAAAACGGCAAAACTGACAAGATTTTCGACGAAGTTTTGAACGCTTATACCGAGGGCGTAAATACGTACATCAAGCAGTTGAAGTACAAAGATTTGCCCGTGGAGTACAAAATTATTGGTTATCAGCCCGAGGAATGGTCGCCCTACAAAACTATTCTGATGATGATGAATATGCGGAATGTTCTCAACGGTGGAAGTGATGATTTTCGCATGACCAACGCATTATCAAAGTATGGAATGGACGTAGTGAAGGATTTGTTTCCTAATTACCCAACCAACGAATCGCCGATTATTCCTGCGGGTACAAAATGGGATTTTACGCCCGTGGCAGTGCCTGCCGCACCCGCCCAAGTTTCGGCAAATGCAAATATTAGTGAGCCGTTGGCTTTTAATATCCCCACCCATTCGCCCGAAATCGGTAGTAATAACTGGGTAGTCAGTGGCACGAAATCTGCCACGGGCTTACCGATTTTGGCCAATGACCCGCATTTGCAGCTTACTTTGCCTTCGATTTGGTACCAAATGCAGCTCTGTACCCCAACCATGAATGTTTACGGGGCTTGTCTGCCTGGGGCCCCTGGGGTGGTTATTGGTTTCAATAAAGATATTGCTTGGGGCGTGACCAATGTCGGCTCGGACGTGATGGATTTTTACCAAATTAAGTTTAAAGACAAAACAAAAAAAGAATATTGGTACAACGGAGCTTGGAAACCAACAACGATGCGAGTAGAGGAGTTTGTGGTGAAAGGTCGCCCCGAATCTTTGAAAGATACCGTTTTTAGTACGCACCACGGCCCCATCGTATATAATGTAGCTTCCGAGAAAAACCTTAATCAAACTGTACCTGCGGGACACGCTATGCGTTGGATTGCTCTCGAAAAAGAAGGCACTGACTTGATGGCGTTTTATTATTTGAATCGTGCCAAAAACTACGCCGATTATCGCAAAGCCTTGACGTATTATGTTGCTCCCGCCCAGAATTTTATTTTTGCGAGCAATGAAAACGATATTTCGATTACACCCAACGGAAAACTGCCCTTGAAGTGGAAAGAACAAGGCAAATTTATCATGGACGGCTCGAATCCCGCTAACGATTGGCAAGGTTGGATTCCGACCGAGCAGAATCCGACGGCTAAAAATCCCGCCCAAGGTTTTTTGAGTTCGGCCAATCAGTTTTCGACCGACCCGACGTATCCTTATTATTTAGGTTGGAAATTTGCTCCGAGCGAGCGAGCCATTCGTATCAATGAGCGTTTGGCGGCGATGCAAAAAGCAACCGTCGATAGCCTCCGTTTACTCCAAAATGATAACTTTAATGTGGAGGCACGAGCGATTTTGCCCGAATTGATGGAAATTTTGAATAGCGATTCGTCAAACAATGCTAATGCGGCGTACCAAGTTTTGACAAAATGGAATATGAAAAACGATGCGTCCGAAATGGGAGCAACGATTTTTGAGCGTTGGGTGAAAGAACTGCGTTACATGATTTGGGAAGATGAATTTTCGATGAAAGATAAAAATAACCCAATGAATTATCCTTCAAGAAGCCGCACTTGGGATATGGTCAAGAAACAGCCAACCGCTAAATGGTTTGATAACGTAAGCACCAAAGACAAGCAAGAAACGATGCAGGACATCGTGAAAAGCAGTTTCAAGGCAACGATTGACTCCCTGACGATGAAACTTGGGCCGATGACCCCCGTAACTTGGGCATGGAACCAAGTGAAAAGTACGGATATTAATCATTTGGGGCGTTTGCCAGGTTTTGGTCGTCAGGATATTCCGAATGGTGGTGGTGGCGGCATCGTCAATGCCACAACGGAGGTCAATGGCCCATCGTGGCGAATGGTCGTGCAACTCGACAAAGGCTGGCCGAAGGCTTACGGGCTTTATCCAGGCGGTCAGTCGGGCAATCCTGCGAGTCCATTCTATGATAATATGATTGACAAATGGGCCAAAGGCGAACTCAACGAACTACTTTTTATGAAAACAAAAGACGAAAAAAGTAGCCGTATTTCGGGAAAAACAAAAATAATACATTGAGTTATGAGTGCTGAGTTATGAATTATGAGTGTTTTGCTCATTTTACTCCAAACTCAGCACCGCTACGGCGAACCACTCAGAACTCTAAACTCTAAACTCAGAACTCTAATGTCTTACATTATTATATTAATCGTCAGTGCGGTTGCACAATATTTCTTACCGTGGTGGGTCGTGGCACCTATCTCATTTGGCATTGCCGCTTGGAAATCAGACTCTGCCTTGGGGGCTTATGGGTCGGCCGCCGCTGCTATCAGTACGCTTTGGGTAGGATACGCCACTTTTTTGAACATGAGCAACGAGGGAATCATGGTTCAGAAAATCGGAGGTTTATTTTCAGAAAACCTTAAATTCTTGAAAAACTTACCCGTTACGCCCACGTTTTTTGCAATAATGACCATTATCGGTTCGCAAGTAGCGGGGCTTTCGGCGGTGGCAGGCCATCATTTTAGGGCTTTATTGAAATAAAACTAATCAAAATCCCTCCATTTTGGGGGGATTTCTGTTATATTTACGGGTTCAATTTTTTCAAAAAACAATTCAAAAAACAATAGTAAGGCTCTTCGGGTAGCTGATATGCTACTCAATGGCTCATTTACTAATCAATTTCTTATGAAAAATTTCTCTTTTGTAGTTCTTTTACTTTCAGCAATTATTTGGGGTTGTGACAAATCGGCTACTTCGGCTACATCGGGTGGCAAGCAGGTTGCGGGTCGCATTGTGTATGTAAACACCGACACGCTTTTGAACCAATACGATTATTATAAAGACATCGTAAAGGCATCAGAAAACAAGCGTTTTCGCTTAGAAACTGACATCTCGAATAAAGCAAAAAACTTCCAAAACAAAGTTGCTTTCTTTCAACAAAAAGTACAGCAAGGTGGCATGACCCAAGAGCAAGGACAAACCGCCCAAGCACAATTACAGCAAGAAGAGCAGTCAATTGTGGCTTATCGTGACAAATCGGCTCAGGAATTGGCCAAGGAAGATGCCAAAAAAACCGAAGATGTGCTGAATAATATTCAAGGTTTCTTGAAGGGTTTCAATGCTGGCGATAAGTATGACATGGTAATCGGTTTCTCGAAAGGCGGCGGAGTGCTTTATGCCAAAGAAGATTTGGACATTACGAAAGCAGTACTTGAAGGTTTGAACAAAAAATACGCTGACGACAAAAAATCAGGCAAAGTAAAAGCCGATACTACGGCGGCGAAAAAATAATTATTAATGCTCAATGTTTAGTGATTGATGTTTGATGACTAACGCAAAGTATTGACTATCAATAACTTAGGGTAACATTTAAACATTAATCATTAACAACTTTTATATGCCATTAGATCAATCACCGTACTTTGATTACGACGACGACGAAAAAGAGTCGGGGGGAAACGAAATGGGTTTTCTTGACCACCTCGAAGAGCTTCGCTGGCATTTAATTCGTGCCGCTCTTGCGATAGTTTTTTTTATGGTTTTTGCTTTTATTTTTATTGGGGATATTTACAATAAAGTGATTTTAGCTCCTGCAAAAACAGACTTTTGGACTTACCGCATGATGTGTAAATTGGGTAAGTTTGTGGGGGCTGAGGGTTTGTGCGTTGATAAACTCAATTTTGAGTTGATGAGCCGTGAGGTTTCGGGGCAGTTTGTGATGGCCTTGACATCGGCAGCAATCATCGGATTGGTTTTTGCGTTTCCGTATATATTTTGGGAAATTTGGCGGTTCGTCAAGCCCGGGCTAAAACCCGCTGAAAGCAAATCGGCACGGGGAGCGGTCTTTTATGTAACATTACTCTTCTTTTCGGGGGTATTTTTTGGGTATTTTATTGTTTCGCCCTTGGCTATAAACTTTTTAGTTAATTTCCAGATCGACCCAAGTATCAAGAATCAATTTGATATTGGTTCGTATATCTCGATTTTAGCAACGCTTACACTTGCTTGCGGCGTGGCGTTTCAGTTACCCGTTGCTATTTTTGTGCTGACCAAAATTGGCGTAATCGGGCCAGAATTTATGCGTACCTACCGCAAGCACGCTGTGGTGGTAATCTTAATCGTGGCGGCGGTTATTACGCCATCGCCCGACGTAACGAGCCAGATTTTGGTAGCTTTGCCGCTCTATCTTTTATACGAAGTAAGTATAATTATTTCGGGCAGAGAAGAAAAACGAAAACTTGCCGAGGAAAAATTAAGTAATCATTTGTAGAACTTCCCGAATGTTTAAAACTTTCGAGAAGTTGTTGGTATATAGAAAAAGCGTAGGATTTCGACAATTCTACGCTTTTTCTATTAAAAATCACCAAATTCACTTATTTATACATCACTTTCTTGACGGCATCAATGGTACGCTTTACGTTTGGTAGCGTTGCTTCGATGAGCGTAGGAGCGTAGTGCAACGGAATATCCATGTTGTTTACCCGAATCACTGGGGCATCAAGATAATCGAAGGCGAAGCGTTGTAGGTGGTAGGCAATTTCAGACGAAATAGCCGCCAATGGCCATGCTTCTTCGACGACTACGCAACGATTTGTTTTCTTGACGGAATTGATAACTGTCTGATAATCAATCGGTCGGACAGTACGAAGGTCGATTAGTTCGGCTTTTATTCCTTCTTTTTCTAATTCAGCCATGGCGGGAAGTACTACTCTCGGAATCATTTTCCCGAAAGACACAATCGTAATATCAGAGCCTTCACGCACAATATTGGCTTTGCCGAGCGGAATGATGTATTCGCCTTCTGGCACTTCGCCTTTATCACCGTACATTTGCTCCGACTCCATGAATATCGTCGGGTCGTTGTCACGAATTGAGGCTTTTAGTAAACCTTTGGCTTCGTAGGGGCTATGCGGCACTACTACTTTTAGGCCTGGGGTGTTGGCAAACCAATTCTCAAAGTTTTGCGAGTGTTGGGCACCCAACTGACCAGCGTTTCCCGTTGGGCCACGAAATACGATTGGGCAAGAATACTGCCCCGCTGACATCGACATAAACTTAGCGGCCGAGTTGATTATCTGGTCGATGGCCACCAAGGAGAAGTTGAAAGTCATAAACTCAATAATTGGACGCAAGCCATTGACGGCCGCCCCGACACCGATTCCGCCAAAACCTAATTCGGCGATGGGTGTATCAATGACTCGTTTGGCTCCGAATTCATCTAACATTCCTTGGCTTACTTTGTACGCACCGTTGTATTCGGCTACCTCTTCGCCCATCAAGAATACGTTTTCATCACGACGCATTTCTTCCGATAGGGCTTCACGCAGGGCTTCTCTAAATTGTATCTCTCTCATTTTTTGCTTAGAATTTTGCTTTTTTGCAGATGTAAAATTAGTATATCTACACCTAAACTCAAAACAATTTGAGGCAAGAATTACGAATATGTTTGGTAAACGAAAATCATTACTCGTGGTTAGGTCAATGTCGATGACGAAAACTATTGATGCGACAACATTTTTAGACCAACAGTTTTTTGGTTAAATAATTATTTTTTTTCGATTTTAAAAATATCTATATCAGAAATAAAAACCTCCCCTCGACTTAATAACCGAGCCGTCCTGATTACCCCAGATTTATGGATAACTATTTGATTATCAATAAGTTCATATTCAAGATTTACGGTAAACTCTCCCGAAGGATGCTCTATACTTAGTGATGAACTATGAGTGATGAGTGATGAGTTTTTCATTTTTTCACTTATCGTTCTTAACTCATCACTTATCACTTTGACCACTGTATTTGGCAAAATGCAAGCCGTTGCTACTGAAACCGCTGCCAAAACACCAATGGCTTCGTGGACAACGTGAGGAATAAACATTCGGGTATTGACTGTTCCGCCTTGTAGGGGAGGGGAAATCAAGCACATTTTGGGAATGGTTTGTTCAGTAACATCGCCCAAATTCATCCGAAACCCTGCTTGCAAACGGATGCTTTCTATCTTCTTTTTTAGATTTTCGTTGGCGTCCAAATCTTCCTTACTTTCATTGCCCGAAAGCCCAAAATCGCTTGCACGCATGATTACGAGGGGCATTCCATTGTCAATACAAGTCGTTTCTATACCATCGAAAACATCAATAGCATTGCCTGTGGGTAATAATGAGCCACAAGTTGAGCCTTCTGTATCTAAATAATTGCAGAAGATTGGAGCAGCAGTTCCGATAACTCCGTCAATTTTTGTACTGCCCGAATACTCGACTTTTCCGTTGGGCGTTTGTACCACACATTCACAAATTCCTCCAGTATTGACAATATTAATTTTTGCCGAAGTTGTAAAATTCTGAGCCTTAATCATGCCAGATTCTATGGCAAAAGGCAATACGCCCGCTAAGATATTTCCACAAGTTTGGGTGGTTGAGACTTTGCCTTTTCCAACGACTACTTGCAAGAAAAGATAGTCTAAACCCCAATCAGGATTAGTGGAAAGGCTCACGATTGCAACTTTACTGGTTAAAGAATTTGCTCCTCCCAAACCATCAATTTGCCGAGGGTCGCCGTTTAAAGTTCCTTCCATTGCCAAGATAACTGCTTGATTTCGAGCAACTTCATCTTTTGGTAAATCGTCTGCTTTGAAGAAAAGTCCCTTAGAACTTCCTCCTCGAATTTGCATGAAACGTAGCCCCTTAATCGAAGCGTCGAACTGTCCCGAAGGGAGAATCTTGTCTTCACTAATCTTTGCTAATTTCTTCAAATTTTCTTTTGTGGCTTTGGACATAATTGGATCGAAAGCTCCCTCATCGGGGGCGGGGCGACCGACGCTTCGGGGGGCTAACATCTCAACTACCGCTTCCATTTCGTGCATCCGTCTGAGGGCGTGGGTTTTACTGCCTTCCACAAAACGGTCAATCAAGTCGTCATTTCCACCAATGACCGAACTGATTTGTTCACGGATGTAGTCTTCTAATCCAAATTTCTGTCCTGCTTCAATCGCTTCGCAAATTACGGCAGCGATGCCTTTATAGACAATGGAACGCAGGAGTTTGCGAGTGGAGGATTCACCGACCACATCACTCAAAACGGAAAGATTTAAGTTTAGATTTTTTACTTTTTCTTGGAAAATATTTGCTCCATTTCCCGAAGCTAAAAATGGCGTTTTTATGCCTTTGGGTGGCACGGGAGCCATAATAGCCAAATCTACGAATTGTACTCCCGTAGATTTTAAGATTTCATAAATCGCAATTTTTTTATTGGGTGAAGAAGTATTCATTTCTAAATAAATCTTTGATTCGTTCAAAACGGGCATTACTTCACGAGCAATTTCTTCGGAAACGGAGGAAAGATTTACGCTAAAAATAATATCTGCATTTCGGGCAGCTTCTAAATTATTAGTTGCCAAAACGATATTTTCATGTAAAAAACGTATAGGATTTGGGTCGTATCCGATAACATTTACGCCCATATTTGCTAAATCATTGGCAAAATGTGAACCTGCTTCACCAAGCCCGAGTATTGCAATTGTTAATTTTTTTTTCATCATCAAAATCCAATATTTTTTCAGTACTACCCTCTGTTTGGAAAATTATAGGTTATAATCTTGACATAATGGTCTCAAAATCTACTTTAATTTCTGATGAAACTGTTTCAGATAATTCTTTTTTAAGTTTTACATCAAGTAATGGTTCTCCCGTGATAACACGCATCAGCCAGTCGTTTTTATCTGCTTCATCCATTTCTGCAATTGCATTTTTCAAGTCTTTTTCTATGGGCTTTGAGAAATTTAAGAAAGTTCCTGCCGCTTTAATAATACGACTATCAATGTTGAAAAAATCTATAAATTCTTGCAAAGATGCTGACGGCTTAAATAGTCCGTAAGGTAGTGTAGGTAATTGATAATTTTCTTCCTCTTCTTCCTCATCATCTTTTTCTTGCATACTCAAAAGATTTAACCAGAAAGCAAACAAACAACTGAAATCTCCATTCATCATTTCAGTGCGTAAGCCAAGCATAGCATCTAATGAATTATCGTTTTCTTCGACCCATTCTTCATTTTCATCATCACAATATTCGATATTGAGCAGTACATAATCGTTTGATTTCCAGACTCTTATTTCAGTAGTGTAGCCTGTCAAATTACCCATATCAATCTCATATTCTCGTAATTGTTGGTAATTGATGCTATCTTGTGGAAAACGAAACATCAATTTTTTCTGTCCCCAATTGGTTTGATACAGTAAAGCATCGAAAAATTGTTCTACAATTTTTTCTTCATTATGTTTGAAATCGCCATAACTATAACTGACGACTGCCCTCCGTGAGCTAACGTTAATGTGGCTTGATAAGCCTTGTACCGCTTTTTTCTCTTCGGGGCTTAATACTTTATCAATTCTTCTGAAATCGTATAGTTGAAATTCTGACATGATATTTTATGATATTATTTTGTGACTAATACCCAAATTTATCATTCCAACCATAGATTTGCAAAGAAGTTCTGCCTTTTCTCAATTCTTCTCTCGTTCTTTCTTCTTTGGCTTCTCGGGCGGTAGCTTTTTCGATAACTTCTTCAATTTTACTGAATGGAACTACCACCACACCGTCACGATCTCCCACGATAATATCGCCTGGATTTATCAGTACATCGCCAATAATAATAGGTTCGTTCAGCGTGCCATCGCCATGATTAGAAGTACCACGAATACACAAACCTCTCGAAAAAACGGGAAAGCCCATTGCCTCAATATCATCGGCATCACGCACGCAAGCATCTATTACTAAGCCATTTATGCCTTTGGTTTTTGCTCCCAAACTCATCAAATCACCCCAATAACCAGCTTCATAAAAGCCAGAAGTATTTACAATCAAAACATCGCCAGCTTGTGCATAGGCATATGCTCGATGCAACAAAACATTATCACGAGGCATGGTTTGTACGGTATAGGCGGGTCCACAAATCCTCATATTTCCAGCAATTGGTTTTATCACAGATGGTAAATTGCCTTTATTACCGAGTGCTTCGCAAATTGTAGCGGCAGAGAATAAGGAGAGATGAGTGATGAGTGATGAATGATGAGTGCCGTACATCGTTTCGCTGGGAGATAGGTTTTCATTTTTCATTTTTTTGTAAATTTTGCTTTCTGGTTAAAATTGAACTTCTGAG
>JANNEN010000443.1:0-5563 GCA_031378715.1 Emticicia sp.
ATTTTTCGAGTTTTGAGTACCCTTTCTAAGTTTTCTTGCACTTTTATATTAGCACGTTCATAGTGATTTTTGGTAAATTTATTTTCTAATCGTTCAAAAATTACTTTCTCATCAAATACCAAAGGCTGGTCGCTGCCCACAATCATAAAGCCGTCGATTTCATAAATATACGGAAAAACCTCCGCAAAACCATTCCTGATGCGGCTTGTTGCTCCCCAAGTAATAGCCAAGCCTCCTTTTTTGAGTTTTGATTTTAATAACCGAAAATACTCAACCGAATAAAGATTACCCGAATACGAAGATTTTGGCCGCAAAGCATCGGCTTCCAAAATATCATATAACTTCGGGCTGCTGTGCATTCGATAGCGGCCATCTTGCAAAATCAAATTTACCCGCTTGTCGTTCATGATATACAGAGCGGTACTATCACCCGACCGACTGACGTACTCCTTCACGGCCTCGGGCTGATTGACAATGACCTCAAAGCAGTCAAGCGATTTGGTTTCGGGTCGCCCAGCAGCGTTATAAAGCGTACACGCCGAGCCAAGCCCCACGATGCCAATATCTTGCGGGTTGGGGTGCAGCAGTGCGGGTACTGCTCCGAGGGTAAAGTGCGTGATGTCTTTATGAAAGGGAAACATACTTTGCCCCAAACCATTGATATATACGTAGGACTCCTCGCCAACAGTTTTGATAAATGAAAGTGCCGTTTCGTCTTCTTTTACAATAAAACTTTGCCTGTCGTACATTCCACTGAATTTCATCCAAAACCTTTCGTTGTTCGGCATCAAAGCAATGACCAAGATTAGCCCCGCTCCCATCATAATTCTTGCTGCTAAACTATTAAATCGGTTGCGGTGCAAAGCAATGACATACACCAAACCAATCAAGCCAACGCACCTGATAGTGAGGGCAGTACCCAAATAATTGAAGCCGATGAGGGTTACGAACCACGCCCCGATTGTTGAGCCAACGATGTTTACGAATTGTAACCAGCCTACTTTCCGACCAACTTCATCAAATTTATCTTGAATGATAAGCTGCGAAAGTGTAAAACTAAAACCCATAATAAACGTTGGCACGGCCATCAAGAAAAACGGAATCACGACCATCGTTGAGATGGCGATTTTGGGAGCGAAAGAAGTTTCGTAGTTTTTAAAATAGTCAAACAAAAAAGCTAACGATGTGGTGTCGCTTACAATCCATTGGAGAAATAAAATTGAGCCAACCGTATAAAAATACAGCAAATATTGGGCATTGAGGAATAGTTTTAGGCGATTTTTTTGGAGTTTTTTGGCCAATCGAACACCCGTGTAAGTACCAATGGCCATCATTGCTAAGTAAATCGTGAGGATAATCGAAAACGTAAGAGCGATTGATTTCATCATGGTTTCAATCATTCTGAACCAAATTATCTCAAAACATATCGCCATAAAACCCGAAATCGTGTATTGTAGCAACCAATAGACGAAGTTCTGGTTCCAGAAAGAGCCTGGCGTTTTGGTGGAATCCTGTAAAATTGAGGCTGTCTCAATAACAGTTTTTTGATTTTTTGTTTGAATATAATAAATTACGCCCGCTGTAATGGCACACAAAAAGTTGAATGAAGCCCCCAAGCGAACGGAGTTTTCAAAGCCAATCACCCGAATCAAAATAAAGGTTGTGATAAAAGTGCCAGCGGCTGCTCCGAGCGTATTTGTAAAGTATAAAAGGCTGATATAACTCGCTTGATTTTCGGCATTTTTTTCTTCAAATGCCTTAGAAAGCAACGGTAACGACAGGCCCATCAAGAATGTAGGAAATAGCAAAACCAAAAACAAAATCAAATAGATTTGAAAAGTAGAGCCGCCCGCAAGGGCATTGGTCTGATAAAGCCAGTCGTAAATGATTGATTTGCTCAATAAAGCAAAAACACCAATACCCACTTCGGCCATGACAAAAAATAAAATTGGTCGATTCTTGCCTGCTCGGTCGGCAATTTGTCCACCCACCAAGTATCCCAAACCCAAGCCCGCCATGAAAGCCGACACAATAAGGCTGATACTAACGGAGCTAATACCCGTATAAAAAACGAGCCATCGCTGCCAGATTACTTGGTAAATCAAGGCCGCAAAGCCCGAGAAAAAAAAGATAAACAACAACGAAAATGAGCGGTACTTTTGAGTGGTAGCAGATTGAGCCATTATCTTGAAATAAAATTTATGATTAAAGGGTAGCTTTTACTAAAAAACAAACTTTCCCCTATTTTTTAATAAAACCTTGATTATCAAGATATTAAATACGATTGCATACTGAATTTATTGAACACACTTAACATTTTTACACATTGAATTATTCGACCCACTTTATATTACAGCCCATACTCGGAATCTGGGTTTCGGCAACGGGTTCGTTGGCTAATATTGCGTTCAGAGCCGCCCGTAAATCTCGACCTGTGACGGGCTTTGGGTTCTCGACTTTGGGGCGAGAATCGTCCAAACGTCCTCGGTAGCGAAGTTTTTGCTCACCATCAAATACATAAAAATCGGGAGTACAAGCGGCATTGTATGTACGAGCCACGGCCTGAGTTTGGTCGTACAGATACGGAAATGTAAAGCCCGATTCTTGGGCAAAAACTGGCATTAATTCGGGGCCATCGAGTGGGTGTTTTACTACATCATTTGAGCTAATCGCCACAAAAGAAACCCCAAGCGGCTGGTAGTCTTGGCCAAGCCGTACGAGTTCGTCTTTTACATGAACCACGTAGGGGCAATGGTTACAAATAAACATCAGCACGGTAGCTTTTTCGGAGAATAAATCATTGACTGTCAAGGTTTTACCCGAAACCGTATCCAATAAATTAAACGCAGGGGCGGGTGTTCCGAGCGGGAGCATATTTGATTCTACAAGAGCCATTTCGACAAAAAAGAGTTTGGTAAACTGGATTTTTTAACAAATTTACTCAATTTTCTTTTGAAATAGGAACGAATCAGAAAAAGTTATCACACAAACAAAAGCCGTCATACAAATCTTGTACGACGGCTTTCCGTAAACGCTCAAAAAGTTTATTCAGGAATAAATTTTGATGCCAACATTCTTGATTTTGACCAGTAAGAGGCGTTCATTTCTTGCTTACCTCCAATATTTGCCCAAAAAGACTCACTCGTTTCGGGTGATTGATAAACAAAATAAAAATGCCATTGGAAAAGATATTTTGCGTAGCTTTTATCAACCTCAAAAGCATCAACATAAATGGCGGCTTCTTCGATTAATGCAAGGTATTTGAGTTTTATTTTCGGGCTAAACTGTGCCAAATCCTCGATTTTGCCCTCGTGTTCTTTCTCGATTCCATTCAAAAAGCTAAATAACTCCATAATCTCAGAATCATTTATAAATGTTTTCCATAAAGAAGATAGATTTTGGAGCCGTTTAAATTTTTGTTGTTTATCGAACTGATAAAGGGCAAAAATTCCGCCCAGACACAGAACCAAAGGTTGAATTATATCTTTTAAAAAGTTGCTATCCATATAATTTTTATAATTTATTGACAAAAATAGAAACAATATGTACAAAAACAAAAGCCGTCATACAAATCTTGTCTGACGGCTTTTACGGAATTTGTTAAAGAGCAATATTATTCATTCACACACAAGGACTCATTACAATTTTGCAATTTGGGAAAGCCAAGCTACAAAACTTATTCAGTAACCAACGAACTTTGGTATAAATTTTACGAGGCTTTGATAAGTTTGAGGTTATTAAGCTCCTTTACAATAAAAATATTACTATTAGGTATCAACCCTCTTTTTATTCGATTGGAAACTACATTGGTACTTTTCAGACCAAAACGCTTTGCATATTCGTTAATCGTTAGCCATTCGGCTAAATCTACCTGTTGCCCATTTATTACCAAATAGTTATCAGCCTTAGCGATTGCTTGCTTACTTTCGGTCAAAAAGCAATCAATATGTTGCCTAATTGCTGCTTTTACCGTTTGCTTTTCATTTTCGCTTGCTTTCGGCAAAAACTCCTTTACTGCTAATCCACAGGCTTCGATTTCTTCCAGCGTGTGTTGATTTTCAATCAATGCTAAAATCTCGTGGTATGTTTTCATACGATTATTTAAGTATTTAGCTCTTCGCTTTCGAGGGCTTCGATGATTTTTGTGAGATTATTTATCAAATCTAACGTTGAATTTAACTGCGTTTCAGTCATTGTATCAGCAAAAAATTGTAAATAACGCTTACTTTGTGCTAACCTCATGCCTAAATCAATCAACATCCGTTGTTTTCGGTCATGTTTTTGAAATTTTATCCCCCTACAAATATTATAAAAGTTACGTTATGTAACAATTTATTTTTAGTTTATTTTGAAATTTATTTTTTGTTGGTGATTATGTTACCTACTAATCCTTACCTACTCAAATACAAATTCCGCTCTGAATAGATATTCAAGAAAAAGTCATCGGTCAAATCTTCGATAAAATAAATACCTTCACCCGTTGATTTCATTTCGGGGCCAAGTTCTTTGTTTACATTCGGAAATTTACTGAACGAAAACACTGGAATTTTTATCGCATAGCCATTCTTGACGGGATTGAAATCAAAATCGGTCACTTTTTTCTCGCCCAACATTACTTTCGTGGCATAGTTTACGTACGGTTCTTGGTAGGCCTTGCAAATAAACGGCACCGTTCGAGAAGCACGGGGATTGGCTTCGATGACGTAAACGACTTCGTTTTTTATCGCAAATTGAATATTTATCAAGCCAACGGTGTTTAAGCCCACCGCAATTTTTCGGGTGTAATCTTCTATCTGTTTGATAACGTTTTCACTCAAATCGAAAGTCGGAAGCAGTGCGTAAGAATCTCCCGAGTGAATACCCGCAGGTTCGATATGCTCCATGATTCCGATGATATACACATTTTCACCATCACAAATAGCATCGGCTTCTGCCTCGATTGCATTTTCTAAGAAATGGTCAATCAAAATATTATTATCAGGAATATCGCCCAAAATCTTCACTACGTGCTGCTCCAATTCCTGCTCATTGATAACGATTTTCATACTTTGACCACCCAAAACATAACTCGGACGAACCAAAAGCGGAAAACCCAAAGTACGAGAAACTTCAACGGCATGGTCGGCCGTACGAACGGTAGAAAATAGTGGGTATGGAATCTCCATTTCCTTTAATTTTTCAGAAAAACGACCTCTATCTTCCGCCAAATCAAGGGCATCGTACGACGTTCCGATGATTTTTATGCCGTATTTAGTCAGTTTTTCCGCCATTTTCAAGGCCGTTTGCCCACCCAACTGCACAATAACACCTTCGGGTTTCTCGTGCTGAATGATGTCGTACACGTGTTCCCAAAAAACAGGTTCAAAGTATAATTTATCAGCAATATCAGGGTCAGTCGAAACCGTTTCGGGGTTACAGTTTACCATAATTGCCTCATAACCACACTCTTTTGCCGCCAAAATACCATGAACACAAGAATAATCAAACTCAATTCCCTGCCCAATTCGGTTTGGTCCAGAGCCTAAAACAACTACTTTTTTCTTTTCAGAACGAATGGATTCGT
>JANNEN010000014.1:0-11123 GCA_031378715.1 Emticicia sp.
CTTCGGTAGTGCCGATGGTGATGATGCTGCAAAAATGCAAAAGGCCGTATCAATCTTGAAGGAGAAGCACCCAACCATGATTGTTGATGGCGAAATGCAAGCCCATTTACCTTTTGATATTGAGCTTTTGAAAGAAAATCATCCTTTCAGCGATTTGGTCAATGGTCGAGCAAATACCTTGATTTTTCCTAACCTATCGGCATCGAATATTGCCTATAATTTGGTCAAAGAAATTGCCAATATTGATAAAATCGGGCCAATTTTATTCGGGTTAAAAAAACCTGTTCACGTCCTGCAATTAGGCTCAACCGTACAAGAAATCGTTGATATGGTGGCCATTGCGGTTGTTGAAGCACAGGGGAAGTAAATAAGTATTTTTCGTACAAAATCTCGTGTTTTTTCAAAGTCCCTCTCCTGTGGAGAGGGATTTAGGTCGGACTGCCGATGCGGTGAGGTTTTAATCCGAAAGCCAAACAATCTAAGCCTCCAAAATGGCTTTTTTATCTACTAAAGAATGTAGTTTGTTATATAATCACCTGATTGACAGTGCTTTATGTTGTCAATCAAGTGATTTTTATCCTCCCCAAATTGCCAAAGCGAGCCGTAGTTTTCCATAATCATACACTCCTTCGAGGGTTTCAAAGAGTGGTTTTAGGGCATCGCCTTTCTGGATATTTATCTTCATCGCTGCCGCAATTATCTGATTATATTCGTACGTCATAAGATACTGTTTGAGGTCAATATTTTCGCCATCTTGCTTTAATTTTACCAAATGGCTAATGATTGTCACGGGGTTTAGGGTTCGTCGGGTGGCCATTTCGTCAATCGAAAGCCCTTGTTTGTATAAATCAAAAGTTTCCAAAAATGTCATACCTTTATCAGCTTTTGGCCTGCCGATTTCGGGATTTTTACCAGTAAAGTCCGAAATTTCTCTGATAAATTTCTCTCCATACTCTCTATATTTTTGTTCACCAACCCCCGAAACAGTCATCATCTGAAACTTGTTTTCGGGACGTTTCTGAGCCATATCCGACAGCGTAGCGTCCGAAAATACCACAAATGGCGGCACATTTTGCTCATCGGCCACTTTTTTACGCAAGAGTCGGAGCTTCTCAAATAAAGCATCTTTTATCACTTCCCGCTTTGATTTTTCACGTGGTTCTGCTTCTTCTTGTCTGGCTTTTTTGATGTCATACGCCTCAAATCTTACCAAGTTTACTTTCTTTTCACCCTTCAAAACTTTCCACGAAACCGAGTTTAGCTTCAACGAATGTCGCTCATCGTAGGCAATATCGACTACACCAGAGTTGAGCATTTGCGTAATATAATCGGCCCATTCTTCGTATTTTAGTTCTTTCCCTGCCCCAAAAGTCTTTAAATTTTGATAATTTCGCTCAAAAATCGCCCTGTTTTGCGAACCTCTCAGTACATCAATCAGCAAGCCCATGGCCGCTTTTTCTTCGGTACGGGCAACAACCGAGAGGACTTTTTGAGCAAAAATCGTGGCATCAAATTTTTGCGGAGGGTTCTGACAAACATCACAATTGCCGCAATCGTTTTGGGCTTCTTCATTAAAATAACTCAACAAAATCCGTCGTCGGCAAATCTCCGCCTCGGCGTATTGCTTCATTCGGTCGAGTTTTGCAAACTGCACCTCTTTCATCGCTTCGGGCAGTTCTGACTTCTGAATCATGTCTTTTCGGGTCATAATATCAGCAAAACTATAAAACAACAACGTATCAGATTTTACACCGTCACGCCCCGCTCGCCCGATTTCTTGGTAATAACTTTCGACATTTGAAGGCAAGCTATAATGAATCACAAACCGAACATTTGATTTATCAATGCCCATTCCGAATGCAATCGTGGCCACCATCACCTGAATTTCGTCTTTAATAAACGCATCTTGTACCTCCGCACGGGTCTTGGAATCTACGCCTGCGTGATAGTGCATCGCCCTAATGCCAACCTTGCGTAAACCCTCGGCCACATCTTCCGTATTTTTGCGACTTAGGCAATAAACGATTCCACATTGATTGGGTCGTTTTACCACAAATTCCTGCATAATTTTCAGCCGATTTCGACCACCCAAAACGTTTAGGCTTAGGTTCGGTCGGTCGAACGAAGAGATAAAAACTTGGGCATCAGGCACCCCTAATTGGGTCAAAATATCCTTTCTCGTTACACGGTCAGCGGTCGCTGTAAGTGCCACAACTGGCACGTTTGGAAAGGTTTCTTTCAAGATATTTAGCTTCGTGTATTCGGGTCTAAAATCATGCCCCCAAGTAGATACGCAATGCGATTCATCAATGGCTATCTGGTTGATAGTCAAGGTTTTGATGAAACTAAGGTAGTTATTATAAAATAATTTTTCGGGCGAAATATAAAGCAGTTTTATCTCCCCCGCCTGACACTTTTCTTCGAGCGTTCGCTGCTCAGTTATTGACAATGAACTGTTCAAAAATGCCGATGGTACACCATTAGCTTGCAGGGCTTGAACCTGGTCTTGCATCAAGGCTATGAGTGGCGATATGACTAACGTCATTCCCTCCAAAACCAAAGCAGGAACTTGAAAGCAAATTGATTTTCCGCCACCCGTGGGCATCAGCACCATGCAGTCTTTTTTAGCTAAAATTGTGTCAATTATTTCCGCTTGAAGCGGGCGAAATGTATCATACCCGAAGTATTTTTTCAGCACTTGTTCTTTGGTCATTGCAGCGGTAATAGTATTTTGGACAAAAATATGAGAAAAACACGGTTTCTAATTTGAAAAGCTATTATTTTTACTGAAAAATATTCTTTTATAAACCTACCAATTTACATGAAACAAATTATTCTACTTTTTATCTTGGTGAATATTTATTCTGTCAGCTACGCACAAGATAAGTCCAGCCAATTTGCTGCTACCATCACGGCAGACGACTTGAAACGACATCTGACTTTCATTGCTTCCGACAGCCTCGAAGGGCGTGACACGGGTTCGGCAGGACAACGAAAAGCGGGGGCATACATTGCCAAACATTTTGCTGATTTGGGTCTCCAAGCCATCGCTCCCCAAAAAGATGGTAGCAAAGGGTATTTTCAGACTTTTAACCTTTATCAAAAAGGCTGGAAAGATGCCTACATCAAGATTGGAAAGCAGCAACGCGAACTTTTCAAAGATTATTACCCCAACGGCATGACCAGTATTCCCGATGAGCAAGTGCTTTCAGTAGTTTTTGCAGGATTTGGTATTGAAAACACGCTTTATAATGACTACAAAGACATTGATGTAACGGGCAAAGCTGTGGTGTTTTTTGAGGGAGAACCGAAAGATAAAACGGGCAAAAATCTCCTCACCAAAACCGATGAAAAATCGGAGTGGACAGAAAGATCGGGCTTGCAAAAGAAAATCAATATTGCTTTGAATCACGGTGCAAAAATGTTTTTTGTGATTTCGGGAACCGATGCTCAAAAATTTACCTCATTAGTAGCCGAGCGGAAGGCTGTTTTGTCGAGGTTCAATCAACTAAATTTTAATGCTTCTGTTACCGCCGAAAAAGCATCAGCCAATCCTACTTTTTTTGTTTCGCAGGAAATGGCCGCCGAAATGTTGGCCGTCAAGCCCAGCAAATTAACCAAAATCGTTAGTGCCATTGGTGAAAAAGGTGTCAGTTTATCAAACAAACTAAAACCATCTACAATTTCGGTGAAAGCCGAGCGGGGAGAAGTGCCAGTCGAAACGGCCAATATCATGGGCTTTTTGGAAGGAACTGACAAGAAAGACGAAGTAGTACTCATCACGGCTCATTACGACCACGTAGGAATCCAAAACGGACAAATCCACAACGGAGCCGATGATGATGGTTCGGGTACGTGTGCTGTCATGGAACTCGCCGAGGCATTCGCTAATGCCAAGAAAGCGTGTAACGGCCCCCGAC
Organism: Emticicia sp.; assembly: GCA_031378715.1. Taxonomy (GTDB): domain Bacteria; phylum Bacteroidota; class Bacteroidia; order Cytophagales; family Spirosomataceae; genus Emticicia. The sequence continues at coordinate 3,921 of JANNEN010000014.1, forward strand.
GGAGCATTTTGTTTATGAACGTCACGGGCGAAGAAAAGGGGCTTTTAGGCTCGCAATATTACACCGACAAAGATCCAATTATTCCATTGGTCCAAACCGTTTGTGACCTAAATATCGACATGATTGGCCGTATTGACAAGCAGCACGACCCCAAGCAGGAGTACGTTTACTTAATAGGTTCGGACAAATTATCCTCGGAATTGCACCAGATTAGCGAAGATGCAAATAAAAAATACATTAATTATGACTTGGATTATACCTTCAATGACCCCAAAGATCCCAACCGTTTTTATTATCGTTCTGACCATTATAATTTTGCCAAAAATAAAATCCCCGTCATTTTTTACTTTACGGGCGTTCACGAAGATTACCACCGTCCAGGCGACGATGTCGAGAAAATTCTCTTTCCAAAATACCAACAAATCACCCGTTTGGTATTCCAAACCGCCTGGGAATTGGTCAATCGAGACGAGCGAATTAAAGTCGATAGCAATAAGCAATAAGCAAAACGAAGTGCAATCACTCAGTTAATCAATAATTTAATGAAAAAAAAATACATACCAAGTTCTTGGGTCAAATGTTGTATGTAAACCATTAAATTCATGCTAAATGCTTGATAACTAAAATGTTAGGGGTGCGTACTGTTCTTGATTTAAGCAAAATGTTTCTTTGAAAAGTTCAAAGTTAGATTGCTTACCCAAAAATTAATTCTCTTTATGTTTTTTTGTTTCGCTGTTTTTCTATAAAATTGTCAAAAAATTAAAAAGTACACAATCGTAAGCATTGGCAATATTTTATTTTGGAATAGGTTACTTTTCTAATTTTTTTAACTTTATATTTTACCAAAAACATTTTTTTATTTTTTTAAAACCCTAAAATTTTCAATTCTAATGGAAAAAAAGTCAGCAGCCCCAGCAGCAAAAGCCGCCGCAAATCAGTCAGTTGGTGGAGGTTTAAACCCCGCTTTCACAATCCCTGTACTTATCATTATTTCAATTCTATCTTACATGTTCATCTTGGGTGATCCAAGTCACTTTCTTGATGCCGAAAAACACAAGCCAAAACCAGGCGATTTCTTTGGTTTGATTCACAGTGGTGGTGTCGTTGTGCCTATTTTAATGACTTGTTTTCTTTGTGTATTGGTATTCTCAATCGAGCGTTTCTTTACCATCAACAAAGCAACGGGTACTGGCAATATTGACACTTTCGTTCGTAAAGTTCGTTCGTTGTTAGATTCTAATAATATCTCTGACGCAATCAAAGAGTGCGACAAACAAAAAGGTTCAGTAGGAAACGTTGTAAAAACCGCTCTTGGCAAATACAGCCTTTTGTCGTCAGACACTACAATGGACAAAGAACAAAAATTAGCTGCCCTACAAAAAGAAGTTGAAGAAGCAACTTCACTCGAACTGCCAATGTTGGAAAAAAATCTTACAATCCTTTCGACTCTCGCAACGGTATCAACCCTTATCGCCCTCTTAGGAACTGTATTGGGTATGATTCGTGCGTTCTCAGCCTTAGGTGCTGGTGGTGGAGCTCCCGATGCAGCCGCTTTGGCAACTGGTATCTCGGAGGCCTTGATTAATACCGCCTTAGGAATCGGTACATCTGCAATCTCAATCATTATGTATAACTTCTTTACATCAAAAATTGATGAACTGACTTACAAAATAGACGAGATTGGTATGTCAATCCAGCAGAATTTTGCCGCTCATAACTAATTTAGTTTGCGAATAAATAATGTTGAAAAAAATATTTTAATATTTAGACAACATTCTAAATTATTATTCGTTAATTTGTATATCAACTAAATAATTAAAAGTTATGGCCGTAAATAAACCAAAACGTAAAGGTCCAGTGATGGACATGACGGCGATGTGTGATGTGGCTTTCTTGTTATTGTCATTCTTTATCATGACCACCCAGTTTAAAGGTCAAGAATCAGTAACGATTGATACACCCTCGTCTATCTCGCAAACAAAAATCCCCGAAACGGGTGTGGCTACCATCAGTATCGACCCAAAAGGCAGATATTACTTCGGTATTTCAAATGCCAAAGAACGTGGACAACTGCTTCAAAGATTAGCTCAAAAATATGGCGTAGCTGTAAACAACGGTGACCTCAAAAGTTTTGAGAAGCTTTCGGATTTTGGAATCAGTATTTTAGGTTTGAAGCAGTATTTGAATCTACCTCCTGAAAGTCAGCTAAACGTTGTCATGCCAGGTATTCCGAATGATAGTACCAAAAGTGAGTTAGGAGATTGGGTATCAACATACTTGAAAGAGGTTAATCCTTCGGCCAAGTTAGCTATTAGAGGCGATGCTACTACCACGTATCCTGCCATCAAGCAGGTACTCAACGAACTCGGTAAGCGTGACATCAACAAGTTTCAGTTAATCACTGGCGTTGAAGGAGCTCCAAATTGAGTTTGTCAATTATCAATTATCAGTTATCAATTATCAGTTATGCTAATCTAAGTCGGTAAATTTACCAAATGAAATTAGCTTTTTAACACATAGTTCATCGCTCATAATTCAAAACTATTTAAAAACATTCTAAACATTGTATTTCAATGGCAGACATAGACACCTCCGGTGGTGGTGGCAAAGGTGATGGTAAAGTACGGGCCAAAAAGCAATCAGCAAGAGTCGATATGACTCCCATGGTGGATTTAGGTTTCTTGCTGATAACATTCTTTGTTTTCACCACGACGTTTAGCAAGCCCAACATGATGAAGTTAAATATGCCCGAAAAGCCGAAAGACGACGAGCCTATTGAAACCTCTGAAATGAAGGAATCGAACACCATTTCGATCATTATGGGAAAAGATAACCGCATTTTCTATCATCAGAAATCTGCGAAGACTCTTACACCCGAGTTTTTGATGGAAACGGATTATTCGAGAGATGGTATCCGTACCGCAGTTTTGAAAGGTAAAGTTAATGCAACTTCGCCCGAAAAATTTACAATCGTAATCAAGCCAACCGACGACGCAACGTATAAAAATACGGTTGATATTTTAGATGAAATGTCAATAACAAAATCGGAGCTTTATGCCATTGTAGATCCAACGCCGATTGAGCTTGATTTTTATAAGCAAAAAATAGCTCTTCCAAAGAAATAATTTAGCGTACTCGTTTGAAAATGGTTTCGTGAGAAACTAATTCAAAGATTAAATTTAAAAATAATATGGAACCTAAAAATAATGTCAATGTGACCTTGGACGACATGGTATTCGAGAGCCGTAACAAGGCTTACGGAGCTTATGACCTAAGGAAAGCCTACAAAAAAACGGTAAACCGTTCGCTTTTGTACGGAACAGTGGCGTTTTTGGGGGCTATCGGTGCTCCGATGCTTTATGCGTCAATTCAACCAAAGGTTCAGAAAGAAGTGGCCGTTGAAATTGACCTTACGAAGTTGAAAGACGAAAAAGTGGAAGACAAACCCTTGGAACTTCCGCCACCGCCACCACCAGAAGTTAAGCCACCCGAAGTGCAAACGATTAAGTTTTTGCCTCCCGAGCCAAAGCCCGATGAAGAGGTAAAAAACGAAGAACCACCACCACCTGCCGAGCAGATTGAGAAGGCGGTTATCTCAAACGAAACCAAAGAAGGCGTTGAGTCGGACGAAGTTGCGGCCGCTCCACCACCCGTAGAAGCTCCAAAAGCTGTAGAAATTGAGCAACCAAAAGAAGATGAAATCTTTACAACGGTTGAACAAAACCCTGAGTTTCCAGGTGGTATCAAAGAAATGTATGGTTTCATCGGTAAGAATCTTAAATATCCATCAGCGGCTCAAAGAGCAAATGTTTCGGGTAGGGTTTTTGCTAAATTCGTTGTTGAAAAAGATGGTAGCCTTGGTGACGTTCAAATTGTCAAGGGAATCGGTTTTGGTTGCGATGAAGAAGCAACACGTGTATTGAAATCTATGCCAAAATGGAATCCAGGAAAGCAAAATGGCCGCAACGTGCGTGTATTTTTTACCATGCCAATTTCATTCGTTCTCGAATAATGTTACAGAATCGTAAAGGTCAAGGGCTTTCCCAAGTTACGCCGTATATTATGGCATTTACTGGCATAGCGTATGTCGTGATGGGAGGCTATGTAATCAAGCGAAATACTATCTTGCCAATTTCTGAAATCATGGCTACGATACTGGGTGTTTTATTCATTATCTATGGTTTTTATCGGTGCTGGCGAGCGTACAAAGTCTTTACAATTCAATAACTCGACGCTGTTAAAATATTTAAAAGCCATTTCGTTCTGCGAAATGGCTTTTTTATAAATACAATATTTTATTATATATTTAGTTAATAATCTAAATGTATTTACCCAAAACCTTTTTTTACAAAATTTTTGATTAATTTTACCAGCAAGAAACCCCAAATAGAATAAAGATGAAAAAAATACTGCTGCTACTTCCGCTCCTGTTGATTTTATGGCAATGCTCGAAACCCGAAAAACAAGACTTGCCCAATGAGGGCGAAATATTAATTGCCGCCGACGAATCATTGCAGCCCATCGTGGAGTCGCAGGTGATGGCGTACAATGCCCATTATCCCAAGGCAAAACTAAATGTGGTCTATGTTCCCGAACAAAAAGCGATGAGTATGATGATGGCCGACTCAGCAAATATTGCCATCGTCACCCGTGAAGCAACCAAGAACGAGCAGGATATTTATACCAGTAATAATATTCCGTATTTGCCCGCCAAAATGGCACTTGACGGCGTAGCAATTATCTCAAATACCAATAGTTCAATCAAAAACTTGACTATTGCCGACTTAAAGCAAATGTTTAACGGCACAAAGAGTTCCGAAATCAAATTGGTTTTTGATAACAGCAATTCGAGTAACTTAAATTACCTGATTCAGCGACTCGGCATAACTGATGTAAAGAAAGCCAATATTTTTGCTGCCAACGGCAACAAAGATGTGATTGATTTTATAAAGAAAAACACCAAAGCTATCGGCTTCATTGGTGGTAATTGGATAAGTGATATTGACGACTCCAAGAGTCAAAACTTCATCAATAGTATTCATGTAGTAGGCATTGCGAATGATGCCAGACCGAATGATTTTTATACCCCAACTACGGCTTCGCTCAAAGCCCGAAAATACCCATTTGAGCGAAGAATTATACTCCATACCAAGAAAGGTTACGGCCTAACGAGTGCATTTATTAGGTTTTGTTGTGCCTATATCGGGCAATTAGTCGTTGAAAAATCGGGACTTTTACCGTACTACATTTATAAAAGAGAGATAATTCTCGAAAAAAAGCCGATTGGTAAATTGCCTTGAAAACGTTGATTCTAATAATAGCTTAATTTTATCGTTTGTGTAATAAGTGCTTGATTATGAGGTGTTTAAATCTTGAAAAATCATTCCAAGTCTAATTTTAAAACGTTTTTTAAAGGTAATATATAGCATTTGGGATTAACGAAACATTAACATTTATTGGCATTACTTTCCAAATAAAAAACTGTCTAAACTATAAATCGCAGAATAAACAAATGGTGTTTGTGAAAAATATATTTTTTATCTCAACGACATTTTTTTAACTTTGCTTTACTTTTAATTAAAAAAAGAATCTGTAAACCTAACTTTAAGAGTGAAAATGAAAAAGATTTTGAGATCTTTGTCAGTAGCAGCGATAGCTGTATTGGCGTTGTCGTTCCAGACTATGGCACAAACGGTGCAGGACGGACTGAAAAATTTAGATGCTGAGAGATACTCTACTGCCGAAACAATTTTCAAGCAGTTGGCAACAACTACGCCTACGGCTGAGAATTATTTTTATTTGGGATACTATTACCTCAATCTCCAAGATGGCGAAATGGACTTAGCCCAGGCAAAAGACGCTTTTGCCAAAGGAGCAGCACTTGATGCCAAACGTCCCGACCCAATTAATAGAGTGGGTTTGGCGGCAGTGAAGCTATTTTCGGGCGACAAAGCGGGTGCAAAAGCTGATTTTGATTTAATTAAAAAAGATACCCGAAATAAAAATCCTGACGTGATGTTTCGCATTGGGGAGATGTATTCGCTTTCAGCCAAAACCAATGATCCAGCCGACGCGGTTTTGAACGTTCAGGCGGGGCTTGATTTGCAAAAAGTAAAAAATAATCCTGATTATTACATTGCCTTAGCCAAAGCCTTTCAGATAAAAAATGATGGCGGTTCGGCCATGACGGCCTTAGAAAATGCTGTAAATATGGGTCAGAAAGTTGCTAAAATTCGTACCATGATGGGGCGTATTTGGTATCAAGGCAAAAACTATCCGAGAGCTCAAACCGAAATGAATGACGCAATAAAAGCCGACCCGACCTATGCACCTGCGTATTTCTTATTGAGTAATTTATTTACGACTTTCGGTAAGTTTCCACAAGCGGCCGAAAATGCACGTTTGGGATTGGAAAACAGCGAAGCTACACCCGCCGCTAAATTGCGTTATATAAAATTGGCAACAGCAAGTAAAGACTATGACGGTGCGATGAAGGTCTTAAATATGGTATTTGATGCTGAAAAAGACCCGATTAAGTTTCGTTTAAAAGGCTATATTCAAATTGAAAAAACGGAGTGTGCCGATGGTGTAAAAAACATCACTGAGTTTTTGGCTCAAGCGGCAAAAGATCGCCATTTACCTTCTGACTATGGAATGTTGGGACGTGGCTATGCCTGTATTAAAGATGATGCGGCCAAAAAAGTCAATGACTCGTTGGCTATTATGAACATTGAGAAAGCCATTGAGTTAGGTGATACCGCAACGGTAACTTTAAATGATATTGCGGCTATTTATAAACCTGCCAAAAACTGGTCAAAGTTAGCGACTACTTATGAAAAGATAATTGCAAAATCAAAGAAGCCAATTGGTTCAGACTACTACAACTTAGCCGATGCCTACATGAGAGGAAAGAGTTATGTTTTGGCTGATTCGGCTTATTCAAAAGCATTGGAAGGTTATAAAGGTACGTTTTCGTATATACACGTTCAGAAAGCTCGTGCCAACATTGAACGTCAAAACGTCCAATCAATTCCGAACCTAACCGCCCAGCTTGCAGCGGGTGTGGATAACGGAACAAATTCGGGAATTGCTAACTTTCAAATTGGCGCCCCCATCCCTATTTTCAACAAGAATCAGGGGAACATCGCCGCTGCTCATGCAGAGTTTTGCCGGGCGTTAGCAGAAGCGAAGCGAATTGAAAAC
>JANNEN010000029.1:0-1509 GCA_031378715.1 Emticicia sp.
ATTTACAATTATTTTTTACAGAAACAACAACAGCGCAAACAAAAAAATGTATTTACCAATGCCGTTACGAGTATTGAGCAAGCCGAAGAATTCAAAAACGAAAATATCCGTAAAAATACGCTTTGTTTTGTGGGTGGCCTTGACATCAATATCAAGCGTATTGTGCTTGGTGCGAGAGCGGGTTGGGATATTCAGAACAACGACGGTGACGGCACATCAACTGCCCCCCGTTACAAAAACGCTTGGACACAGCTCACCTTAGGATTTCGTTTGTTATAAATAAAATTTTGCCTGATATTAAGCATTTACTGCCATGTTTTATCCAATCCAAATGTTTCTTATCGCAGCTTTGCTGTTGCTCGTAGTTTATGAACTTTTTCAATTAACTACTTTGGGCATGGTTTCATTATATTTTATCAGATACTATTATTCAAAAATTAGTAAACGTTTTTGGCTAAAAAAGTCTTTGAAAAATAAATATCGTTTCAATTAGCAAGCAGTTTTACTGCATCAAGATAAATTATAGTAAAGTGGTTAGGGTTGAAATCCAAAAAGCCGTCTTGTTTTAGACGGCTTTTTTGTGTTTTTAAATTATTCAATTCTCTTTCCTTAGATTCTGCCTTTTGACTAAAATTTCGACAAAAAGTCTAATAAGTAGTCCACAGTCAATAGTCGACAAGTCCACAGTAGGATAATGTGCTAATAATCAGTTACTTAGTCATTTTTAAAATTGTTGATTATATTTATCCCATTACTTAAAAATTTTGTTTTAGCTTGTAAGCTTTGAAAAATTACAATTTTCACACCATACTTTCATTTCTCTGGCAAATGTACCTCGGCCATCATACAGCGAGCCGAACCACCGCCACAAGTTTCAATCATGGCGAGATTAAAGTGCTGGATAGAGGCATATTCTTCGAGTTCGAGTATTTGCGAACGGTTGAGAGAATCATAAGCTGTCGTGGACATTATAAGTAAGCTATTTCCTCGTAAACTCTTGACCAATAGCATATTACCCGCAAATTGATTCATTTGTTCGAGTGAAATTTCAATGACGTTTTTACCACTATTAACCAAAGATTTTTTAACCATCAACCGCTCGTCTAAATCTGGGATTGAATCTAAGCAAACGACCGCAAAATCATCACCAATGCACATCACCACGTTGGTGTGATAAACATCTTTGCCGTGGGTATCAACCGAGGCAAATTTTACTAACTTATAGTTCATAGCTTTCGCCCAAGCATCTAAAACCTCGGGATTGGTTCGGGGCGAAATACAGGCATACGAAGTACGGTTCATTCGGTCAAGAACCATACTACCCGTGCCTTCGAGAAATTTGTTTTCTTTCTCAAAATGCGTAAAATCAAGCACAACTTCAATGTGAAACTTTGTCCGTAAATCATCAATTATATCATTTCTACGCTCTTGACGGCGGTTTTCGGCTTGCATTGGGTACAAACAGATTTTACCCGAATGATGAAACGAAATCCAATTATTCGGAAAAAT
>JANNEN010000068.1:0-1679 GCA_031378715.1 Emticicia sp.
TTCAAAATCGTTATCGGTAATATTGAGCCAATTGCCTTTTTCATCGGGTACAATTCGTTCAAAATCAATGGTTTTTAGGGGGTTATTTCTCAACCAGTCGAGTTTATCCAATCGGCGGGTTTCGTCTTGCAGGGTGAAATAATGGATTTGTGCTTTTGGCATATTGTTGGGTGGTAATGGGCTTTTGTTTGCCTTAAATGTGTCTTTTGTTTGCTTTAATGTGTCTTTTGTTTGTTTTTAATAAAAAAGACAGTACATTTGTGTTGTAGGTCTGCTACACTTGAATTCTGACTCCATGTCGGCGAAGGGTATCCTTCTTAGAGTGTTAGAGGGCCTTTTTTATTGCCCATCATATAGCTCAATTATTTTTACGATTTTACTTTCCATGTAATTCATAAATCGTGTTTCCCCTGTTTCATATTTTCGCTGGACTGCCCAACACAAATAATCAACTACGGATAAAAGTGGTTCAATGGCAAATGGTTGAACATTAAAATCAATTTTCTTCTCGAATTCTTGCGTTGGATTTACCTGTTTATATCTAATTTTTGCTTTATCAAAAGCTGATTTTAGATTAACAAAGTCAGTGGTACTTTGCAAGGAGGCAATATTGTAAACGATACGTTCGGAATTATCATATTGTTCTTCTTCAATTAAATGCGACAGCAAATCAGCATACATTTCATTGCTTTTACCGTGATGTTTACGTTCAAAAATACCGTAATTTTTACGAGCAACCACGGCATAAAAAGAACAGTCCAAGGTTTGAATAAAGTCAAAAAACTCCTTACGAAGTTCGGGCAAATCATCCTTGGCATGAAAATAAAAACCTCCTTTATTTACTCTTTTCAGTACGCTTGGCACATTTTTGTAATATGGATTTTGAGGAATACTATTTTGCATTTCAAATAGTTTTTGACGAATCGGCAGAATATCGGTATGGAATTTTACCATTCCTAAGATGAAACAATGGCTCACACCGTGTTCTCCCAAAATAGGAACTCTTCCTTTGCCGTAGAAAGTCATGTCGCCCGCTTCGTCCAGAAAGCGATGGTAATGATTAAGTGGTCGTTTTTCTTTTTTCATTTTTTATCGGTGGTTTTTATCATAAAACAAATCGCCACGCCCGTCTGAATTCCAAAGACATTATGCCCCGTACCCGATATTTTGGGGTTTGCTCGCACATCCGAGCGAGTATCTACGATGTAAATATGGTCAAATTCTTCGGCTACTGACTTTCTGAAACCATCAAAAGTACGGCTATCAATAAAACTTCGATTGGTTACAAAAGCCAAGATTCCACCGCCGTCTTTTTTACTGATTCTGTCACTCGCCCACCTAAAAAACCGTGCGTACATATCATAGACCTTGGTTTTTTGGGCGGTACTTTCCTTGATGTACGTCTCACGGATGCGTCCGTCCACACCACCAATTTGCTTTTTGGCATCGGCAAAATATCCCCGATTTTTGTTGTTATCGTTTTCGTTTAGTTGATTGGCATTATACGGAGGATTGCCAATGATTACCGATATTTTACGCTCATTTTGTCGTTTGATTCTCTGGGCATTTTCTTGGCTCAATGTCCCGAACAAATCGCCCTGTTTTCCAGCAAAAGAGAAACCCAAATTATCCAAAGTATCCACAAAGCAAATATTTGAAAACGGTTGATAATCGCCCAT
>JANNEN010000130.1:0-2568 GCA_031378715.1 Emticicia sp.
CCAAAAATTGTCATTGAGATTGATGTTAAAATTGATTTGAATACAACAGAATGGACAAATGAATGGGACTACGTAATTGAAAAATCAAAAAATACAATATCTTCCTCCTCAAATAGTTTGGCAAGATTGAGCGTAACATCATCGAAAAGAGGAATATCTTCATCAAAATTGACCATATACCATCTTTCTGTTGAACTACTGACAAATATTTTCTTTGATTTTGTGGTTATCCAAATCACTTTTTCAGTGCCAAAATCAAGCATTTTTTTTGATTTTTCAATTACGTAGTCCCATTCATTTGTCCATTCTGTTGTATTCAAATCAATTTTAACATCAATCTCAATGACAATTTTTGGGGCTTTACTAAAATATTTTTCGTCATAAATTGTGTTTTCTTTTTCATAAACCGCAATATCATTGGCAAGATTTTCACCATGTCCAATGTGCAAACCTGCTTCATTCGTACCGTAAAAATATTTTTTACGATTGATTTTATTGAACAAAAAACCAGTTAGTAAATAAACAATTATTGACTGCAAAGAGCTACTTCCCATAATTTCCTCAAATTTTTTCTTACCCGATAATACATCTAAAAAACCCTTGTAAGGCAAAGGTTTTCCGTTCATTTCTTCATAAACTAAATATGAAGGAATTTTCCGAATTTTCGGTTTTCTCTTTTTTTCTACTACAAGCATTGTATTTTAATTTATAAAGCAATTTTAGGTAAAATATTTAATAGATGCAAGGTGAAAATCTGAAAACATGAAAAGCGAGGGTTTCGCCTCGCTTTTCATGTTTACCAAAATCAACTAATGGTGCAAGAACTAAAATATTGACAGTTTAGTAATTTCAATTTTTCCGATTAACCCGAATAAATTCGGTTGCTGTAATAATCGACGGAATTTATATTTAAGTACCCGAATAAATTCGGTATTTTGAACTCTTTTTTAACTATCAATTACTTAATTCTTGTTGCACTAATTACTTATTTGGGTCTAAGCCTCGCTCAATTCTGATTAAAATATCTTGCAGATGGTACTTGCTCATTTTATCAACCGTTAGCGGTAAAGCAGCTTTGATTTCGCCTTTCAAAGATTCCAAATTTCCTCGTACTATTGACGGAAAATCGGTTTTTTTCAAATCAACGATACTACCCGTTGAACCAAAATACGCCCCAGGAACAGTCGAAATAGTAACCACAACGCCTGCATTCAACGAAGTTACTAATTTCTCAACTAACACTTTTTGTAAATTTCGGCGTTGCGGATCAATCATTTTACGGGTTTTTAGTTCGCTAAAAATTCCTGTGCGTACATCAGTTATTAGCTCATCAACACCATAATTCATCGCACTTTTGGCGTTTGCTTCCATCAAACGAACCATTCGGCCACCGTCCATCAAGTCGTTCAGGGTGCTTTCTTGGAGTGCTTTTACTGACTCAATGCCTTGGTCGGAGCGAATTTTATTCAAAATCTTTTCGTCGTACAACCAAGTTGGCGTTTCAAATAATTGCTTTTGCAGAAACATCACGGCATCTTTTTGTAGGTTTCGGGGCGTAACTACATACTGCACACCTTCCATTTCGGCAGTTTTTGGGGTATCATAAATTCCACCAACGTACTTCGTCACGTGACCCATGTAACGTCTGAATTGCCCCACTACATTGCCATAAATCTCGGCCAATTCTTTCGACGATTCGCCGTCGGCTTTGCTCCAATCGTTGATATTTGGCAATATTCGCTGCAAATTCTTGATGCCATAAGTAGAGGCAAGCATGGCATTATCGCCCAAATCTTCGGTTTGGTTGCGTGGGTCAAATGGGTGCTGCTCACGGCAATAAACCAAACGAGGATTTTTTACATTCGCAACGGTCATTTTATTCAACATTACTTTTTCTTCTTCGGCGGTTTTTGCATCAACAAAATAACTGTATCCCCACTGAATCGCCCATTTGTCGTAGTCGCCAATGCGTGGAAAGAAATCCGTTACGCCATCTTCTGGCTGGGCCACGTAGTTGAATCGGGCATAATCCATGATTGACGAAGTGTGTCCGTTGGCGGCAACCCAGTTTTTATCACGTAATTTTTCGACGGGCGTTGCGGAACTTGCCAACATATTATGTGCCAGTCCGAGCGTGTGTCCAACTTCGTGCGACGATACAAAACGTATCAGTTGCCCCATCAATTCATCATCAAAATATTTCTTTTGGGATCTTTTGTCCGAAGCGGCGGTTTGAATCATGTACCAATTTCTGAGCAAACGCATCACATTATGGTACCAACCGATGTGACTCTCTAAGATTTCGCCACTGCGGGGGTCGTTTACATTTGGTCCGTAGGCGTTCTGAATATCGGCCGCAAAGTAACGTATCACCGAAAAACGAGCATCTTCTAAGCTCATCGTTGAGTCTTTTTCGTTCCAATATTCGCCACGAATGGCATTTTTCCAGCCAGCTTTTACAAAGGCCACGTTCCAATCATCAACCCCAGCATTTAAAAACGAACGCCATTTGGTTGGCGATTCAGGGTAGATATAATAAACGATTTGCTTTTTTGGTTCAACAAATAA
>JANNEN010000202.1:0-3741 GCA_031378715.1 Emticicia sp.
CCTTGAAATATGAAAAATATTGTTCGCAATAATCCGCAAGGGTTGATAATTTTAAGTGTATCTCATTCTTTTATCAACAAAAAATTACTACTTTTAAATCCAGTTACTACCATTTTGTTTAAAGTGGCAAAGTAGTACTAAGTAGGAACGTGATTACGAAAACTCCTTTAATCGAAGGTTTATACTGACGTTTAACGACTAAATAGTAGCCCAACATGGCTATGCCCAAAACAGCAATGACACGGATAAATATATTCACGCTATCGAACAATGAATAATAAATTGAAGCTAAGATATTAGTTTTATTTCCATAGCTCAGGTTATTTTTCAAGTAATAAACCCATATTTTTTCGGCTACACCAAAGTACATCGCCCAGATAAAAACAATGAGCAATACCGACAGGCCACCTGCGGAAAGCCACAAGGCAGGCTTGATAAATTGCTTTTTATAACGAGTATATATAGGCCAATAAATAACCAAAGTCAAACAGAAAGCAATCGGAATGGCTTGGAGTTTTGTGAGGGTTAAGAGTCCCGCAATTAGTCCTGTTAAAAATAAATTTAAGGAATTAATTTTTGGCTCAGAAGTCATTTTAGCATATAAGCAACACAAGATACTGAGCAAAAAAATGGGCAAATGCTCACTGCTATAATGCACAAAGTCATAATTGCGTGTCGTACCTAAAAACGCAACCGCTGGAAAAATACTTGCAAAGGCAATTTTGAGTGAAAAGATTTTTTTGAGAGCAAAAAAGTTAAACATGATACTTCCTGCCAATAAAATAATACCCACAATTCGTGCAGAAATATAATCATAGGGTTGGCCGAGTATTTCACAAAATAAGGTAATGATATAAAAACTGAGTGGTCCGCTTGTGCAGCCATCAACAGCCTCCCAATAGATTGGGTTTTGGGAAAGGGTCATCGCTCCCGCCAGAAACATATTTTCGTCGGGATTGAGAACATCATTAAAAACTATCACAGGTAGCCGAAGCATCACTAAAAGCAAAATGCACAGACCTATGGCAACCCCTGTATGTATTTTGCCCCGAAATTCTTTTGAATAAAGCAATACAGACAGTATTCCAGTTAAGATAATAAACAGATAGCCAAGTGCTAAATACAGCATCGGAGAATCATCGAAGGTAAACATCTATTCAAACAGTATAATTTTGATGAAATAAAGAAATGCAATACTTATTATTTACACGTTACTTACTTTCAATTTGTACCTAAAACTACCCTACCAGCATCTAACTCAGCGTCAAAAAACCAATAACTCACCTTGAATGATTTTTGGGTGAAAGGTTTGAGCGATAAATCTTCGGACATCTCCAAAATTTGCTTTATTTCAAACAAATAAGTATCATTATTTTTTGCTTTTGAAGCCAAACTTTCAATCGAACCATTGCCCGACATGGTAATAGAGGCAATTTTTTGCCCATTTCTTAGCAACGACGCTTCCATTAGTGCGATGGCCAATTCTCGGTTGTTTGAAGCATCGTAGGCTTTGAGTTGTACGTTATGATCAGCCTTGGTCAAGGTTCGGTTAGATGGGTGTAAAACCCCGTTGATGTACATTTGTACCTTGATTTTTTTCTTTTCTACTTGTTGCGTTTGTGCCATAATATTGATTGATAGCAAGCAAACTCCCACGAGGGCGAAGGTTAGTTTTTTTAACATAGCGGTAGGTTTTATAGGATTCACTTTTTTTTGACCTAACGAGTTAGGGTTTTCAAAAGTAATGTTTTTAAATGAAATACAAACAAGTAGAGGATTATATTTTTAGAGTAAATTTATTTTTTAGTTCATGAAAATTTCAAAAAATACTTTCAAAACCGTATAAATTTAATTTTATTTATATTTCAATGCACTTTTTCAAGAAACTGACTACTGCTGAATAGAAAAACCAATTTTCTAAGCTAACTTTGTCTTTCGATAATCACGCCAAACTGCCGAAGCAGACAGGTGTCCAAAATCGAAACCCCTTCAAAGAAAAAATGCCTAAAAATCCCAATCTCAAGTCCATTCTAATTATCGGTTCTGGCCCAATTGTTATTGGGCAAGCCTGTGAGTTTGATTACGCTGGTTCGCAAGCCGCACGGTCGCTCCGAGAGGAGGGCATCGAAGTGAGTTTAATTAACTCAAATCCTGCTACTATCATGACCGACCCACTCAATGCTGATTTCGTTTATTTAAAACCGCTCGAAAAGAAATCAATCATTGAGATTCTGAAAAAACACCAAGAAATGGGTCGCCCGATTGATGCCGTTCTACCAACAATGGGTGGACAAACGGCATTAAATTTAGCAATCGACTGCGACAAAGCGGGTATTTGGAAAAAATACGGCGTCGAGCTCATTGGTGTTGATATAAAAGCCATCGAAACGACTGAAGACCGTGAAAAGTTTAGGTTAAAAATGATTGAAATCGGCGTTGGTGTTTGTAAAGGCCGTACGGCTCGTTCGTTTTTGGAGGGAAAAGAAATTGCCCAAGAAATCGGATTTCCGCTCGTAATCAGACCCTCGTTTACGCTCGGTGGAACAGGTGGCGGATTTGTGAACACGCCCGAAGAGTTCGACAAGGCACTCAATAATGGCTTGCACGCCTCGCCCATTCATGAGGTTTTGGTCGAGCAGTCAATCATGGGTTGGAAAGAGTTTGAGTTAGAATTGCTGCGAGATAACCTCGGAAATATCGTTATTATCTGTACCATTGAGAACTTCGACCCCATGGGAGTTCACACGGGCGACTCCATTACGGTAGCTCCTGCCATGACTTTGCCTGATACCATTTATCAGCGAATGAGGGATATGGCTATTAACATGATGAACGCCATCGGACAGTTTGCTGGCGGGTGTAACGTGCAGTTTTCGCTTCACCCAGAAACCGATGAGATTATTGCCATCGAAATCAATCCTCGGGTTTCTCGTTCGTCGGCTTTGGCTTCAAAAGCAACTGGTTATCCGATTGCCAAAATTGCGGCAAAAATGGCCATTGGCTATAATCTTGATGAGTTGATAAATCCAATCACGGGCAGCACTTCGGCATTTTTTGAGCCAGCGATTGATTATGTGATTGTAAAAATCCCCCGTTGGAATTTTGATAAATTCCCTGGTTGCGACCGTTCGCTCGGTTTGCAGATGAAATCGGTTGGCGAAACGATGGGCATTGGACGCAATTTTCAAGAAGCATTACAGAAAGCCTGCCAATCGCTCGAAATCAAACGCAATGGTTTGGGAGCCGATGGAAAAGAACTAAAAGATCAAGAAGCTCTCAAAAAATCTTTGGCAAACCCCTCTTGGAATCGCCTATTTCATATTTACGATGCTTTCAAAGCGGGACTTTCGTTCAAAACCATTCAAAACTTAACCAAGATTGACAAATGGTTTTTACACCAAATCGAAGAGTTAATTTCTCTCGAAAAAGAAATTGAGCAATATACTATTGATGATATTTCGAGAAACTTATTACTGACGGCCAAGCAAAAAGGGTACGCCGACCGACAAATCGCTCACGTTCTAAACTGCAAAGAAAGCCAAGTTTTCAACAAACGTATCGAGATGGATATTCATCGTATCTACAAGTGTGTAGATACTTGTGCAGCAGAATTTGAGGCAAAAACGCCTTATTTTTATTCGACATTTAGTACGCACCCGACAGCCCCCCCCGCCCCCGATGGGGGAGCCAAAAACGCTCGCTCCGAAGGTTTCAAATTCACCGTTGGTGAATTTGAAAAAG
>JANNEN010000211.1:0-3307 GCA_031378715.1 Emticicia sp.
AAGGCAACTCAAAAGAGCAGTTGATACATATAATAATTGCAAACCTCATTCAGCAATAGGAAATAAAACACCTGTGGCGTTTGAACAATACATCAAAGAACTAAATGATAATGATAAGCCTAAATTACCTATTTGGACTTGTGATTTATCAAAAAAACAAGACCCAAATCAATGTATAATACAATTTTAACTATATTCACTTTTTCTAATCGCAAGGCAACCTATTTTAGGCAATGACAAATTTTTACCATCGTCTATTGACTATCGTCCATCGACTATGGTTGTGGACTAAAAAAAGATATTTGTGCAAACAAAAAGATTATCAGCTTATGGCTGAGACTTGAATCAACTACTTCGGTAGTTCAAATTGATTCATATTGGTGTTAAAAACCAGAAAAATCGGGAGCTTTGCTTCCGATTTTTTCTTTTATATTTCACTCAAATTTACTTGATAATTAGTGCTTCGGCCGCCACCTTGGGCAATCAAAATACTTTTTTCGACCAAATCCTGCAAATCTCTTGTTGCCGTAGCTTTCGAGGTTTTTCCGATTGCCAAATACTTGCGGGCGTTCATTCCACCTTCAAAGGCATCTTCCCCGTCGTCAAGCATTCTTTTGATAACTTTTAGTTGTCGTTCACTTAAAAAATCCTTTTTTGAGTCGAAGAAGCGAGTTTTTTTTAGCGAAAAAGCGATAGTTTTGATAAAATCGCTTTGTGCCTCGATAATAATTTTTCCGAAATACTCAATCCAAGTATCTATTTTGTTTGATTGCTGTGCTTTTTGGAGTGCTTCGTAATAAGCGTTTTTATTGGTTTCAATCGTTGTCGATAAGCTCAACAAAATTGGCCTTTTCAAGCCCTGCGATAATGCTTTTTCGGCAATAATTCTGCCAATTCGACCATTACCATCTTCAAACGGATGGATGCTTTCAAAATATAAATGGGCAATCGACGAGCGAATGATTGTATTACTCATAGAATCATTTTTGTCTGGATTTGTTGCATTAAACCAAGCAATAAAACGCTCCATTTCAGCGGGAATATTTTCAGATGGTGGGGCTTCAAAATGAATTTTCTCTCTACCCATTGCTCCCGACACTATTTGCATTGGTTCTGGGTGCGTTCGCCATTGCCCAACTTCAACCGATTGGTTTCCGTACATCAGTAATTTGTGCCAGTCGAATAATATTTCGGTCGAAATATCATCACCGAAATTTTCACGAGATTTTACCAATAATTCGGCAATTCCTTCCGAACGTTTATCTTTGATTATGATTGAAGGCGTGGCAAAACCCAAGTTTTTTTTGATGGAAGAAATAACATCAATTCGACTAATAAATTCACTTTCGATGGCCGAGGTTTTGATTGCTTCTTTAACCAATAAAGTGATAATCGAATTTTCTTGTTCCGAAGCCGATAAACTTTTTAGAAAACCCGTACTTTCTCCCGCCAGTTCTTGAAAGTTTCGAGCCATTTCACCAAACCTATCTTGGTCATATTCAAAGTTAGGCCAAGTATTTTGTTGCCAATTAAATGCCATGAGCCGATTGTTTATTCTATTCGGCTCAAATATAACAAAAAAATGAGCCGAATAACAGTTTTATTCGGCTCACTTATATTTCGTAGCACAAGTTTCTAACTTGTGATTCTTGTAAAAACAATTCAGAAATCGGACAGCCGATGCCGTTGCTTTACACCTCTGCACTTGCCATTGCCTCGGCAAGCGGCTTAAAGTTACCACTTTTCAGGATTTGCTCTTCGGGTTTTTCGTACGGAATAATCTCCAAGATATTCGTGATATTCACGTCCGTAATCTGGTAATCTTCCACCGTTCCGAGGCGTTCGGCGATGAGTTGGTAGGCCAGCAAGGGATTATCGGCATTGATGAGCATCGTGAAAGGCGTACGTTTTTCTTTCTGTGCTTTTTCGTCAAAACTAATAAAATTTACCTTCACTTTATACCAAGTTTCGGAGCCATCTTCCACAAAAAACACCTCATGGATTTTCATTCTTGATAGGCCAAATAACTGAAAATCGGGCGTGTTCGAGGCTACTGTGGTATAAACTCGTGCCTCGGCATCGGTGTACGACACGGCATCAACCAAATAAACTTCGGTGATTTTGATTGTTCTATCTTGTTCATCTACCTTCTGGTAGCGAATCTTCCCCTGATACCAATTCGACATTTTTAATAGATTATTTTAGTAAGCAAAAAATTAACTTTCGCAAAGATAAGTTCATTCGGGCAGATAAGAAAACCTAATTATCCACGAGTTTTGCACCGAAAATCTAATGTAAACATAACACCCGCATAATTTTGGGTTTAAACTATTTCTTGAATTTTGTTGGTCAATTTAACCATCAAAGTTATTGAAAAAACTTCTCGAAAAATCCGAAACTTTACTCACGCTTTGGTGCATCGTGGCTGCCTTCGGCACTTACTTTTGTATGTATGCCCTCCGAAAACCTTTCACCACGGGACTCTACGAGAACTACCAACTTTGGGGCATCGGCTACAAAACCGTTCTGATTATATCACAGGTTTTGGGCTATATGTTTTCCAAAATCATTGGCATCAAAGTCATTGCCGAACTAAAAGAAAATAAACGTATCACCTTGATTATCAGTCTAATAGCCTTTGCCGAAATCGCACTTTTAGGCTTTGGTTTTGTTCCTTTTCCTTTTAATTTTGCCTTTTTGTTTCTCAACGGATTACCTTTGGGAATGGTCTGGGGCGTGATTTTTAGCTATCTCGAAGGTCGCAAACTGACCGAATTTTTGGCACTCGGACTAAGCCTAAATTTGGTGATGACATCGGGCGTTTTGAAAACAATTTATCTGAATCTGCAAGAAACCTTTCACATATCCGAGTTTCAATTACCGTTCACCATCGGGTTAATTTCTGTACCATTTTTCTTATTTTTTGTTTGGATGTTGGCACAAATTCCACCACCGAGTGCCGAAGACATGAAACTAAGGAGTAAGCGAAGGGCAATGTCAAAACAAGATAAAACACTGATAATCAAGGAGTTTGGCTTAGGGCTTTTGTGTTTTATTGGAATATATTTACTGTTGGCCACGATGCGAGACTTTCGGGATAATTTTGCCGTTGAAGTGTGGCGAGAAATTGACCCAAAATTCAGCAAATCCATTTTCACGGAAATAGAAACCACCATCGGGCTGATAGTAGTAAGTTTGATTGCCCTAAATGCCTTCATCAAAGATAATTTTCAATCGTACCTCACTTTTTCGGGCATGATGCTCGTGGCAATGTTACTCTGTGGTGGCAGCACTTGGGTTTTTCAGA
>JANNEN010000212.1:0-8676 GCA_031378715.1 Emticicia sp.
TTATTATAAACCGAACCTTCGCCGATGCGGTAAGCAAAATCAACCCCTATTTGTTTCTTGATTCGTCCACCCAAGCCCACACTAAAAAAATTTGCAAACGGCGAATTGCCGTAAAAATAACCCGCCCTTCCGAAAACGTAACTATCATACGAATACTCAGTACCAACCGAGTAGATAATTGGGTTGAAAAATGGGTTACTAAAATTCCTATTAACATCAAAACCAACCAAAACGCTATTTTTGTTTTTGCGAAAAGTTGGTGCTATTCCTACCCTGATATTCGTTGGAAGCGAGAACGCCCCTTGTCCATAGCTTATTTTTCCACCGACATTCGTAATACTTAGGCCATAATTTAGCCGAAAATTATCCTTGCGACCCATCATACCAAAAACTCCGATATCACCCGCAACAGTCTGTGCGGGTTTTGTAGCAATTCCATTCACGACGTTATTACCTGTAATATTAGAGTTAATATACTTTAGACCAATCCCAAGAGAAATATTACTGGCAATTTTTTTAGCATAATTAATTCCAGCGGCTTTGTCAAAGGCAGAAAATGTGCCGTTTGGCTGACCAGTAGCACTGGTAAAATTAATTGTACCCTGATTGAAAGATCTGTAATAGAAGCCAATCGTCTGGTTACCCGATTTTGGTTTGTAATAGCCCGAAACATTCGTTACATACATTCCGCCAACTAAATTTTTGAGCCATGAGAATCGAGTGATATTTCCGCCAAAAGTTCTGTCCGAAAAAGCTAATTTTGCGGGATTATAAAAATTAGCACTCGCATCAGCCGAAGTTGCCACGCCTATTCCGCCCATGGCTGAATGTCGTGCATCAGGCGGGATTTGTAAAAAAGGAACGGCAGTCTGAGCAAAAGATTTAGTGGTTAAAATAATCAAGAGGGCAGTAGTAACAAGTCGTTTCATAGCTATGGGCGGTGCAAATTTGAAGAATATTGTATCAAGAATCTGTTAAAAAAAACGACTCAGTAGTTTATTTATTGCAAAAATTGTCTTGAATGTTTTTGAATGCGTCCGAACGTTTGGGGTCTTACCAGCTTGAAAATAACGTTCATTTTTTTACCATAAAAGTAAAGCACGCTTGGCAAGCGTTTTTCCATATTCTACCGAATGTATAGACTAAACGGGTGTTTTTGTAGAGAAAAACCTTGTTTTTGTAGATTTTTTAAATAAATACATTTAATTTTGTATGCTTTTACTTTCCAATACATACAGAATTTTGGATTAGTAGAGTAATATTTAAACGTACAAGAAAAAAGTTTGCTATTTTGCAAAACTGACCTAAAACAAACCACTATTGTTTATGACTGCTGAAAAGCCGATGAACGAGTTTCCTGTCATGGATACAGGTGACGGAATCGTTCTGTTTCACCCAAATATTCCTGCAAAAGCTGCTTTTTACGTGAGCGAAGTACTCAATACTCGCTGGATTGGTCAAGGCCCAAAAGTTGATGAATTTGAACACCGTTTCGAGCAGAAATTTACTGACCCCTGCAAAAGCCTTGCCGTTGGTTCGGGAACTGATGCCCTCCATTTGTCCTATTTATTGGCCGATTTGCAAGCGGGCGATGAAGTAATCGCTCCTGTTTTTACCTGCACGGCCACCAATATTCCGTTTTTGTACATGGGTGTAAAAATCGTTTTTGCCGATATTGATGCCAACCTCAATATTGATGTAAAGCACGTAGCCCAACTCATCACGCCCAAAACCAAGGCCATCGTTTGTGTACATTATGGCGGCTTACCGTGCGATATGGACGAACTTTGGGAACTTGGTCGCAAGCATAATATCGCAATCATCGAAGATGCCGCTCATGCCGTTGGAGCAAAATACAAGGGCGAGTTTATCGGCAGTCAGAGCGATTTTTCGATGTTTTCGTTTCAGGCAATTAAACATATTACAACGGGCGACGGCGGAATGTTGGTCGTAAAAGATCATTCATTAGTCGAAAAAGCCAAGCGTTTGCGTTGGTTTGGCATCGACCGCAGCAGCAAACAAAAAGGTATCTGGGAAAACGACATCGTGGAAATTGGCTACAAATACCAAATGACCGACATTGCCGCCAGCATCGGTTTGGCAGCTATCGAAGAGTTTGACGAGCATTTGGCACACCGCCAGAATCTCTATCGACTTTATTGTGATTTGCTAAAAGACATCAAAGGAATCCGAGTAATTGGCAGCGAATACACCGACCGTGAACACGCCGCTTGGCTACTCACCGCCGAGGTAGATGACCGTGAAAACTTGGTAAAGCATCTCCGCTCGCACGGTATTGAGTCGGGGCAGGTACATTACCGCAACGATAAATATACGATTTTTGGTGGGCGTACCGAAGGACAATTCCCGAAAATGGACTACATCGAAGAGCGATATTTAGTACTGCCACTTCACGCCAAAGTTACCGAAGAAGACATTGCATATATTGCTCATATTTTGAAAAAAGGTTGGTAAACCAAGTGTAGCGTTTTGAGTGCAGAGTGAAAAATGAATTTTTAGGTTTCAACTCATCATTCATCGCTCATCATTCATCACTCTTATCATGGATTTTATTCATAAAAAAGTAGCTTTAACTTACGCCCCCGTTTTTTCGATACTCATTCCGTCGTGGAATAATCTTGATTATCTGAAATGTGTCGTTGGGAGTATCAAGAAAAACAGCCGATACCAGCACCAAATCGTTGTTCACGTAAACGAAGGCAATGATGGGTCGGAGGAATGGGTTTTGAGCCAAAACGACATTTCTTATACAAAAAGCAGTCAAAACTCGGGCGTTTGCTACGGTTTCAATGCCGCCTCCCACTTAGCCACAGCCGATTATTTGGTGTTCATTGATGATGATATGTACCTCTGTCCCGATTGGGATTTGTATTTATTTGAAGAAATAGCGAAGCAAACCGATGATAAATGGTGCATCAGCGGAACGATGATTGAGGGTTTTGACAAAGGAAACGCCTGCGTGATAGCCGACAAAAATTACGGTTCGCACCCCTCAGAGTTTAACGAAGCAAAATTTTTAAGTGAATACGCCAGCTATCCAAAAGAAGATTGGAACGGTAGCCAATGGTATCCAATGGTGTTACCGACTTTCGTTTACAGAGCGGTGGGCGGTTTGAGCGTAGAGTTTTTCCCAGGAATGTACAGCGACCCCGATTTTATGATAAAACTTTGGCATTACGGCACAAGATTCTACAAAGGTTTGGGCAAAAGCAGGGTTTATCATTTCGCCAGCCGAAGCACGGGGCGAGTAAAACGCAACGACGGACGAACCGAGTTCATCTTGAAATGGGGATTGAGTAGCAATACATTTTTCAAGAATTATCTGAAAATCGGTACAAAATTTCTGGGCAAACTCCCCGATCCCGAAGAAAACTTTACCCTTCGCTTGAAAAAACGAATTGACCGATGGAAAGTTAAATTCAAGTCAAAGCCGATTGATATTAGATAGTTCACGGTCGATGGACGATAGTCAATAGCTGTTACCGCTAAACAAAGTTTTAATGTCAGCCCACAAAGCCAAAATCAAGCAAGTACCACACTCCAAGGGAGCAGCATTGGAGTTTATCCATCGGTTCGTAGAAACAAACGAGCTTACAGGAAAAACTGTGATTGATGTTTCGGCGGGTTCGGGTTATGTGGCTAATTTGTGGCATGATGCAGGAGCAAATGTACAGGCTTTTGATATGTATCCCGATATTTTTCGAAGCGATTCGTTGGCTTGTTCACCCATTGATTTGAACAAAAAATTGCCCATAGACTCAAATTTGGCCGATTATGTGCTTTTGATGGAAACCATCGAGCATATCCCGAATCAGACTGCACTCTTGCAAGAACTTTCAAGAATCTTGAAACCCAAGGGGCTTTTAATCATCACAAAACCCAATAACAGTAGTCTAAATGGCAGATTAGGAAACCTCTGGACGGAAGCCGAACGGAGCGATATGTTTCTGTCAAACGAAGCAAGCATAATCGGCTACGATGACACCCACGTTTACAACGGACGGGTGTATCTCTGTAATGCCCAACGGCTACGAACATTGGCAGGTTTGGCAGGATTAAGATTAGACAAAATTTATCCTAATAAACTCAGTATCAGTTCGTTAGTGTGGTACGGTATTCTCGGCATCTTTCTACATTTACGTTCGTTTCGTACTTTCAAACGCCTATCTCGCAAGACTTCAAACCCCGCTGAGAAAAACATTTTGGCACAACAACACGCCCTCAATACTAATCAGACTTTGCTGCTACATAAGCACTTGTGCGTAGGGTTTCGGAAGGAAATTAAAATTAGTTGATAAACTGCACAACCGTTTCTAAACTCACGCCTCTCGAACCTTTTATCAAGATGTACGAATCTTGTAAAGCCTTGTCAATGAGCCAGTTATGGATTGAAAATTTATCGGTAAAGTAAAAAGCATTCGGTAGCGGTTCGAGTGCCGAGGACATTAATTGACCAAAAAGCACCACCAAATCAAAGTTCCCTTTGGCTACCAACTCGCCCAGCAAACGGTGTTCGGCGGGGGCTTCTTCACCCAACTCAAACATATCGCCCAAAATCACGACTTTCTTCTTGTTTGTGTTGAGATTTATAAAATTCTGAATCGAAGCCGCCATTGATGATGGATTAGCATTATAGGCATCGAGCAAAATACTATTCGTGCCTTTTTCGATAATCTGCGAGCGGTTGTTGTCGGGATTATACTCCGAAACGGCCGCATTAGCTAACTCATCGGCAACACCAAAGTATTTTCCGATAACCAAAGCCGCAGCCATGTTTTCAAAATTATAAGTCCCTGGCAAGTGCGTTTCGTATTCCGAGCCATTGGCCGAGAAAACCACCACGGGCGAATCTTGCAACATAACAGGCTCATTATCAGCCAAATAACTAATACTTTCTTTAAAAACCCGTTGAGCCGCCATTGCCAGCAAAGCCTCACTTTGAGCATTGACAAAAACCGTTCCGCCCGATTTTTCCAAGAAATCATAGAGTTCGCCTTTGCCTTTTTTTACGCCTTCCACTCCCCCAAAACCTTCCAAATGTGCCTTACCTACGTTTGTAATAAAACCGTGGGTAGGCTCACAGATTGCACATAAATCTCGGATTTCGCCTTGGTGGTTTGCTCCCATTTCGACTACCGCAACCTCGTGGTTTTCGTTGATACCGAGCAAAGTTAGCGGTACGCCGATATGATTATTGAGGTTTCCTTTAGTGCTATAAGTTTTGTATTTTTTTAACAAAACCGTTGCCAGAAGCTCTTTTGAAGTAGTTTTTCCGTTCGAGCCTGTCATGCCCACCACGGGAATAGCAAACTGTTGGCGGTGATAATTGGCCAATTTTTGGAGGGCATAAAGCACATCACCCACCAAAATACAATGCTCGTCGGTGGCATATTGAGCTTCGTCAATCACTACATATTTTGCACCTTTGTTGAGTGCTTCGTGGGCAAACGAGTTGGCATTAAATTTATCGCCTTTCAAAGCAAAAAACATTACGCCTTCGTTGATTTTGCGGGTATCGGTCGAAACTCCGTTGCAGGTTTTAAATTTTTGGTATAATTCGGCTATTGACATCGTTCTTGAAAAATTTCGATTTATATTTAGCAAATTTAACGCTAATAAATTGTTTGTTTTTATGACTAAATGACTTTTATTTGTCAAAACTTTGTATTCAAAACTTATCAAAAACATGAAAAAAAATATTTTTACTTTTATCATTGCCTTTTTTGTCGCTAATGTTTCATTTGCCCAAACCGCCCCCAGCGATTCGTTGAAACAGTATGTCGGTACCTACAAAATGAAAGGTGACAGTCCGTTTGTATCCTATTATATAACATTTGCCGAAGGCTCAATTCTGGGCGAAGCCGATAATTACGGAACCAATAAATTGGTAAAACAAGCGGGTGTGGATAAGTTTCAATCAACGAGCAGCTACGGTTCGATTATTACCTTTGTGCGAAACGCTGACCGAAAAGTTACGGGTTTTAAATTAGAAATTCAAGGTACTGAATTGATTGCCGAAAAAGAATAATATTTCTTGGTGCATTGTGGCGTAATTAAACATAAAAAATTGTATTTATTCAAGAACTACCTTTCCTTGTTTTAAAGTCAATCGCTTGTTTACGCAAGCGGGTATTTCGTCTTCGTAGTGCGTTACGTAGATGAGCGTTTTGTTGAGTTTCAGTACCAAATCATTGACCAAATCACGGAAATAAACGAGGTGCTGGTAGTCCAGCCCTTGGCAGGGTTCGTCGAGTAGCAATAGCGGTGGATTTTTCACCAAAGCCCTTGCCAAAAACACCAATCGCTGCTCTCCCGTCGAAATTTGGGACATTTTTCTGTCGTGCAAATAGCTGATATTCAACAGTTTGAGATAATTTTCTGTCAAAGTTCGTTCATCATTATTTAGTTTTTTGAAAAGCCCCGCTGTGTCGAATAAACCCGATGCAACGGCTTTCCAGACTTCGGTATGCCTCGTAAAATACAGATGCAGTTCGGGCGAAACGTAGCCGATTCGTTGCTTAATATCCCAGATACTTTCGCCGCTACCCCGCTTGCGGTCGAAGAGATCATAATCATTCTGATAGCCTTGTGGATTATCGGCCGTTATTAAACTCAAAATTGTACTTTTTCCCGAACCGTTCGCTCCCATCAAAGCCCATTTTTCGCCACATTTTACCTGCCAATTTACGTTTTCAACTACATTTATTCCTCCGTAAGTCACCGTTACATTTCGCATCGAAAGGGCGTATTCAAAATCATTATTGGCGGGCGTGAGGGCAATAGTTGCCAAAATTTCGGGTACGATTCTTACACCCAAATTGTTGATAACTTGTTGAAAATCAGCTACTTGGCTTGATATTTTATTGATTTTTCCTCCCCGTAATTCAACGATGTTTGTGATATTAGTCGGAATTTCTTTGGGGCTTGTTACGATGATAATCTGAACGCCCGATGTTATTACTTGATTCAAAACTTGGTGCAATGTTGTTCTGCTTTCGGTGTCGAGTCCCACAAACGGGTTGTCTAAAAGTAGGATTTTGGGGGCTTGCAACAACGACAACGTAATGAGCGTTCGGCGGGTTTCGCCATTCGACAACGAAACTATTTTTCGGTCGAGTAAATGACTGATAATCAGCAAATTAGCTTTTTCAGTAAGTTGCTCTTCACTAAAACGGGCGGGCGGTAAATCAACCGATTTTGTATCAATCGTACCGATGGGTTTTATTTGATTTTGCAAGATTTCCCGTACCGTGGGAGCAATTTCGGCATCTGTCGTATTGTAGCGTTGCTGGTAATATTGCATAGCCGCCTGCACCAAACGATTGAAGCTATAATCAGTAGCCACAAAAGCAATTTCCTTACTGTCAGGCTTCGAGATGCTGCCTTTTTGTGGGAAAATTCGCCCCGCAATGGCTTCCAGAAATGTGCTTTTCCCCGAGCCGTTTTCTCCGATAATTGCCCAATTTTCGCCCTCGCTGGCTTGCCAAGTAATGTTATCTAAAACCGTACGATCGCCTTTCTGAATACTTACGTTCTCGAATTTTATCATTAATTTTTGAAAGAATTTGACACAAAATTGCTCAATTTTTCACAAATAATTAAACATTTCTGTACCTTTATGGATTATCTAACCCGAAAATATTTACGATGCAAGAAATACTTTTCTTGGCACTTTTAGGCATCATTGCCTTTCTATACGCCTCCGTCGGACACGGTGGGGCGAGTGGTTATTTGGCATTGATGGCACTTTTTAGTTTTCAACCTGCCCTCATGAAGCCTTCGGCATTGATACTCAATATCTTTGTTTCACTCGTTTCGTTTGTTCAGTTTTATCGAGCGGGGCATTTTCGTTGGCAACTTTTTTATCCATTGGCATTGGGCAGTATTCCGATGGCTTTTGTGGGCGGTATCATACCGATTTCCGATAATTTATACAAAAAACTGCTGGCTGTTTGTTTAGTTTTGGCTATTTTAAGAATGTTGGTCAAACCCCAAACCAGCAAAGAACAAGGCGAAGCCTCGTTTTTTTGGAGTTTGCTCATTGGTGCTGCAATCGGTTTGTTGTCGGGAATGTTGGGCATTGGTGGGGGCATCATTCTGAGTCCAATTTTGATTTTATTGAATTGGGCAAACCTTAAACAGACCGCCGCCGTTTCGGCATTGTTTATTTTTGTCAATTCGTTGGCGGGACTATCAGGGCTACTTTCCAAAGGCTATCAGCCCGACGCTCAGATATATACTTGGTTGGTGGTGGCTTTTAGCTGCGGGTTGTGCGGGTCATATTTTGGTAGTCAGAAATTTAATGTGCCAACTTTGCGTTATACCTTGGCAGGCGGCTTGGCGATTGCCTGCCTGAAACTGATGCTTACCTAAAAAGTAGTCGATAGCCAATAGTCGACAGTCCATAGTGTCATTGTGTCATTGCCTAAAATAGGTTGCCTTGCGATTAGAAAAAGTGAATATAGTTAAAATTGTATTATACATTGATTTGGGTCTTGTTTTTTTGATAAATCGCAAGTCCAAATAGGTAATTTAGGCTTATCATTATCATTTAGTTCTTTGATGTATTGTTCAAACGCCACAGGTGTTTTATTTCCTATTGCTGAATGAGGTTTGCAATTATTATATGTATCAACTGCTCTTTTGAGTTGCCTT
>JANNEN010000213.1:0-3888 GCA_031378715.1 Emticicia sp.
CTACTTATTCCGTTCCGCAAATCATCGGCACCAATCGTTTTGCTTCCTTTATGGGAACTGCCGTGGCGGGTTATCAATATTCCAAGAAAGTAAAGATTCCGTTAAAAATTGTACTTTTTGCAGGCGTTGGAGCAGGAATTATGTCATATTTGGGGGCTTTGATGTCGAGTTTGATGAGTGAGGCGATTTTGAAACCAACAATTTTGGTGTTGATGACCTTGATTGCGATTTATACTTATCGTAAAAAAGATTTAGGGCAAGACGAAAATTTGAGATTTGAGTTGAGCAAAATCCCACTTTACGGCTTACTTATCGGAATGACAACGGGCTTTTACAATGGCTTTGTAGGGCCAGGAACGGGTAGTTTGTTGGTTTTTGGTTTTGTGAGTATTGTTGGTTATAATTTTTTGACGGCTTCGGCAATCTCGAAAGTAGTCAATGTAGTAGCCGATATTTGTTCATTGATATTTTTCGTGAAAAATGGCTATATTATGTACGAAATTGCCGTGCCGATGATGGTTTTTAATATGGCAGGTTCATATACAGGCAGCCGAATGGCACTTTTACGAGGAAACAGCTTTATCAGAATTCTGTTTTTGGTTGTCGTTTTTGGGTTAATTTTGAGGTTTGGTTATGATATTACAAATCTTTATTGGTAGTCTTTTGAAAGTTCGGCATTTTAAAGCAAACCTACACCCGCATCTCTATATGTAGTCACCTGCTCGTTGTCGGGACTAAGTTCGGTAATCAAATAATCAATCTCATTGGGCTGGCAGATAGTAGCACGTGCCACCGAATTTAGTTTTTCGGAAATAGATAAAACGATGAATTTCTTAGAGGCTTTTCTCATCGCCTTCTTTACCTGAACCACTTCTAAATCAGAGTCCGTCAAGCCGTGTTTGGCATCAATGCCATTGGTGCCGATGAAGCATAAGTCGAAGATCATTTCGCTCAATTTCAAGATAGAGTCGCCCCCTACGCATATTTTGGCATCTTTTGAGATTTTTCCACCAATAAAAATCACATCAATATTTGGGTGTTTGAGCAGTTCTTCGGCAGCTACCAAACTCACTGTGCAGAACGTTGCTTTCAAAGTTTTGGGCAAAAGTTTGATTACTTCAAGAATAGTCGTGCCGCCACTCGTCAGAATTAACATATCATCTTTTATCAAATCAACGGCTTTCTGGGCAATGATTTGTTTTTTGCTTTGTTCATAAATATCGGCTTCGTTGTTGTTTCCGTAGAATGATTTCGACAAAGCTCCGCCATGAACTTTTACGATTTTATTGTTTTCGGATAGTTCGGTCAAGTCTCGCCTGACTGTATCCTCC
Organism: Emticicia sp.; assembly: GCA_031378715.1. Classification (GTDB taxonomy): domain Bacteria; phylum Bacteroidota; class Bacteroidia; order Cytophagales; family Spirosomataceae; genus Emticicia. Next base: position 1,332 of record JANNEN010000213.1, read on the forward strand.
GACACATTCAGTTCTTGGCAGAGGTCAGTTGATAGAACTTTGTTGTGCAGGTTAAGTTGTCGGATAATAAATTCCTGTCTTTCTTTTTTGAGCATCGGTGAGGTTGCGTCTTTTTGCATAGCTATTTTGCGTTTTATTGCAATCTTTAAAAAACGAAATAGTAGCTTTATTCTGGCATTTAATAATATTTCAGTAAATATTTTTAAAAGATCTTTTATAAGTGCTATTTTTTTGGTAAATATGCAAACTTTTTAAGTTTTTAGAAAATGCGTTTTTATGCGTGTTCTTGATTCTTGTTTAGTAATAATCACTTATTCTTTAACAATTACTTATGATGAAAATCTTTAAAGACAAACTAAGATTCCTCACTGGCATGGTCGTGGTGCTTACATTCTCATTGAATGTATTGGCACAAAATACCGTCTATGTCATCAAAGGAAAGGTTTCTGATGCTACTGGTGGCGTGCCAGGAGCAACCATTAAAATTGATGGTACGTCGTTTGGTACAATTACCAATGCCGAAGGTGACTATTCGCTCAATGCCAATCTTGCGGCAGGAAGCTATAAATTTACGGCAAGCTCAATCGGCTACGCCAATGTTTCGCAGGCTTTAGTTTTGGGAAATCAAACAAATATTACCCAAGACATTACTCTAAAAGATGATGTAATGAATCTCGATGAGGTTGTCGTGACGGGTTCGACCGTCAAAACTTCTCGCCGTGAGTTGGGCAACGCCATCACTTCGGTTAGTGCCGAGAGTATTGCCAAAACGGGTTCATCAAATCTTTTAGGTGCGTTGCAAGGAAAAGTACCTGGGGCTCAAATCACCCAGAACTCTGGCGACCCAGCGGGCGGAATCACCATTCGTTTGCGTGGTGTGAAGTCTATACAAGGTAACTCTGACCCGCTTTATGTCATTGATGGCGTTATTGCCAGCAACTCATCGGCGAATGTTTCGCAAACTGCCCTCGGTGGTCAGATCGGCGTAGCCACGGCGGGTACTAACCGTATGGCAGACATCAACCCTGCCGATATTGAAAGTATCAATATCATTAACGGCTCGGCAGCGGCAGCCCAATATGGCTCACGTGCCGCCAATGGTGTAGTATTGATTACGACCAAGCGTGGTAAAAGTGGTACGCCAAAAATCACTTTTACGACAAGTGTCAATTCTAACGAACTGCGTAAAAAAGTGTTTGTATCAACTTATGGCAAGCAGTTTGGCTTTCCAGCGTTGCGTTTGCACCCTATCGGAGCTATTTCGGCGGCACAAATTGCGGCAAATCCTGGTACCACCACCACGGGTATCGTGCGAGAAGGAGTAACTACGCAAGTAGCCACAAATCTGGTTGATGTAACTCGCTACGACTACCAAGACCAGATATTTCAGCAGGGACTCGGAACCGATAATAATATTTCGGTGAGCGGTGGATCTGACCGCACGCAGTATTTTGCGTCACTTTCATACATGAAAAATGAAGGTATCGTAAAAGGAACGGACTTCAACCGCTACGGAATGCGTGCCAGAATCGACCAACGCTTGGCCAACTGGGCGAAGGTTTCGGTGGGTTTGACTTATACTAACAGCTTCGCCAACGAAAAAGCCAATGGTAACGTATTCTACAGCCCGATTAACTCGATCAATATTACCAACAATATTTATGACATTACGCTACGTGATGGTGCGGGAAATCTGCAAGCCGTTGAGCCAACCCGTGTGAATCCGCTCACAACCGTTGAGGCGATGAAGTTTACGCAGGCAGTTAATCGTACGGTGAATGATTTTCAACTAAACCTTACACCATTCAAAGGGTTTGCCATTGACTGGATTGTGGGCGTTGATGCGTTTTCGGCTTTGGGTCGCAATTATATCCCGCCGTATCCGTACCAAGCGATTGCGGGTTTACCAGCCGAGCGTTATCCGAGTGGGTATGCCTCTAATGCCAATAACAATTCGATGCTATTCAACACCGATTTGAATTTTTCTTACGAAAGACAACTATCGACGGATTTGAAAATGAACCTAATTGCGGGCGGAAATTACCAATCGAGCAAAACTGAGTTTGCTCGTTCGAGTGGCGAAAACCTCGCACCATTTATCGAAACCGTGAGTGGAGCCGCCAGTACGACTGTTACGTCGGGCTTTGGTTTAGACCGATTCAATCTGAGCGGGGTGTTCGGACAAGCAACTTTTGGCTACAAAAATTTAGCTTTCGTTACGGGAGCTATTCGTCAAGACCGCTCGTCGAAGTTTTCTCCATCAGAAACCAAGCAAGTATATCCAAAATTCAGTGCGAGTTTCGTACCATCTGATTTGGTCGCTTGGAAAAATAGTAGCCTAAACAATATCGTAAGTGGTTTGAAAGCTCGGGTATCGTGGGGGCAAGCAGGAAATCTAACGGGGATTGGCTCTTATGACCGTTTTTGGCAGTTTTCGCCAGTGCCATTCTTAGGTAGAAATACCATTATTCCGAGCAGTACATTGGCTAATCCGAGTGTACGCCCCGAGCGAATGACCGAAACTGAGGCGGGTTTAGACCTTTCGCTTTTGAAAAAT
>JANNEN010000215.1:0-21087 GCA_031378715.1 Emticicia sp.
GGGGCGAGAGGCCCGTCCGAACTGGGCGGTGGTCATGGCCGGCGGCTTCGGATCCAGACTATGGCCCCTGACCGAGGCCTTGCCGAAACCCAAGCTCAAAAACGCATTGTTTGTGTTGCCAGAACCGTACACAACTTTACCGTCGGGTAGGATGTCAATTCTGCCAAAAGCATCTGAAATGGTTACGTTAAATAGTAATCTTTCGAAGGGACGATAACCAACTGGAAGTGTAAAAATGGGTGAATTGAAGATTGTGATGCCATTTTTAATCAATCCTTTCAAATGAACAATTCCCTTTTTGTCTTTGAAATAGCCAGGTACGGCATGAGTCAGCGGATTGTACACTACCCAATTACTTTGCAAACTTGAATTTGGAATATTGATGTAAGGCTCATTAATCATTTTGCCTTGGATATTGATATTTCCATCAGAATCTAATTTTACTAATTGGTCGGCGGCGTTGAAATCGTTGCCTTGCTGTGTGAGGTTGGAAGAAAAAGGAGAATATTGCCAAAAGTCATTCTTGTGATCTAAACCACCAATATTTCCATTACCTATATAAGCACGATTATTAATCGTAAAAGCAACAGAATAATATAATAAACTACCACCTGAATAATCTTTCATTCTACTCCATTGATTACTTTGTGGGTTAAATTCCCAAAGTTGATTATTTGAACCAAGACCAAGATAACCTTTATTATTAATTGAAAATCCAATGGCACCGAATTGACCGAGACCTCCAAAATCAGTTTTTTTCGCCCAAATATTTGAAGATGGATTATATTCCCAAAAATCTTTCTTAAATAATGTTCCATCTAACCCTGTTCCAATATATCCTTTATCATTTATTGAAAAACCAACCGCTTGATTTCGTGCTGAACCACCAAAATCAGCTTTTTGAGTCCAACTATTATTGGCTGGGTCATATTCCCAAAAATCTTTCTTTTTCGTATTATTATCATATCCAGTACCGATATAACCCTTAGTATTTATGGCAAATCCTACGCCTTCGTAGCGACCTACACCGCCAAAATCAGCCTTTTTTGTCCAAATATTTGTATTAGGATTATACTCCCAAAAATCTTTATAAGGAGGTTCATTTGATCCTCCCGTTCCAATATAACCAACACTTCCAATCGAAAAGCCGACTGCCCCAGTTCTTCCAAGACCACCAAAATCAGCTTTTTGCGTCCATGCGTCCGTGATTGAATCATACTCCCAAAACTCTTTTGAGTAGGAGATAGCTCCATTCATCGCCCCCGTACCTATGTAGCCTTTATTTCCGATTGAAAAACCAGCGGGAGAACGTCTTGCCCCACCTCCAACCGATGCCTTTCGTTTCCAGCTATCAGTCAATTCAATGTCAAATCCACACAGATTTTGCCAGTTGTTTTTTTGATAAACATTGAAACAATTTACGTCTGTGTTATAAATTAATTGCCCTAATGTAGGCGTAGTAATAGCATCACGTTGGGCAGTGGTCATGCGTGGGACGTACACCCCATCAGATGAAAGTGTTGTAGATTGGGCATAAGCAAAGCCCCCCAACCACCAGAGTGGGAGTATAAAGACGAAGAACGTAAAGATTTTTTTCATAATATTTTAGTCAATTTTTAATACTCTTGAAAACTTTTTAATTCATGTAATTTTCTCATTATCAACGTATTACATCACTAAACCTAAATCCTAACTCTTACTTGATAAGTTTCTTAATTTCCTCTGGATTAATCGTTGGCGGCATTTGTCCTTTGGCTACTTTTGAAGATGCTAATTGAGCAGTTTTCTTCGCATCCTTTTCATTTCTAAAAGATTTATTTCCCGCCACGGCAGGAATGATGGGTTGGTTTACGAGCAGTTTGTAGCGGTGAAATAACCTATACCCCCAGCCATTTGGCGAGGGGTAGGTTTCATATTGTAGGCTATCATTGTAAATATACATGATACCGTAGTTGTGGTTAGGTATTTTTACTTTTTGGGCAACGATTTCACAAGAACAAAAACTTAAAATTAATAGCAATAAGTATTTCATGACTTTTACGATAGTTTTGAAATACAAATTTCATCAATTAAAATTAATGAATTTTGAAAATGGCAAGGAGTTACTGTTTTTTTGTAAGTGAAATGCAGGATTATGTAAGTGAATGAAAAGAGATTTTTTGTTTTTTCAAGAATAAAGCACGACATTTGATGAAGATTAAAATAAGCTAAAATGAAGAAAATACTGCGTTTTTTTGTCTATTTCTTACATTTTTCGATGCTTTATGCTCAAAAAGAACAAGCTATCGCAGAAACGATTTTGCAAATGCCAAACGACACTATAAAAGTTGATAGTTTGTTTAAGATGGGGCTAAAAATCGAATTTAGTAACCAAACCTTGAGCTTGAAATGTTATCAAGAAGCACTAAAGATTGCCCAAAAATTGGGGGATAAAACTCGCACTGCACGGGCATATTATCTAATTGGTTGCGAGGAAAAAATGCTTTCAAAACATTCAGAGGCTTTGAACCATTTACAAGTTTCATACAAACTTTATGAGGAGTTAGGCTTGTATAAAAAACTGATAAAAACCGTCAATAAAATGGCACAGGTTTTTGAGGATAAACAAGATTTTTTGGCTTCGATTGCATACCATCATAAAACGATTGACTTGTCCAAAAAATATGATTTCGAGGAATATGCGGGCTATGGCTATGAAAGTTTAGGAGAAATTTTGTCAAATCACTTTTATCAATACAAAGAAGCAATAGAAAATTATCACAAAGCCTATTTGATTTATAAAAAGTTAGGTTTAAACGATATGCTTTACCTCAATGTGATGAATGAGGGTGGTGTTTACAGAAAACAAAAAAAATATGACAAGGCTTTTGCTAAAATATCAGAAGCAATGCAATATTTTAAAAAAAATAACACTTTTGATGGCTTAGGGCTTGCCAGTTGTAATGGGATTTTGGGAGAAATATATTTTGAGAAAAAAGACTATAAAAACGCCGAAATTTCAATCACTGAAAGCCTTAATTTTTATAATAGACAAGATGGTTATCTTGATAAAAAAATTGCGAACCTTGAAATATTACGTAAAATTTACGAAGCCCAAAGCAAAATACCCGCCGCCTACGAATCCTTGAAAAAGGTGCGGGTATTGACTGATACGCTCACCAATCAAACTAACCAAAAAACGTACGCCACGCTACAAACCAAGTTTGAAACCGCTCAAAAAGAAGCTCAAATCAAAGAACTTGACCAAGCAAATACCCAGAAAACACAACAACTCATTTGGGCAATCATTGGCTTTATTGCATTGGCAGTTACTTTGATTTTTGGCGTATTTTTATACCGAAAATTGCAATTTAAAAATCAAAAAATTGAAACACAGTCCAAGCAACTTAATAACTTGATGAAAGAACTGCACCACCGAGTAAAAAATAATTTAGCCATAGTTTCGAGTCTTTTGAATATGCAATCAAGTCGATTGGAAGACAAAAATGCCGTAAAAGCAGTAAAAGAAGGTCAAATGCGTGTACAAGCCATGTCGCTGATTCACCAACGATTATACAAAACGGAAGACGTTTCGGTTGTAGATATGAAGAATTATCTGGTCGAACTCGCCGAAAGTTTGATGCAAGCCTACGGCTATACTTTAGATAGTTTTGAATTGAAAATAAATGTCGAAAACCCTGATTTAGATGTCGACTTGGCAATACCTATTGGCTTGATAGTCAATGAGTTAATTACAAATTCTTTCAAGTATGCTTATCATAAAATTGCCTTTCCATCATTGATGATCAACTTCAAAAATACAAATACTATCACGCTTGAGGTGCAGGATAATGGCATCGGAATTGACCAAGAGATGATGAACACAAAAACAGATTCGTTTGGTAAAAAACTCATCAAGGGCTTGTCAAGCCAACTTAATGGAAAATATAAATTTGAGAAAAATAACGGAACGTATTTTGAATTAATTATTCCGAAATCGGTTGCATAAAAAGCAGATTAGGGCATTTACCGAAACATAAATTGTTTCATAAATTCATCTTTAAAACTTCTACTGAGCGGAATTTGAAAGTTACCAATCGTGATTTCATGCTCATTAAAGGAATCAATTTTATTGATATTGACCACAAAAGAGCGATGCACACGAACCAGATTTTTCATCGGTAGTCGCTCCAAAACATGGCTAATCGTTTGACGCAAAGCATATTTTTTTTGCAGGGTTATTATCGTAGTATAGGTATTATCAGCTTCTAAATAAAGAATTTCGGACAACGGAAACTTTACAAATTGATAGTTTTGTTTGATAAAAATAGCATCATTTACCTGCAAAATTACTTCCTTTTGCGTATTTTCTTTGTCATCTTTGAGGATTTTTATGGTAGGACTATCAGCACGAAAAGCGAAGTTATTTATTGCCATTTCGATAGCCATTCGAAGATTTATAATGTTAAAAGGTTTCGGAATGTAGGCGGAAGGAAAAGTTTTTTTGGCTCGTTCAATCGTTTCGGCATCAGTTAGGGCAGTCAAATAAATGATGGGTGCTGATTTTAAAGCAATTAATTTACCAACAGTTTCAATTCCATCTAAACTGCCTTTGATACTGATGTCGCAAAGTACTAAATCTACTTCGTTTTTTTGGTAAAAATCAATGGCATCTTGCCCATTATCGGCAATAAAAACCACCTCATAGCCTTCTGAGGTCAGTATTTCGCTCAAATCGGTTGCCAAAATAAATTCGTCTTCGATGATTAGGATTTTCATGAAAAATACTGTTTATGGAAAAGAAATTAAATAAGTTGTTCAATTTGACGAAGTAATTTTTGGTTAGATTAAGACTTAAAAACCGTGCGACGGCCGCCGATATTTTGCAGAGTAAAATAAGGTTTTTAAAGACGAAAAGCTAATCAAAAAGGACGAGTAAAATTGGATAAGTTATCTAATTTCTTTTCCTATACTATCTCCAACAACGTTTTTATAAAATTCTCACTGCTATGATTTTTTACAAAAATACCTGCATTTTCGGGAAAGGTATTTTTATTGATTAAAAAATACTGCACTGCGTCTTTTATTTCACCTGTATTATGCCCATCAACGGTCAAGCCTAATTTGTATTCACGGGTTAAATCACCTACCACACCAAATTTTGTAGCAATCACGGGTTTGTTATGCCGAGCCGCCAACCCAATTACGCCACTCGAAGAATAAAAATTTATATATGCCACCGAAATTATATCACTTTGGCTTACAAAACTTTCCATTTCGCTATCATCTACGAAGCGGCTTTCTAAGACAATTTGTAGCTCAGGACGAAGGTTTCGGGTTTCTTCCAAAGATTTGTTAAGTTGATTTTGGTATTCTGGATGAATTTTTCCAACAATCATCAAACAACTTTTTGCAGACTCTTCGGCCGATAATTTTTGCATTGCTTTCAAGATATTGACTACATTTTTCTTTTCATCAATAAAACCAAAGGATAAAAATATTCTTCTTTCGGACAGTATCTCATATTTTTCTCTGATATCAAGCCCCGCACGGGTCGGGTAATCATAAACGGGGTCGGGCAGGTAGGTAAATATTTTCGTTCCCAGCGTTTCGTTCATGGTTTTGATGGTTTCGCTGTCGTTAAAGATAAAGACTTTCTTCAACTGACTATTGCGGCACATCCACCACGTCGTAAAAATCTTGCGAGCCTTCGTAAGCGTATTTTTTTGTTTGGCACGTAGGGTATCGTTAGCAGGAATGTGCCTTGGATAAGGGCTAAACATAATGCCCGTCGTGGAACAAGGCAAACGGCTACTTCCGATGGTATGTTGAAACATATCCAGCACCATCATTATGAGTTTATCTGCTTGATAATCAGCGAGATACCTAATCAAATGTTTCCAAATTATTTGTGTAGATTTTACGATACTAATACCCAATGTAAAGGGAGTAAACTCTTCATCAGTAAAGAAAGTTATTGAAACATTTGGTGCGGAAGTTCTGATAGATGGAATCGTTTTCGCTTCGGGATTCAACAAAAAAATGTATTCGTCGTCAGTAGGATTTTGTTCTAAAAAACGTAAAATATTTTGGATATGCCCTAAATTATGCCCGACTAATTTTACATATATGTCACAAATAACGATTCGCATTTTTTGAGTTTTTGGAAAACTATGATTTCGGATTTTTAACCTTTTGCGACTACACTTTTATATACTTCCAGTGTTTTCTGTGCTGTGATTTCGGGTGAAAAGCTTTTAAGACGATGATACCCTTTTTGAACTAAATCTAATCTTAACTCTGAATTTAACAATAATTGCTCAACTTTTTGGACAATATCTGTGGCATCGTCAGCTTTAAAATACAGTGCTGCTAACTGAGCTACTTCTGGAAAACACGAACATTTACTTAAAATAACTGGGCAACCGCAGGCAAACGCTTCCAAAATCGGAATCCCGAAGCCTTCGTAAAGTGAAGGATATACAAATGCAGTAGCTTTTTGGTACAAACGATAAAGGACATCATCATTGGCGATTTCTTGATGAATAAGTTTTTTGCGTATTCCCAACTGAGCAAATAAACTTTGTTCAGTTTCGGTAAATTTACCATTTCCACCACAAACCAAGTACAAATCCCCGTCTTTTTTTAAGATTGAAGCAATTGATTGGACAAAAAAAGTAAAATTTTTGTAATTTTCTCGGTTTCCTATGTAGAGCAAATACTTTTTTGGCGTGGCAATATCAAAGTCTTCGGCGGGTTTGTAAGTCGCAAAGTGCGTCGAATGATAAATAACTTCGATTTTTTCGGGAGCAATAGTAAATACTTCGAGCAAATCTTGCTTGGTATTCTCCGAAACTGCAATGACTTTGGCAGCTTTGTCTAATATTTTTTGCTTTTGGAGTTTACTAAAGCCATCTAACCCAGCGTATTTTTCGGGAAATTTTTCTGGAATCAAATCGTGGTGTGTTATCACGAAAGGCTTTTTGCCAAGAAAAGGTAAGAAGTAGTCTTTGAAATAAGTCGGATGAAAAACGTCGAAGTCTTGCGTAGCGAGCTGAATGACACTATTGAAACGATTGATTTGCGAAAACAACATATTTGTTTTGACATAACCCACAAAAAAATCAAATGGAGTGACATTTTTTATATCACCGTTTTTTAGGTAATCATTGTTTGAAAACTTCAATGCCAACGAAACATCAACTCCTTGCTGGTGCTTTAAGTTGTGCATGAGGTCATAAAAATACCTTGCAACACCACCATACTTTGCTCCAGAAAAAGATTGATGATCGTAGAGAATCTTCATTTTTAAAAAAAGTAGGACGTATCGGGCTCGAACCGATGACCTTCGCCTTGTCGAGGCGACACTCTAAACCAACTGAGCTAACATCCTGTAAATCAATAGATTAGTGACGAATTTTTGAAGAAAATCATTAATCTTACCAACCAATCATAGTATTGTTTGTAAAATACCTCAAAAACTGCCCTGCAAAGGTAGTATTTTTAATGTTTTCAACCAACCCGAACTCGAAATTAATGATAAACTTTTTTGGAAGGAACTCGCATTAATAGCAGAAAGCCGATTACAAAAAATACCAAAATTGTCAAAACGGAGTTTCGCATATTGCCCGTATATTGCCCAACTACCCCAAATATCAGCGTGCCAGTAGTGATGGCGAGCTTCTCAATAATGTCATAAAAGCCAAAATAAGAGGCCGTATCGGTCGTATTATCGGGCAAGAGTTTGGCAAAAGTAGAGCGTGAAAGCGACTGGATACCGCCCATAACCAAGCCCACAACCGCCGCAATGACATAAAACTCGTTTTGGGTAGTGGTAAAATATGCCGCCAAAGGCATAAATGTCCAAATAAATATAAAAATCAATATTGCCTTCGTGTTGCCAAACTTGCTCGAAAGCCACGAAGCCAAATAAGAGCCAGGAATAGCAATGAGTTGAATCAAAAGCAAAGTCGTGATGAGTCCAGCCTTTTCGATGTGAAGCTCTTTATCGGCAAAAATCGTGGCTACGTAAATAACCGTCATTACGCCCATGTCGTAAAAGAAAAACGACAACAGAAACTTGGTGATTAGCTTGTTTTTTCGGACTTCGAGCAATACTTTTTTAAGCTCGCCAAAACCCGTTGTGATGCGGCCCGTTTTGAATGATTTTGGTTGGTCTTTCGGTAAGAAATAAAACGGGATTTGGGCAAATGCCGCCCACCAAATACCAACGGTCAAGAACGAAATTCGGGCTGTAAATCCCGAGTCAGAGTCGGCTTGGGTAAGTCCGAAAAGCGTTGGTTGCATGATTAATGCCAAATTAAAAACCAGCAGAATGACACTGCCGATGTAGCCCATCGTGAAGCCTTTGGCACTGAGGTTGTCGAAGCGGTCTTCGGTGGCTATTTCGGGCAAAAATGAATTGTAAAAAACGATACTCCCGCCCCAACCCATAATAGAAAGTCCGAAGGCAATGACTGCCGAATTGACATTATCTTTCGTAAAAAAGTAAAAATAGGCACAACTGGCTGCCCCCAAATAACAAAAAATCTTCATGAATAACTTTCGTCGTCCGCTCGAATCTGCCAAGGGCGTAAGAATCGGGTTCAGGATTACTAATATTAGTGTTGCTACTGAAATCGTGTAAGAATACAAGACGGAGTTTTGAATCTCGAATCCATAAAAGTTTACAATATCATTGATAACTTTCCCGTCGGCATTTTTTATTGATGTTGTTGCCAAGAAATACATCGGAAAGACCACCGTCGTAATAACGAGGTTATGCACCGAATTTGCCCAGTCGTACATCGTCCAGGCATTCAATACTTTTTTTTGATTTTTTTCAAACATAGTTTTAGGGTAAGTTTATTGTTATCGGGTCTGTACCGCAGGTCTGACCCAAACGTGGCGGTCAGACCTGCGGCAAAAACCTCAGTATTCATTGCGGTCAGCCTACGGTGCCGACCTTAATATTACGCAATAATAACTCTTTTTTTAATGAAAAAGCAAATGCGAGGGCATGAACTCCATCGCCGTGAATACAAACGGTGTCGGCTTTGAGTGGTACTTTTACGCCATCAACTGACATTACGCATTGCTCCTCAATCATCATAATCACTTGATTGACAGCCGTTTGGGTGTCAGTAATCATGGCATTTAGCTGGGTGCGTGGCGTGAGGCTTCCATCATTTTGGTAAGTCCGATCGGCAAAAACTTCGGAAGCGGTTCGTAGTCCAATTTTTTCGGCCTCCGAAATCAAGTAACTTCCCGACAGCCCGTAAAGTATCAATTTTGGGTCAAAATCTCGGGTTGCTTCGGCAATGGCTCGTGCCAAATTCGCATCTCGTACCGCCATATTATACAAAGATCCGTGGGGTTTTATGTGGTGCAATTTTCCGCCCAAAGCCTGTACCGTTCCCGCCATTGCCCCGATTTGATACAAACAAATATCATAAACTTCTTGCGGAGAAAGCTGCATATTTCGGCGACCAAATCCTTGTAAGTCAGGAAAACTGGGGTGAACCCCAATCGCCACGTTTTTTTGTATGGCAAGTGCAGCCGTTTGTCGCATGATACTGGCATCGCCCGCATGAAATCCACAGGCAATATTTGCCGATGAAATGAGTTCCATCAAGGCTTCGTCGTTGCCCATTGTCCAAGCTCCGAACGACTCGCCCATGTCGCAGTTTAAGTCAATTTTCATTTTTACCACGGAGAAAACAGAGGTTTACCACAGAGGAAGCTGAGGTTTTGTTATGAATTTTTGTGCAATATTTTTACGCTACTTTTTAACTTTATTATTTCTTTTTCTTGTAAAATAAGTGTTTTTTCGGCTTTTTCGGTTGAAACTTCTTCAAATTTTATGGTGTCGTTTGCTCCGCATTGAGCCAAAATGGGTAAATCTGTCGAAATTATATTACCGATTCGGGGGTAGCCGCCACTGGTTTGGTGGTCGGCCATGAGGATAATTAGTTGCCCGTCGGGTAGTAGCTGCATCGTGCCGAAATCTACTGCGGTTGATACTAATTCCGTTTTTGTTTTTAACTCCAAGGGTTCGGCTTTCATTCTGAAACCCATTCGGTTGGCGTTTTGGGTGATCGTAAATACTTGATTTTCAAGGTCTTGTTTGCTTTTTTCGGTTAATAATCCGTGTTCGTTTCCTTTGATAAATCTTATTTTCGTACTGTCAGACAATTTAGAAACTTGTGCTACAAAAGAGTTTCCAAGATAGGGGAGGGGGTAATTATTAATGAATGATTTTTTTGCTAAATAAGCAATATTTCCCGAGATTTTTTTCTTGAATTTTAACGTACTTCCTGCTTTGATAAAAATACATTTATTATTTGTAATACCTTGATTATCAAGCATTGGTGTAAAGTTTGCTCCACCAACTACGATGATACAATCCGATTCAAATAGGATTTCGGGGGCAGGAAAGTACATTTCAAGAACGGGCGTATTTTCATCATTTTGCAATAAAATATTGAGCAAACGAACGGTCAATTTGTCCATTGCTCCGCTCGGATTTACGCCCAAATGCCGCAAACCATTCTGCCCCAAATCTTGGAAAGATGCAAATATTCCTTTTTTTATGATTTTCAAATTTCTGTATATTTCTTCAAAAATAAGGTATTTTGTGCAAGTATTGAAATCGAATTAACTTTGATTTTTATAAAGTTACATTTAACTTGAATTATCCCTTTTTTTTGTAGTTTTACATCAGTTATGTATCACAAGCCCTCATACCAAAAAAACGTTATTCCCATGAAAAAAACACTCTTTTTTGCCTTATTTCTAATTACTTTTAGTGCTTTTTCGCAAACCACTCACCTCTTCAATGGCAAAGATTTGAGTAATTGGTACAGCGATATTCCTGATACCGACAAAGATACTACGCTTCGGAAATCGTTTATTATCCGAAATGGCTTGCTCGTCAGCATGGGTACGCCCGAGGGTCATTTGATGAGTAAAGCACAGTACGAAAACTATCGCCTCGAAATCGAATATCGCTTTGCGGGAAAACCTGGCAACTGCGGGGCTTTGGTGCATGCGTCCACGCCACGGGCTTTGTACAAAATGTTTCCAAAGTCAATCGAAGTGCAGATGATGCACGCCAATGCGGGCGATTTTTGGTGTATTGTGGAAGATATTAGCGTACTTGACATGGAAAAAAGGCGTGGGCCAAAAGCAAATTGGGGAATAACGGAGGGCAAAGAACGCTGCATAAAAAACCTAACCGATAACTCCGAAAAGCCACTTGGCGAGTGGAATAAGATGATTATTGAGTGCCAAAAAGACCGAATAAAAGTTTGGGTAAACGGCGATATGGTCAATGAGGGCTTCGGAGCAACGGCTCAGAAAGGACAAATTGCCCTCCAAGCAGAAGGTGCCGAAGTGGAGTTCAGAAAAGTAGATTTGACACCCTTGAGGTGATTATTTTTGATAAAACTGCACATAATCGCCCGCTTTTAGCAATGTAATTTCGGGCAAATTTGGCGTATAAAGTTGCTTTTCTGTTCGCCCGATGAGCTGCCAGCCGCCTGGACTTTCGGACGGATAAATCCCCGTTTGATTGCCTGCAATGCCCACACTTCCTGCCGCAACTTTGGTGCGGGGCGTAGCTTTTCGGGGCGTGGCAATGCGGGCATCTAAACCACCCAAATAAGCAAAGCCTGGCAAAAATCCCATCATAAAAACTTTATAAGTCGGGGCGGTATGAATTTTGATTACTTCCTCGATGCTCAGATTATTTGCTTCGGCTACGGTAGCCAAATCCTCTCCATCATAAATCACGGGGATACGCACCAAACTAAATTCCGTAAGAAATTGATTTTCTGAACGCCGAACCACAGCAATTTGTAGGTTATTTTCGAGATATTTTTTTACAAAATCAAAGGCTGTTTCAAAATCAGGGTAAGCGTTTTTTACTTCAAAAATATTATAAAAAATAGTCAGTGAGGCGTAGGCGGGCATGGCTTCAATCATACCCATGAACGAGTTTTTAGTACAAATATGATATAGTTTCATTACAAAATCATTGATTTCGGTGTCAATGACATTACCAAAATCAATCGTAACTGCCGAATCGCTAAGGGGAAAAATGGTATAATTTGGCATGAAATACATTCGTTGAAAAGTGCCTATTTATCTACATACAAAGTAAAGTAATTACTTCGCAAAATTGAACAACTTATTTGATTTCTATTCCTTATATTTGAGCATAATTTCAGATTCATTAAAAGAAATAAGAGAAACCATATTATTTTTCCATGAAAATATTAGTCGTTGATGACGAAGAAGATGTCCGAACGTTGTTTCAGCAGCGTTTCCGCCGAGAAATTCGGGCGGGAGAGTTTGATTTTTCATTTAGCGGCTCGGGCGAAGAAGCCTTAGAGTTTTTGCAAGATAAAGATTTAGAGGCGGTGCTGATTCTGTCCGATATTAATATGCCAGGCATGAGTGCATCGAGTTGTTGCGGCAAATCCGTACAAAATCGCCCGCTTCGCCACCCATTATTATGATGATAACCGCTTATGGCGATGCCCAAAGCCACGACCAAGCAATGGCTCTGGGAGCAAATGATTTTTTGACAAAACCGCTTGATTTTACCGAACTCAAACATAAACTACAAAGCTCAATATGATCGCCAAAATAATGGTTGTTGATGATGAAGCTGATTTAGAAATCCTCATCAAACAGAAATTTCGCCGACAAATACGAGAAAAAATCTACGAGTTCAGTTTCGCTGCCAACGGAGCCGAAGCCTTGCGTTTGCTGCACCAAAACCCCGATATTGACATGGTTTTGAGTGATATTAATATGCCCGAAATGGACGGATTGACGTTGCTCACTAAGTTATCCGAACAAAATTTACTCCTAAAATCGGTCATCGTTTCGGCCTACGGTGACATGGATAATATCAGAGTGGCCATGAATCGGGGGGCGTTTGATTTTTTGTGCAAACCCATCAATTTTGAAGATTTGGAACTGACTGTCGAGAAAACTCTTCGCTACGTTACGCAAATTCGAGAAACCCTAAAAGCTATCAAAGAGAATAATATTCTGAAAATGTACGTCGATGAAAACGTCTTGAAATTTATGGGAAGCCACGAATTTGAATCGTCATTGACCGCCAACGAAACTATCGAAGCCAGCGTACTATTCATTGATATTTGTGGTTTTACGGCCATTTCCGAAAAAGAAACGCCCGATGTTGTTGTCAATCTAATCAATAAATACTTCGATGCGATGGTCAAGGAAATTATGGCACAAGATGGTCACATTGATAAGTTCATGGGCGATGCCGTGATGGCAGTTTTCAAGGGCGAATACCACCTCGATCGTGCCATTGAGGCTGCATTGGCCGTCAGAATCAAAATAGATTCTATTGAAGAAAGCCTGCCAAATCATCTAAAATATATGCCAAAAGTATCCATAGGCATCAATACGGGCGAAGTTATTTCGGGAAATATCGGCTCGGCATCACTCCGACGCTTAGATTATACCGTTATCGGTGATGTCGTGAATACAGCCCAACGCTTGCAGTCGGCTGCCAAACCGAATCAAATATTACTCAACGAAGAAACCTACTTGGCAGTTAAAGAATCGTTTACGTGCCAAGAAGTAGGCGAAATTAACCTCAAAAACAAAGCCTTGCCCGTAAAAGTCTATGAAGTTGTTTCGTGAGATTTATTATTGGTGATTGGCTATTGGTATTTCGTACTGCACTAAATTTCTTTAAAGTCAAGGAACAACATCGCCCAATTTAGAGTTATTATAGACGAAGAATAGCATTTTGGCTATTTTGATTGTATCTTTGCCGATTAGTTTTCAAGCGAAAGACCACTTCGTGAATCATCAAATTTTATATAAAGCAAAACAATAAAATGCTCACTATCAGTAACTTGCACGCCAGAATTGAGGAAAAAGAAATATTACGGGGAATAAATTTAGAGATAAAGCCAGGCGAAGTTCACGCCATCATGGGGCCAAATGGCTCGGGAAAAAGTACCTTGGCATCGGTTTTGGCGGGTCGTGAAGACTACGAAGTGACCGATGGGACTGTCACATTTAATGGCATGGATTTACTTGATTTAGCTCCCGAAAAGCGTGCCGCCGAAGGAGTTTTCTTGGCATTTCAGTATCCAGTAGAGATTCCAGGGGTTACGACCATCAATTTCTTAAAAACGGCTCTCAACGAAATCAGAAAATATAACGGTCAAGAACCGCTCGATGCCGCCCAGTTTTTGAAGCGTATGCGTGAAAAAGCCAAATTGGTCAAAATTGACGATTCTTTGCTCAAACGCTCATTGAACGAAGGATTTTCGGGTGGAGAAAAAAAGCGTAACGAGATTTTCCAAATGGCCATGCTCGAACCAACCCTCGGGATTTTGGACGAAACCGACTCGGGACTTGACATTGACGCACTACGGATTGTGGCCGAAGGAGTGAATCAACTTCGCAACGAAAATCGTTCGTTCGTGGTTGTGACGCACTACCAACGCTTGCTTGATTATATCGTGCCAGATTTTGTTCACGTATTATATAAAGGACGTATCGTAAAATCAGGTACGAAGGATTTAGCCCTCGAATTAGAAGAAAAAGGCTACGATTGGATAAAAGCTGAGGCCGATGCTTTGGAGGCCGTTTAATGTTCAATGATAGAATGTTAGAATGAATGAGTTTTGGATATTCTATCACCCATTCAATCACTCAAAATTATTTATGCAAAAAATTCAAGTTACTGATAGTCCGAAGCCCGTGGGGCATTATTCGCAAGCGATTGTGAGTAATGGGCTGCTGTTTACTTCGGGAATTTTGCCAATAAAAATCAAAACTTCCGAAAAGTTATCAATCGAGTCAAATATTGATGAGCAATTAGCCGTGGTTTTTCATAATCTGAAAGAAATCTTAGCGGAGGTTTCTTTGACACCCGATAAAGTTGCGAAAACTACAATATACATCACCGACGGTGCGGCTTGGGGAATAGTCAATAAGGCGTTTGCTAATTTTTTTGGAGATCACCGCCCCGCTCGGTCAATTATTCCAGTACCTGAATTACACTTTGGTTATAAAGTAGAGTTAGAAGCCATTGCAGAATTGTAAAACAATTTTCCGAAATTGTTTTATGGAGCAATTTTCCGAAATTGTGTCGTAGAACAATTTTCCGAAATTGTTTAAAAAATTGATTACCGAAAAATTTGAATAATGAATTCAATAGAAAATAAAGATTTAAAAGCACAATTAATTGCTGATTTTCAGACCTCACAGGCAACGCTGAATGGTAAAAGTACACTACCGATTCATCAGTTGCGTGGCGATGCCATGAAAAATTTTGATAAATTAGGCTTTCCTACCATTCGTCACGAAGAGTGGAAGTATTCGAGTGTGAGTAATCTAATCAAACAAACATTTGATTTTCATACAAAGACTGATTTTGACCAAGCCGATCTTGATAAAATTCCGTTGCCACACCTTACTGGAAACGTTTTGTATTTTATCAACGGAGTTTATGATGCGGCACTTTCGCAAATTGCAACGCCCGAAAATAAGCTAAAAGTGATTCCGTTTTCGGAGGCACTTGCCCAGCAGCCCGAGTTAATAGAAGGGTACTTCGGTAAATATGCCAACTACGAAACCGATGCTTTTACGGCACTCAATACTGCCCTTGCCAACGACGGCGTGGTGGTGCAAGTAGCTGATAATAAGATAGTTGAAGAGCCAATCATACTCAGATTTATCTCTGATGTGCGTTTGGCAAATGTTGGTTCGCAGCCCCGAAATTTGATTATTGTGGGCAAAAATTCACAAGTAAAAATCGCCGAGGCGTACCGCACAGTAGGAGAGGGAGCAGCGTTTGTGAACACCGTTACCGAAATCATCGTTGATGAGTCGGCCATGGTCGATTATTACAAGGTGCAAAGCGAAAGCGATAAATCGTATCATATCGGCACGACACAGGTTTATCAAAAATCTCGCAGCTATTTTTATTCAGCTACGGCAACCTTGAATGGTGGTTTTGTCCGAAATAACCTTAATGTAGTGCTCGATGGCGAGCATATCGAAAGCCATTTGTTTGGTTTGTATCTGCCCAACGGTAGGCAACACGTTGATAATCATACGGTTGTGGATCACCGAAAACCACACTGCGAGAGCCATGAGCTTTATAAAGGTATCTTGATGGATAAATCGACGGGGGTTTTTAATGGTAAAATCTTTGTGCGAGAAGATGCCCAAAAGACCAATGCTTACCAGAATTGTCGAAATGTGGTAACTTCTGATGAAGCAACGATGAATACGAAGCCCCAACTCGAAATTTGGGCCGATGATGTGAAGTGTTCGCACGGAACAACGACGGGAAAGCTCAACGACGAAGCGATTTTTTATATGCAGTCACGGGGGATTCCGAAAAAAGAGGCCATTCGTTTGCAACTTTTGGCGTTTGCCCAAGATGTGGTCACGCAAATCAAAATTGATTCAATCAGAGAATATATTGAGGAGTTGATTTTGGAAAAATTGGAAGGGGCGTGATGGGTCAAGGTAAATCATTATCTTGATTTTATGAAATATTTGTTGGGGTAAAAATTATGAGTTGGAAAAATATTCGCTTTGTAATTAGTTTTTGCATTATTAACATTGCTGCTGAAAGTAAATGAAGAAAATCGAGCCTAAACTGAAACATTTCTTGATATTACAACAATCTCAAAAACATCAAAAGAATATTAATTACAAAAACTGGAAAAGAGACAAAAATAAGCAAAATCAAGGTTTAAGTGTAAATCAAAAAAAGTGGCTAAAAGGTGTTAGTAATAGTGATATATTTAAACCCCCTGATATTTTTTCTCTTAGAGAAAATGCAGAATTAGTCCTCCGATTTTTGAATCAGCTCAAAAATCATCAAAATAAAAATAGAGAAGTTTATATAAATTTAGTAAGTGTTAAAATAATTACAAATGGTTCAATTGCCATATTGTTATCAGTTATCCAAGAGTTAAATAATAAAGGAATAAGAGTAAGAGGGAAAAAACCAAAAGATAAAGAAACAAAAAAAATTATCGAAAAATCAGGTTTCTTCAACTATGTGATAGGCTTTATTGACGAAGAAAATAGTGTATCTCCAGATACCATAATAACTAAAGGTGTAGAAGTAGTTGAACAAGAATCGACAGCAAAAATAGTTTTACAAGCAATGAAAACTGTTACAGGTGTTGAAAATAGGAATCAACCAATACAAGGAATGTTAATTGAATTAATGGCAAATTCTGTGAATCATGCCTATCCGAATTCTCGAAAAAAGAAGTGGGTTTTGTCAGTAAATCACGATGATATAAATAAAAAGGCTTCTTTTGCGTTTGTAGATAATGGAGTAGGTATTATAAAGACTTTAAATCTTAATTTATCGCAAAAATTTGAAAAGTTATTTAATGGCAATATTGACTTACTAAATACAGCATTTGAAGGAAAAATAGGTTCAAGAACAGGATTAACTTATAGAGGAAGAGGATTACCATCGGTATTCAATAAGTATAAGCAGAATTGTTTTAAAGATTTTGTTGTTATTACAAATAATGTTTTCATTGACTTTCAAAACAATAAAAGTATATTGTTAGAGAATAGTTTTCATGGGACGTTTTATTACTGGGAATTAAATCAAGATTGTGAATATTATGGAAAAAACGCTTAAAATATCGAAAGACTTTTCTCCAACACCAGGTGCAAGGTATAGAACTGACGGAAAATTTTCTGGTCAAGAGTTCTACGAAACAGTATTAAAAAGATGCTTTGAAGAAATATTAAAGTTAAAATATAAGTTAAAAATAATTTTAGACGGTACTCATGGTTACGCAACATCATTTTTAGATGAAGCTTTTGGTACATTAGCTAAAGATTTTGGTGTAGATGTTGTTAAAAAAAATGTTCTCTTCATTTCAGAAGAAGAACCTTACTTGGTAAATGAAATCAACGAGTACATCACTAATGCCCATAGCTGAATATGCTTAGAAAATATCTAAAATATGGGATAATTATATTTATAAGCTCAATTTTTGGCTTTTTTACATCAAGTTATGAATACTTCAAATTTGTAAGTGAGATAAATTTGGTAGATTTTGCTAACCTGGTGATAACTTCATTAATTGGGCTTTTTATTGCGGTAACAATACAAAAACATCAAGCAAATGAAAGAATTGAAAAAGACCTCTTGATTTCGGAAATATCTCAAATTAAAAGTGATTTAAAGACAGTTTATACTAATGTACTAAATGAAAATATAGATTTCAGTGATACGGTTTTCACTTTCAAAATTTCTTCCAGTAATCTTTCAAATTTAGAAGATTTATTTAGCATTTGTCAAATAGACGACTGTCAAAATAACATACTTTCACTCCTTAATAAAGTAAATCAACTAAAAAGAATTGTTACAAATTCTCTTGTTCAAAATAACAAGTTTATTATAACAGACGATGATAAGAACCTTTTTTTTGTTGAGTATAAAAAACTAACCGAGTTATTTCTTGAGTTAATTGTAAAGATTAACAGAAAGTAAATATTGGAAGAATAATAAGTAACAAGATAGATATAATCGACAATTTCAGGGACAACCAAATGGCTGATTATCAACACATTATATTACTATCGCCTTATCGACTATTGACCATCGACTACTTAACTAACAGTTTATTCTAATATATTTATGACAATTTTAACTCGAAGCGTTCAAGTATTAATTCTCTTTAATCTTTTTAGCTCATTGCTTGCTAAGTTGCCTGCGACACGAGATTGGAAAATGTGTACCGACTAATTGTCTTTGCAACAACCTTTGCTCTAATATAGCCTTTGTAATTGTGTAGCAATTTTCATAAATATGAGATTATAGAAAAGACCTATTTATAAAAAAATCCCTGCCAATTTCTGAACTTGGCAGGGATTTTTTTGAGCAAGAATTTCTGAAAATATCAATCTTCGGGAGGAATGTTTTTTAAGTTTTTCTTGATTTCTTCCATCTTTTTTACCGCCAAAGTCTTGATTTCGGTATTGGTAGTTTTATCCAAAATATCCCTGAATTTCTTATAGGCATCGTTGTAGAGGTCTTCGATTTCCTTCTTGCTTTTTCGCTTGCGACCTTCTTCGGCTCGTTTTTTATCGCAGTCGGCTTCGACAAACATTCGGCGGGTTTCGAGCAGATTTATATCCGAATTATTGGTTACGACAACCGTGGCGGGTGCGGCCGTGGCGGGTTTTCCTTCGAGGTCTTTTACTTTTCGTTCAAGGTCTTTGACTTTTAGTTTTAGGTCAAAATTTTCCTCAATATATTTATCGCAACCACCACCGCCGCCACCACCACCACCGCCTTTGCTGGCAAGTGCCATTCGGAGTTGGCTATCGGCGGTTTTTTCGGCTAATTGTGCCATTTGAAGCTCCTGACGCAGTTTTTCGAGTTCCGACATATCAATACCACCCTTTTTCAAGGCCTCGCCACGAGCTTTCATGGTTTTCCAGAAATCGTAATAAATATTGTAATTTCGGATTATTCCCGCCGCTACCGCTTTATTATTTCCGTCCATAGCCGCCAAAAGTGCGACCGAATCGGCCTGTACTTTTACCATCATCATCGTGATGAGGTCTTCCGACTGCCGAATGGTCGATTGGTTGGCCGACGTGAATTCTTTGGCTTCAATGCTGCCATTAAATTCTTTATCAACTGAATACAGTTTTTTCATTTCGGTTCCCAACGTATCTACCCGCCCCATGAGTACGATGAGTTTCTTGAACTGTTCGCTTTCGGCTTGGAGCTTGTCGTTGGTTGAGCGGGTCCAGAAATAGGTAGCCACAATCGGGATAATTAATGAAAGTAAATAAACGCCAAAAAATTTACGTTGGGCAATGATTCGGTCTTGTTTGTTGATAGGCTCTAACATTTCATTAGGGTTTTAGGGTTAGTCCAAAGGATTGAATTTAGATTTAATTGGCTCAACGGGAGCCTTATCACGATGTACGGGGTTTTCGATAACAAATATTTGTTTGCCTCGCTGCTCACCTATGTATTCTAACTGCGTGAGTTTATCCAAGAGCATGGCTATTACTTGCCAAATATTATCTACTTTTTCGAGGGTAACTTTTATTTCATGGTGATTGTACCGCAAATAAATAAGGGTATCCATGCCACCGTCAATAACGGCGGGCGGCACTTCGGCCCACGAACCAAAATATTTCAATATTTCCTCTTTGTTGATACTCGTGAGCGTATTGATATAGGTTTTGAAAACCTTGGCCATTTGGGCAAAAAGATTGATGGTTTTGATGGGCGGCTCATCGGGCAGAATGAGTTTGTATTCTGTGATACCCGCTGCAATGGTGAATAAAAGTTTGTCCATCAGTACATTGATATTTTCGCTGAGGGGGCTTTTCTTTTCGGGTTTTAGCTTGATTTTTTGCATGATTTTTACGCAACTATTTTCAAGGCTGGTCAGTAAACCTTCTAATCGTCCGTGCCATTCGTATAACTTCGGAAAGCTCCTGATAGTGCTGCAAGGCGGAATATAGTCGTTTTCGAGCCTTACTTCGTTGTTTTCATAAATCAGTTTGCCCACAATCAAATGCGTTGAGCTATATTCCGATGAATTGATGTAGTCACTCGGAATGATACTCAGGCGGTAGTCGGCTTTTGTGAATGGATAACGGGGCGGGGTTTCGTTGGTTGCTTCGCCAAATGGTACTCGCTTGGCGGGATTTATCGAAATCGTGATATACAATTCGTTGCGGAGGGTAGCTTGCAGGGCGTATTGTTCGATGATTTGCCCGAGCGGAACCCGCATCACGATAGCATCTTCGGCGGTGGTATTGATGAGTTCGAGTCGGTGGCCGCCGCCCGTGACGGCTCGGCAAAAGTTCATTTTTACGCTAATCGTACTTTGGCTATCAACGTGAACAAACAACTCGTAGGAACTCGTATTGGTTGGACTTGCCAGCAATCCGTAGTTGTATTCGTTGGTACGTAGGGCGATTGCATCACGGACAAAATCCTGTACGAAATTTTCGATTTCGACAAATTGCCGCTTTGAAATTTTCATTCCATCTACCCAATTTACGGGATAATTTTTTATTTCGCTT
>JANNEN010000280.1:0-24712 GCA_031378715.1 Emticicia sp.
TTCGGCAGGATGATTGAACGAAGCAATTACCTGAACTTGTGGGCAGTCTTCGGCAAGCAGAATTTCGAGGCTTTTGGTGGCGTGCGGCTCGTCGTCTATGATAACTGTTCTAATCATTCAGAGATTTAATAAAAAAACAAAAATATAAATAAAGTGCTTATCTCTCAACCTTTTGGTGTTAAATTTGGATTTATACTTTCCAAAAACAAAACTTAGCATTGGTAGTTTTTGTTATCTTTGTGCATAGGGTCAATCCACCGTGGCACGCTGTGCGTGTCACTGTTAGCGTACATACCGAAAAAATTCAAAGAAAATAGTCTTATCCGTGCCACGCACAGCGTGTCACGGAATACAAATGGTGGGAAAAGGTGAATTTTGAAACAAACAGGATATACCACATTTATAACAGAGGTAATAATCGGCAAAAGATTTTTTTTAGTCGAGAAAATTACTTGCATTTTTTGAGAAGAATTAGAGATAAAATAAAACCTCATTGTGAGATTCTTGCCTATTGTCTGATGCCCAATCATTTTCATTTGATGATTTTTACTAATGAACATTCTGTAAAAAAAGTTGTAGTAGGAAAAGATAAGAGGAACGTAATTTCGGAAGCAACAAGGCAGATATTGAGTAGCTATACTCAGTCAATTAACAAACAAGAGAGGCGTATCGGGTCGTTATTCACTCAAAATACGAACGCCAAAGAATTAGCTTCTATTGAAGTTGATTTTGAAACAACGCAGGCGTGTTTTAATTATATTCACCAAAACCCTTATGCAGCATCACTTGTAAATAAAATGGAAGATTGGGAATTTTCATCTTTCAAAGATTATATTGGTTTGAGAAACGGAACATTGTGTAATCAGGATTTAGCAAGAGAAATTTTAAAAATAGATAAAGAAACATTTTATGAGAAATCATATAAAGTTTTGAGTGAGGATAAATTAGTTAAAATTTGGCTATCAAAGTAAAATTGTCGTTTAGTAGTTTCCGTATCACGCTGTGCGTGGTACGGATAAAAGCAAAAACGTAATGTAAACTCAGCAATCAAACCTTACTCGTACCACGGAATAATCAACATTTAAACTTAAACCTTATCCGTGCCACGCACAGCGTGACACGGAAACCAACAAATAATGAAACTCATAAAAGTAGCCGCAGGTACACTCAACCAAACGCCTTTGGCTTGGGAGCAGAACCAAAAAAACATCATTGATTGCATCAAAGAAGCTGATAGTCAAGATATTAGCTTGCTTTGCTTACCCGAATTGTGCATTACGGGCTATGGCTGCGAAGATGCTTTTTACTCGTGGGACTTGGTCGAACAAGCCAAAGAAAGCCTGCTCGAAATCGTACAACATACTTCGGGTATGATTGTTTCGGTGGGTTTGCCGATTCGTTTCAATAGTAAAGTTTATAACACTGCCTGTTTGATTGCCAATAAAAAAATATTGGGGTTTGTCTGTAAACAACATTTGCCCAACTACGGAGTTTTTTACGAAGACCGCTGGTTTCACCGTTGGACGGCTGGCGTGCGTGACGAAATCGAAATTGACGAATTTAAGTACCCAATCGGGGATTTGGTTTTTGAAGTCGGCGGCGTTCGTATCGGTTTCGAGATTTGCGAAGATGCTTGGGTGGCCAATCGCCCAGGGCGTGCGATGTTCGATAGAGGCGTAGATATTATTCTGAATCCGAGTGCGAGTCCGTTTACTTTTTCAAAATTTATCACCCGTGAACGCTTCGTTATTGATGGCAGTCGCTCGTTTGCGTGCAGCTATATTTATACAAATTTACTCGGAAATGAGTCGGGTCGTTTGATTTTTGATGGTGATGCCATGATTGCTTCTGACGGAAATCTCTTGGTTTCTTCGCCACGTTTTGGCTACGAAGAGTTTTATGTAACATCGGCCGTGATTGATGTTGAAGCACCAAAAGTGAATCATTCACAGATAAAATCGACCATTACGCAGGGGAATTGGAAAGTTTCAGCACTTTTCGATTTTCCCGAAATAAAACCAGTTGCTCCGCAAATTCCTGAATTGGAGAAATTTGAGCGTGGTGGATTCTTGAAAGAAGAAGAGTTTGCCCGTGCCGTAAGTTTGGCGTTGTTTGATTATTTGCGTAAATCTCGTTCGCAGGGTTTTACGGTTTCGCTTTCGGGCGGGGCTGATTCTTGTGCGTGCGTGGCACTTTGTGGTTTGATGATTCGTCTGGCTGATGAAAGTATCGGTTTAGATGCTTTCAAGAAAAAACTTTCGTACATCACGAAAATTCAAGGTTGCACGGCAGTTGAGGAAATTGCTGGACGCATGATTCACAGCATTTACCAAGGCACCGAAAATAGCTCAACCGATACCTACGAATCGGCCGAAAGTTTGGCAAAAAATATCGGTGCAACTTTTTATAATGTCAATATTAATGGTTTGGTAGAAACCTATAAAAATCTAATTGAGCAGCAAATAGGCCGAGATTTGACTTGGGAAACCGATGATTTGCCGCTCCAAAATATTCAGGCACGGGTGCGAGCTCCGAGCGTTTGGTTGCTCACAAATCTGCATAATCATTTACTTTTGGCAACTTCCAACCGCTCGGAAGTAGCCGTTGGTTACTGCACAATGGACGGCGACACCGCAGGAAGCATCAACCCAATTGCGGGAATTGACAAGTTTTGGCTAAAAAAATGGTTAGTTTGGCTCGAAACCGTCGGTTGTGATGTGAAAGGAAAACATATCAAGATTGAAGGTTTGAATAAAGTAAACAGTCTTCAACCAACCGCCGAACTCCGACCATTGGAAACCAAACAAACCGATGAAAAAGATTTGATGCCTTACGAAGTACTAAATTCGATTGAAGGCGTAGCGATTCGTGATAAAAAACCGCCCTTAGAATGTTTACTTTTCATGGAAGCACAATACGCTGGGCGTTTCGACCGAGAAACCTTGGCCATTTGGGTAGAAAGATTTTTCAGACTTTGGAGCCGAAACCAATGGAAACGTGAGCGATACGCCCCGAGTTTTCATTTGGATAGCTATAATCTTGACCCAAGAGGCTGGTGCAGATTCCCGATTTTGTCAGGTGGTTTTGAAAAAGAACTGGCCGATATGCGAACGTATCTCGAAAAAGGCGAACGCCGAAAATCAAGGGGTAGAATTGGGTTTTGATGAAAAATAGGTAAATTTGTGAAAAACAAGCAACTTATGCACATTTCATCTTTGCATTTAGAAAATTTTAAAAGATTTTCAGACCTAACAATAGATTTAACCGAACTCGACGAGCCGCCAAAATTAGTATTATTAATTGGGGGAAATGGCTCGGGCAAATCTTCTGTATTTGATGCTTTGGAAGTGATGGCAACTCGTGCTAAATCAAAAGGTGGACTTTTGCCGCAAACAGAAGGGTATTTTGAAAAGGACAAAAAAACTTTTGAAATTAATGCACAGTTTGGCGATATAGAAGGAGATAGGAAAGGAATAAGCTCATTTTATGGACGAAGTAGTTTAAAGCAAGTTCCCAAACTTACACGTACATCTTTTGGTCAAACCAAATTTGATTTTGAAAATGATTCAGACCGACCACGGTTATACATCGAACGTGATGAACGGTTCGAAAACGATGTTGAGCATATCGTGAAGTTAATGATTGATGATTTGTTTAAAGGTGATGGGCGGAGTCGCTCTGAAATTATTAATAATTATATATCACCTATCAATCAAGCGTTTAGAAGGGTTTTTAGTGAAAACTCAGATAAAACTAAGCTCGAATTTTATTCTTTCACTCCTCCCGTTGATGGTACAACCGCCGAAATTTTGTTTAAAAAAGGGGATTCTGTTTTTCATTACGATTTATTAAGCAATGGCGAAAAAGAGATTTTTAATACCTTTTTTAATTTATTGAGCAGAAAAAACTTATACCAAAATACCATCTATTTCATGGATGAATTGGATTTGCATCTAAATACTCAACTGCAATACAATTTATTAAAAGAAATAACCGAAAACTGGATTCCTGAAAATTGCCAATTATGGACAGCAAGCCATTCACTCGGCTTTATTGATTACGCCAATGAATCTGAATTGGGAGCAATCATTGATTTCGATGACTTGGATTTTGACGTACCTCAAATACTATATCCTCAACCCAAAAATAACTTTGAGGTTTTCGAAATTGCGGTAAGTAAAGATTTCATGCGTAAAGCCTTCAAAGGTAGTAAAATCTTTTTTGCCGAAGGAACTGATACTCCATATTATAATAGTTTAGAATTTAAGGATACTCTTTTTATAAATGCGATTGATAAAAAAGACGTATTTTTTAAATCAAAAAATAATGAAGTTTTTGGCTTAATTGATAGAGATTATCTAACAGATATTGATATTGAACAAATTAAGGCTCAATATAAAAGCTTACGTATTCTTAATTATTATAGTATCGAAAACTATTTTTATCACCCTGAAAATCTGGCTGAATATTATTTAAAGCGAAAAAAAGATTTTGATAAAGAATTGTATATTCATAAAATTAGAGAGATAAAAAATGAAAACAAAGATACAGTTCTCTACGGAATTGATTTAGCTCGAAGAGGATACCCTTTTTTCAATGAAAATAATTTAGAAAAACAGAGGCAGGTTTTTGTTGAGAATGGGAAAGCCGTTGTTGAATTATTACGTTCTGATGACTTTGAGATATTCTACAAGGTTTTTCCTGCCAAAGATTATGGTCGAACTTTACCCGAAAGACAAAATTTACCTAAGCCAGACCTCGCCCATACAAAATGGTTTAGAACCAAAATTCAAGAAATTATTGCTTAATTCTACAAAAAAGTGTGCATCTCACCAAAAATGCACACTTTTTCAGTTATGTTTGTCATGAAAAGACTACTCACTATCCTTTTATTACTACTTTGCTTTCTTTATTGATTCTCCGAGGGCTTCAAACGAGCTTACAGTCACGTATCCGATAGATAGCTATAATCTCGACCCAAGAGGCTGGTGCAGATTCCCGATTTTGTCAGGTGGTTTTGAAAAAGAACTGGCCGATATGCGAACGTATCTCGAAAAAGGCGAACGCCGAAAATCAAGGGGTAGAATTGGGTTTTGATGAATTTTAATCATCGCTGGGTTCAATTCCCCGACGCTTTGCGTCGAAGCGATAAATCAATGCCGTTGTGATACCCCACCCGATGGCTTTGCCTTGAGGTAGCTCGTTAATAACTATAAAAGCTCAAAAATGTATCAACAGTTACTGAATCATATAAAAAAAACAACCCCAGAGTATCCCGAAGAGGATTTGAATAACTTGGTGCGTTATTTTAACATTAAAAAAGTGTCAAAAGGTGATATACTTTATAAAGCTGGTAGTATTTGCCGAAATGGCTATTTTGTGGTTGAAGGGTGTTTTAGGTATTTTATGATAAATTCAGAGGGCAATGAGTTTAATACTCAATTTGCTTTTGAA
This sequence comes from Emticicia sp., assembly GCA_031378715.1. Lineage (GTDB taxonomy): Bacteria > Bacteroidota > Bacteroidia > Cytophagales > Spirosomataceae > Emticicia. The sequence continues at coordinate 5,455 of JANNEN010000280.1, forward strand.
GATTACTGGTTAGGTGATATGCCAGGACTCTTAAATAATTTACCATCTAAAATTAACTGTCAGGCATTAGAGGACAGCTCTTTACTTGTTATTTCGGCAAACGACTATAATTATTTACTCAATAACGCTCATTCATTTGCTTTATATACACTTAAACTGAGAAGTAAGTCCAGCGATTCTCGCATGAACCACGCAAATGAATTTCACGAAAGTGCTGAAGTACGCTATTTGAATCTTTTATCAAAATACCCCAATATAACTCAACGGGTTTCACAGTTTCATATCGCCTCCTTTCTGGGAATTACACCCGAATCTCTCAGTCGTTTAAGAAAAAAATTAGCTTCCTAAGGCATTTCTTATCTTATGTCAATTTTTTGAGAAGCGAACTTATCCTACATCAATTTTTGAGTTAAAGACAACTACTACTTTTGCTGATGTTATGAACTTAAACAAACATCATCATGGAAACAGTAGTAGAAAAGGACGTTGACCCTTCTCACATCATGCAAATCGGCACTGGTTTTTGGGCTTCAAAAATTCTTTTGTCGGCGGTAAAATTTCAAATTTTTACCACCCTTGCCGAAAAGAAAACAATGGCGGCCAATGAACTAAAATCGCACTTGGGTTTTAGCTGCACCGACCGCAACGTTTACGACTATTTAGATGCACTTACCACATTTGGTTTTTTGAACCGAGCAGGTTTGCTTGAAACTGCCCAATACTCAAACAGTGCAGACACCGATTTTTTTCTCGACAAAAAGAAGCCCTCTTACATTGGTGGAATGTTGGAGATGATGAACAATAGACTTTATGGTTTCTGGGGAAATCTTGAAGAAGGTTTATTGTCTGGTCTTGCACAAAATGAAGCAAAAAACGGAGAAAATCTTTTTGATGCTATATATCCTGATGCCGACAAGTTAAAAGAATTTATTCATGCTATGAGTGGTTTTCAAATGGGTAACTTTATGGCATTAGCACAAACCTTTGATTTTTCTAAGTACAGCACATTGGTTGATGTAGGTGGTTCGGCAGGATTACTTTCGTTGATGGTTGCCAAACATCAGGCACATATGAATTGCACCACGTGGGATTTACCTCCTGTGGCTCCAATCGCCGATGAAGTGATACAACAATCCCAATTGCAAGATAGGGTTAAAACAGCAGGTGGCGATTTTTTCAAAGACGAATTTCCAAAAGCTGACATCGTTACAATGGGAAATATTTTGCATGATTGGGATGAAGAAACTAAGTTGATGTTGCTTAAAAAAGCATACGACGCATTGCCTGATGATTGAGTTTTTATTGCTATTGAAAACGTAATTGATGATGAAAGAAATAAAAATGCTGTTGGCTTGATGATGAGTTTGAATATGCTGATTGAAACAGGCACAGGTTTTGACTACACTAAAACTGATTTTGACGCATGGGCCACGAAAATTGGCTTTAAAGAAACCAAAATAATTCCATTAACAGGGCCTTCAAGTGCCATTGTGGCAATCAAATAATCAACCAATTTAACTAACAAAAAAAATACAAAATCATGAAAACATTCACAGTAATCTCAATTGCCTTAATGATGTCAGCATTCAGTGTTTCGGCACAATCTTCATCATCAAAAATGTTTCTAACCATCTCTCATGAAATTAAAAATTATGACAGTTGGAAAGTAGTCTATGACAATTTAGATGCCCAAAGAAAAGACGCAGGAATTTTAGAATTATTTATCAAAAAAGACATTAATAATTCTAATTCCATTACCGTCTTTGCAGAAGTAACCAATTTAGAAAAAGCGAAAGCATTTATGTCCAGCACTTCATTAAAAGAAGCTATGAAAGATGCAGGAGTAACCAGTCCACCAAGCATCGTTTTTTCAAAATCAGCATCGGCTTATGGAACAATAAACTGGTCTGCTGTAGTTATAACGATTACACATTCGGTAAAAGATTATTCTGGCTGGCAAGATGTCTATGAATCTCATGAGCAAGTGAAAAAACAACACGATATTCAAGAAAGCCTATTGCTAAATTCACTATCAGATGAAAATCTTATAACCGTAATAGGCATTACAAACGCTGCCGCTTCTTCTAACAAATTCACGGCTAATCCAGATCTTAAAACTATATTGGAGAGGGCAGGAGTTACATCAAAACCTGAGATAAAAATTTTGTTTTAGGCTTGAGTTGTGTTCTATAATTTATAAAAGCAGTAGCAGTTTTGGTGCATACTAAAACTGCTATTGCTTTTTACGATGTCATAAATTAAGTAAATTTAGCATACAAAAAAGCCCGTATCTCAACAGAAATACGGGCTTTTTTTATTTCTAACACTCATTACGCTTCCGAAACTACGCTGACCGCAACTTTGTGCTTCACTTCTTTGTGAAGGTCAAGAATAGCCGAGAAATCACCAACGAATTTTACATCATCCATCGTGATTTTCTTGCGGTCAATTTCAAAACCTTTTTCTTTCAGATAATCCGAAATTTGGGTGTTTGTCACACGTCCAAAAATCTTACCGCTTTCGCCAGTCTTCATCGGAATCGTGATAACCATTTCGCCAATTTGCTCGGCCATTGTTAGGGCGGCAGTTTTGATTTTTTCTGCTTTATGGGCAGCCTGCTTGAGATTTTCTGCCAGAATCTTGCGATTCGACTCGGTTGCTAACTGAGCAAATCCTTGTGGAATCAGATAATTACGACCATAACCTGGCTTTACAGAAATCATGTCGTTTTTATATCCAAGACCAGTAATATCAGTTTTTAATATTATGTCCATTTCAAATTGAATTAAGAATTAATAATTAAGAATTAAGAATTAAGAATGATTTATCATTCAGAACTCAGAACTCAGAATTCAGAATTATTTTAGTCCGTCAGCTACGAATGGCAATAGAGCCAAGTGTCTTGCTTGCTTGATAGCAACGGCAACTTTACGCTGAAATTTTAGGCTATTGCCCGTCAGACGGCGAGGAAGGATTTTACCTTGCTCATTCACAAATTTCATCAAGAAATTTTCGTCTTTATAATCTACAAACTTAATACCTGCTTTCTTGAAGCGACAGTATTTTTTGCGAGCCTGATCTTTTCTATCCACAGGGTCGTTTACGAGTGACATTGCGTTGTTTCTCATCTTAGTTTTCAGTTTCGTTTGATGCGGCTGCTTTGTCAGCAGGTGCGGTTTCTACATTTTTTCTGCCAATCTGGCCTTTACTACGGCGAATGCTGTAATCAAGGGCGTATTTGTCTAATCTCGTAGTCAAATATCGCATCACACGCTCATCACGCTTGTAGTCGATTTCCAAAGTGTTGATGGCCGTCGGTGGTGCTTGAAACTGAATTAATTGATAATACCCCGTGTTCTTGTTCTGAATGGTGTAGGCCAATTTACGAAGTCCCCAATGTTCTTCGTGAACGATTTCTGCACCTGAATCAGTTAGTGTTTTTTTGAATTTGTCGACAGCTTCCTTTATCTGGACTTCAGATAAAACGGGAGTTAAAATGAAAACTGTCTCATACTGGTTTTGAAACATACTAAAAACAGTGTTAAATGATAAAATTTATTTTTCTCGAAATGAGGGTGCAAAGGTAGTGAAAATAATGTATAATGTGTGATACATGATGTGAAAATTTCTCAAATGGTCTTTTTTTATTGTTTTACCACCGCTGGGAGGTCTTTTAGTTGTTCATATTTATTGGTCTCAAAGTCAATCTTGAAGCAAAAAGTACGCAAACCATTTGTCACGGCCACAAACGGGCATCGCATCGTAAGGTTGTAGCGGGAGGCTTGTTCGACAACTGCTTGGTTGAGTTTTACTTCGGGGGCTTTACATTCTATTAACAAAAACGGTTCGCCCATTTGGTCAAATACCACGATGTCTGACCGCTTTTGTAGTTTATTGTACGATAGTCCGCCCTCGATTCGTATAAGGTTTTTTGAATAGCCGTAGTGATTTAATAATAAATTTATAAAATGCTGTCTGACCCATTCTTCGGGCGTAAGTACCAAGTATTTCTTTCGGATTGGGTCAAAAATGCAGGTCTTGCCCTCTATTTCTTGGGTTTTGTAATCATAATCGGGAAGGTTGAGGTGTTGCATCTGAAAGATTTTTTTGAAAACGGAACTTTAATCATATTTTTTGGCTTAGAATCTCTAATACCCTGCGGCGAACGTTACAGGATTTCACCACAAATTTACGATATTAGATCATGCAAACAAAAGAAGAAATTGTCAAAAACTGGCTACCACGCTATACAGGTACGCCCTTAGAGGAGTTTAAACCGTATATATTACTCACTAATTTTGGTAATTATGTTGAGATGTTTGCCAAGATGTACAACGTAGAAGTAAAAGGGCGTGACCGTGCCATGCAGACCGCCTCAGCGGGAAACATCACCATCATTAACTTTGGCATGGGCAGTGCCGTGGCCGCAACAATCATGGACTTGCTCACGGCCGTAATGCCCCAAGCGGTGCTTTTCTTGGGAAAAGTGGGCGGCTTGAAGAAATCTACGAAGTTGGGCGATTTGATTTTGCCAATTGCGGCCATCAGAGGCGAGGGTACGAGTAATGACTACGCCCGTCCCGAAATCCCCGCTTTGCCTTCATTTCGTTTGCAGCGGGCGGTGAGTTCGATGATAAAAAAACACGAACTCGACTACCAAACGGGTACGGTTTATACCACCAATCGTCGTGTGTGGGAGCATGACGAGGTTTTCAAAGATTACTTGCGTGAGCTGCGGGCAATGGCTATTGATATGGAAACGGCCACGATTTTTATTGTCGGTTTTGTTAATGCAATTCCGCACGGGGCTTTGCTTTTGGTGTCCGACAACCCGATGATACCCGATGGCGTAAAACCGAAGAAAGTGACAAGAAAGTAACGAGTAGCTTCGTGGAGAAACACCTGCAAATCGGCATTGATTCGCTCAATGAGTTGGCCAATTCGGGCGAATCGGTCAAACATTTGAGGTTTGAGTAAAACGAAGATATTTTCTGAAAAATGAAATAACTTTTTGGGCAAAGTAAGCGTTACAAAAGCATCGAAAATAATAAAAAAGTACGAGATTATCGCAGTGAAATATTAAGTTATTGCTACGATAACAAATATTTTTCGGTTAGAAACTCTTTTTGCAGTTTTTTCACTAATATTGCCATTGAATTACAGAACAATTCCTCAGCAAATTTTAAAAATACAGTCGGAGTAGATTCCGCATAACAAAAAGTTTTTTATGGCAGGCACAGCAGAACTAATACTTGACGGTAAATCTTACCAGTATCCGACCATCGAGGGTACAGAAGGCGAAAAAGCAATCGACATTGCTAAACTTCGTGACGAAACGGGCTACATAACCATTGATAGCGGTTACAAAAATACTGGTGCAACCAAAAGTGCCATTACGTTTCTGGACGGCGAGTTAGGTATTCTTCACTATCGTGGTTATTCGATCGAAGACCTTGCCGAAAAGGCTACTTTTTTGGAAGTTGCGTATTTGCTTATCTATGGTGAGTTACCAACTACTGAGCAGTATGATAAGTTTGAACACGCCATTCGTACGCACACCATAGTAAACGAAGATATGCGTCGGATTTTCAACGGCTTTCCTGTTAATGCCCACCCAATGGGGGTGATGTCGTCGTTGGTGAGTGCCATGAGCGGGTTTTATCCTGATTCTTATGACGAGAAAGCCCCCGATCGTACCGAAATGCACATCATACGGTTATTGGCTAAGTTCCCGACGTTAGCTACTTGGTCGTTCAAAAAGTCACTCGGACACCCAGTTAATTATCCCAAAAATTCTTTGGACTATTGCTCCAATTTTTTGCAGATGATGTTTTCTTTGCCCGTTGAGGAGTATCACGTCGATCCAGTTGTTTCGGCGGCAATCAACAAATTACTAATCCTGCACGCCGACCACGAGCAAAACTGCTCAACTTCGACAGTTCGTTTGGTAGGCTCATCGAAGGCCAATATTTATTCATCTATTTCGGCGGGAATTTCGGCACTTTGGGGGCCGCTTCACGGTGGTGCAAACCAAGAGGTAATCGAAATGCTCGAAGAAATCAGGGCCGATGGTGGCGATGTGATGAAGTTTGTAAACAAAGCAAAAGATAAAAATTCGGGCTTCCGCTTGATGGGTTTTGGGCATCGGGTTTATAAAAACTTTGACCCACGAGCCAAAATTATCAAAAAAGCCGCTGATGATATTCTCGGAAAATTGGGTGTGAATGACCCAATTCTTGAAATTGCGAAAGGTTTGGAAGAGGCCGCCCTGCACGATGATTATTTTGTGTCAAGAAAACTGTATCCGAACGTCGATTTTTATTCAGGAATTATCTACCGAGCTTTGGGTATTCCGACCAATATGTTTACGGTGATGTTTGCCATCGGTCGTTTGCCAGGTTGGATTGCACAATGGAAAGAAATGCGTGCAAATAAAGAGCCAATCGGTCGCCCACGTCAGATTTATACGGGTGCTATTGACCGACCATTTGTACCGATGGCCGAGCGAGTGTAGGCAAGATATTTAATCTGATCAGCGTTTGTTCTGTAAATTAGGAAGAAAAATTAAATAAGTTGTTCAAGTTTACGAAGTATTTTTTGGTTAAATTGAGCCTTCAAAACCGCAGTTTTGCACTGTAAAATCAGGATTTTGAAGGCGAAAAGTTAAACAAAAAAGGCGAGTAAAATCGGATAAGTTATTTAATTTCCCTTCCTTATGCAGGGCAAACGCTTTTTTATTTTACGAAAATAAGCGTTTTTCCGAACCAACAGGATATTCATTGACGTGAAACATTTGTATAGACTCGACGAATTGAGTGCTAATTACCTCACTTTTTAGTAACGGCTTTTCTATAAAAATAAATAGCACACTGATAAAACAGATTTTGTGGATTTTCACAGATATAATGATTAAGAATTAGTGCAAATCTGCTCAATCTGTGTCATCAGTGTCCCATTAGTGCAGGTCAAAATTTTTATAGGAAAAAAGTTACTTTTTAATCCTGTAAATCCTAAAATCGCTCAATCCTGCTTATCTTTGTGTTTCATTTAACAAAAAAATATGATTTCGGTAGATAACGTAGCGGTTGAATTTAATGGTGGAACGCTGTTTAGTGACATAACTTTCAACATCAACGAGAAAGATAAAATCGCCCTCATGGGCAAAAACGGAGCGGGGAAATCGACCTTGCTCAAAATAATTGCGGGAGCCGACAAGCCCACCCGTGGCAAGATTTCTGCTCCGAACGGTGCCGTGATTGCTTACTTGCCGCAGCATTTATTGACCCAAGACGACAGTACGGTTTTTGAGGAAGCATCGAAGGCATTTTCGGTGGTATTGGACATGAAAAAAGCCATGGACGAACTCAACCACCAGCTCGAAACCCGTACCGATTATGAGTCTGATGCTTATATGAATATCATTGAGCAAGTGTCGGAGCTTAGTGAAAAATACTATTCGGTTGAAGAAATAAACTACGATGCCGAAGTCGAAAAAACGCTTTTGGGCATGGGTTTTCAGCGGGCAGATTTTACCCGCCCGACCGCCGAGTTTAGTGGCGGTTGGCGAATGAGAATCGAACTTTGCAAGATTCTTTTGCAAAACCCCGATTTGATACTTTTAGATGAGCCTACGAATCATCTCGACATCGAATCGATTCAGTGGCTCGAAGATTTTTTGATGAATAATGCCAAAGCCGTCATCGTGATTTCGCACGATAGAGCCTTTGTCGATACCATCACTAATCGTACTATTGAGGTGACGATGGGACGGATTTATGACTATAAAGTAAACTACACGCAGTACCAACAACTTCGACGAGAACGCCAAGAACAACAACAAAAACAGTACAACGACCAGCAAAAAATGATTGCCGATACGCAAGAATTTATTGACCGTTTTAAGGGTACGTATTCCAAGACTTTGCAGGTGCAATCACGGGTTAAAATGCTCGAAAAAATTGATATTGTCGAAGTTGATGAAGTGGACAGTTCGGCATTGAGTCTGAAATTTCCGCCCGCCCCACGTTCGGGAAATTATCCCGTAATTGTTGAAAACGTGAGCAAAAGTTATGGCAGCAATTTGGTTTTTAAAGATGCTTCACTGACCATCGAACGGGGCGAAAAAGTGGCTTTTGTTGGACGAAACGGCGAAGGAAAATCAACACTCGTAAAAGCGATTATGGCAGAAATTGACTTTGAGGGTGATTTGAAACTCGGGCATAACTCCATGATTGGTTATTTTGCCCAAAACCAAGCCTCGCTTCTGGACGAAGATTTGACCATTTTTCAGACCATTGATACTATTGCGGTAGGCGATATACGCACTAAAATCAAGGATATTTTGGGGGCGTTTATGTTTCGTGGCGAAGAAGTGAACAAGAAAGTACGGATTCTGTCGGGCGGAGAAAAAACCCGTCTGGCGATGGTCAAGTTACTGCTTTCGCCCGTAAATCTTTTGATTCTTGATGAGCCAACGAACCACTTAGACTTGAAAACCAAAGATATTTTGAAGGAAGCCCTCCGAAGTTTTGAGGGTACAATCATCTTGATTTCGCACGACCGTGATTTCTTGGAAGGACTCGCCACCAAGGTATTTGAGTTTGGCAACAAACGTATAAAAGAGCATTTTGAAGATATTTCGGGCTTTTTACGCAATAAAAAGCTGGAAAATCTAAAGGAAATTGAGAGGAAGAGCAAATAAATCTTGAAAAATGAAATTATTTAGGATTGATTAAAACGGGTGTACGAAACTTTGAAGATTTCCTTAAAAACCTCACTTAAATCCTCTCCACTGGAGAGGACTTTTTACTCTCTTGGAGTGAGGTGAAAACTGCGAAAATCGTCTAAATCTGCAAGGCTCCTACACCCATAATTTCACTCCTTATATTTTTTCTCCCCTGCCCTTATTTCAGCATCAATAAAATTTTCTTTTGGCGGAATTGGGCAGATAAAAGCCTCACTATAAGCACAGTAGAAATTATGGGCGTTATTAAAATCAATTTCTATTTTCCCATCTTTGAGCTTTTCTTTCGGAATATTTATAAACCGCCCGCCGCCGTAGGTTTCCTTGCCGCTCGTCAGATCTCGAAAAGGAAGCAAAAAATACTCGCCTTCATTAAAAACGCTGACGGTAAAGGTTTTTCCATTCACCGAAAACGTAACGTTTCCTGCCTTCATTATTTCGCTTTGGGTGCTGTCGGTCATCAAAATCATGGTTTGCGTTGAAGCGTTTTCGGCTTTAAATTCGGCATCAATGATTAAATCTTTATCGGCTTCGAAGTATTTGATTCCCGAAAAACCTTTCAGAGCCGCAATCGGCGAATCTTTTTCTTCCATTAAGTTGTGCAAAAATTCATCTCGCTGTTTTACGACTGTATCAGCATAACTCTCCGACCCGCTCAACGAATAATATATAATCCCGATAACACCAAGAATAATAAACACCAAAACAACCTTGTTTTTAAACATAATAATCCAAATTTTAGTCATAATTACAAAACCTTCGCTAAGGTAATAAATTTACCTAAAATCTGTTCTTTTTACCACCTGAATTTGCGTTATTCGCACCTTAAACCACATGAAATATGTTTACAGGAATCGTAGAATCTCTTGCCAAAGTAGTAAGTATTGATGCCCAAGGCACAAATCTAACGTTTACATTTGAATCAAACATTGCCCATGAACTCAAAATCGACCAAAGCGTGTCGCACAATGGCGTTTGCTTGACGGTGGTTGATGTTCAATTATCAATCAGTAATTATCAATTAGCAATCGGGCGGCGTTCCGTGAGCAATCAAGCGATATTAGTTGAGCAATCGGGCGGCGTTTCGCTATCCAACGATGACGAACTAAGTGATGAGCGAGAGCAATACTCAGAATCGCACGGCGAACCGTTCAAAACTCAGCATTCAGCACGCTATAAGGTTACTGCCATTGACGAAACTTTACAGAAAACTAATTTGGGAAAATTGAGCATTGGTGATAAACTCAACTTGGAGCGGTGTATGCCTGCCAATGGTCGCTTTGATGGGCATATTGTGCAAGGTCATGTTGATCAAACGGGAATTTGCACCGCCATCGAAGACCATAACGGTAGCTGGTTAATCTCGTTTGAATACGACGAATCAAACAATAATATTACGGTTGAGAAAGGTTCGATTTGTGTCAATGGCGTGAGTTTGACGGTTGTAAACTCAAAGGAAAACGGTTTTTCGGTGGCCATCATTCCTTATACTTGGGAGCATACCAATTTTCATCAGTTGAGCGTTGGTAGCATTGTCAATCTCGAATTTGATATTCTCGGAAAATATATGCAACGGATTTTGGCAAGAAAATAAAAAAATCCATTTGTCTTTGTAGATTCTTAAATATTGCATTAATCTATTTTAAAATGGCACTATTCGATGTTTTTTCGATTTTTCGCTCAATACATTCTACATCATTGTTTTTTTCTTCTATCTTCAAATGTAGAACAACTTTCAAAGTTGTTCTACAGATATACTTGATTCAAAGCCTTAAAAATATACCATGTCAATCAAAGTTGCCATTTCGCACAAGACCGCCTATAAATTCGATAGGAGTGTTGGGCTTTCGCCCCATATTTTTCGCTTGCGTCCTGCGGCCCATTCCCGAACGCAAATCGAAGGCTATTCTTTTAAAGTTTTTCCCGAAAACCATTTTATTAACTGGCAGCAAGACCCCTTCGGCAATTACCAAGCGAGGGTAGTTTTTCCCGAAAAAACCACCGAACTCCGCATTGAAGTTGAAGTCATTGCCAAGTTACAAGTAATCAATCCGTTCGATTTTTTTGTGGAAGAATACGCCGAAAAATTCCCTTTTAAATACGACACAATTCTCCAAAAAGAACTCGTCCCGTACTTAGAAACGAAGGATATTGGCGAAAAAACGAGGAATTTTATCAGGCAAATGTTTATCAGAGCAGATATCAATATTGTTGATTTTTTGGTTTATGTCAATCAGCAAATTTTTAGGTCGCTCCGCTACAATATTCGCATGGAAACGGGCGTACAACCCTGCGAAGAAACCCTCACACTCGGTAGCGGTTCGTGCCGTGATTTTGCTTGGCTTTTGGTGCAAGTACTCCGTGATTTTGGTTTGGCAACTCGGTTTGTGTCGGGCTATTTGGTACAGCTTTCGTCTGATGTAAAATCGCTTGATGGCCCATCTGGTCCCGCCAAAGATTTTACGGATTTGCACGCTTGGGTTGAAACCTACGTTCCAGGGGCGGGTTGGATTGGCCTCGACCCTACGTCGGGACTTTTTGCCAGCGAAGGACACATTCCGTTGAGTTGCACGCCCGACTACGCCAGTGCCGCCCCGATTTCGGGAGCAACTGATGTCTGTGAGGTTACTTTTGAGTTTGATAACAGCGTTTTTCGTATTCACGAAGACCCACGAGTAACCAAACCCTACACCGAAACTCAGTGGAATAAAGTCATGGAAGTGGGAGAAGTAGTGGAAAAAGACCTCATTGCGGGTGATGTTCGGCTCACGATGGGTGGCGAACCAACTTTCGTTTCGATTGATGATTTTGAGTCGCCCGAGTGGAATTCAACCGCCGACGGAACACTCAAACGCAAATTGGCCTACGACTTGGCTTTGCAACTAAAAAAACGTTTTGCTCACGGCGGATTGCTACATTTTGGGCAAGGAAAATGGTATCCTGGCGAGCTTTTCCCCCGATGGCAATACGCACTTTATTGGAGAAAAGATGCCCTCCCGATTTGGAAAAACGATGATTTGGTAGCCAAAGAGGGCGATACAGAATATACTTTCCACGATGCCGAACGCTTCGGGATTGAACTAACAAAACACTTGGGCATCGACCCCAAAAATCTCATGCCAACTTACGAAGACCCGATTTATTGGGCTTTGGAAGAAGGCAAATTGCCCGTAAATATCGACCCGCTGGCGGTTAATTTGAAAGATTCTGTACAACGGCACACTTTGGCAAAACTCCTCGAAAAGGGTCTTAACAACCCTTCTGGCTTTGTTTTACCTTTGAAATGGGAACACGAAACCGCTTGCTGGACAAGTTGCGTTTGGGAATTTCGTCGGCAGCAATGTTTTCTAATTCCTGGCAACTCGCCAATCGGTTTACGCTTGCCATTGGAGGCTTTGCCCAAAACCTCAAAACGTAATCGTGAGCAAGCCGTGGAGCGGAGTATGTTTGAAGAATTGCCGCCTTTGGGAAATTACGCCCAGTCGCTTGATGCTCGTTACGGGACGGTAAGTTTTGGTGAAAATAAAATTTCGGAGAAAAAATCGGGCGAAAAAACTGACTTACTCTTTGAAGTTGAAACGTTTTCAACGGCAATGTGTGTGGAAGAGCGAGAAGGTATTATTTATGTTTTCTTGCCCCCAACCGATTATCTCGAAACGTACCTTGATTTGGTGGCATCGGTTGAAGCAACGGCCGAAAAACTCCAAATGCCCGTCCGTATTGAAGGCTACCAACCCAAGTCTGATTATCGCATTGAGAAAATGATGGTTACGCCCGACCCTGGCGTGATTGAAGTGAACGTTCACCCCGCCAAAACTTGGCAAGAAATCGTGGATAATACCACGGCACTCTACGAGGAAGCGTTTTTTGCTCGGCTCGGCACCGAAAAATTTATGGTCGATGGCCGCCACACGGGTACGGGCGGCGGCAACCACGTGACGCTCGGAGCCGCCAAACCCGAAGACAGTCCGCTACTCCGCAGACCCGATTTATTGCGTAGCCTTATCACGTATTGGCAGCACCACCCCGTGTTGAGTTACCTTTTTGCGGGGCCATTTATCGGGCCAACGAGCCAAGCTCCACGCATCGACGAAGGGCGGGACGAACGCCTCTACGAAATGGAAATTGCCTTTGATCAAATTCCCGAAAACAAAGAAGTACCTTTTTGGTTGGTGGACAGAATTTTTAGAAATCTGCTGACCGATATTACGGGTAATACCCACCGAACAGAGTTTTGTATTGATAAACTTTATTCGCCCGATTCGGCCACGGGTCGGCTGGGGATTTTAGAGTTGCGTGCCTTCGATATGCCGCCCCACAAGCACATGAATTTGGTGCAAAATCTGCTCGTACGGGCATTGGTGGTTAAGTTTTGGAAAAATCCGTACAAGAAAAAACTCATCAGATGGGGAACCGAACTGCACGATAAATTCCTGTTGCCACACTTTGCGTATTTGGATATGATTGATGTCGTGAACGATTTGAAAGAAGGCGGTTATGATTTTGATATTTCGTGGTTCGATCCGTTCTTTGAGTTTCGTTTTCCGCACCACGGCGGTATTACGGTAGATAATATTCAGCTCGAAATTCGCTTGGGAATCGAGCCGTGGCACGTACTGGGCGAAGAATTATCAAATTCGGGAACGGCCCGCTTCGTTGATTCATCGCTCGAAAGGCTACAAGTAAAAGTTTCGGGAATTACGCCCGACCGCCATATTTTGCTCTGCAAAGGCTGTCGGATTCCGTTGCGAAGTACGGGTACGAAGGGCGAGTACGTGGCGGGTATTCGCTACAAAGCATGGAATCCGCCGTCGGCACTCCACCCCAGCGTGGGCGTTGATGCCCCCTTGGTTTTTGATATTGTTGATACTTGGAACAACCGAGTAATTGGCGGCTGTACTTACTTCGTTACGCACCCTGGCGGCCGAAGTTTTGATACCTATCCCGTGAATAGCTACGAGGCCGAATCTCGCAAAATCAGTCGTTTTTGGGATTTTGGACATACACCTTCGAGTACCGTTGAGCAAACCGAACCCGTAATAAATTCGCCCACCGTTTCGAGATTTGTGGCTCAAACTAAGAGCAACCTAAAACCCGATACGCCCATCGAATTGGTCAATCCCGAATACCCAAATACGTTGGATTTAAGGCATTTTTGGAAGTCGAAGTGAGGTGGGGAGTAATTTTTTATCTACCCTACGCCGTTCTGAGAATGGTAAACACACCGACTAATAGCTCCACTTTGGATATAAATTCAGCCGAACGTTTGCCGTTATTTGCTAACATTGAGGCGAGCGGGAATAGTGAACAAGACACCTATTTCAGAACAAGACAATTGGTCTTGGTTCTTGCTATTTGTTTACATATTTTGTGTAATCCTATTTTAGGATAAGACAACTCTATAATGTTTTTTTCTTTTTACCAATAAATTTACGAACGCCAAAAGCATAGATAAATTATCCCATCATTATTGAAATTCTTATGAAATATTTTTATTTATTAATTTTATTTGTCTTCATTTTAGGTTGCAAAAAACAAGAGGAAATTGATGTTCGAGATAGTATAATTGGTCAATATAATACGACAGGCGATTTTACTTATCAGTTTTATAATAACGGAGTTGCAGAACCTAATTCATATAAAGTTTCGGTTTTTAATCAGCCTACCAAGTTTGTTGTTTATAAAAGCAGTATTGCAGATGGTATAAACTTAGAATTGTCATTTTGGGGAGCAAATAATTATATTTTAGCTAAAAATCAAGTTGAAAAAACATTTATTATAGATGGAGCAACTACAAATATCAGACTTCCAAAAGGAAATACGATTGAACCCTATACCGTTAAATTGAATGGAAAAGTTATATTCTCTGGAAACGATATCTATGTAAATGTGGATGCCATAGATGCTGAAAGTAAGGTCAAAGTAAAATATACCTATTCGGGTGTAAAAATGTAAAATGACTATTCCTAAAATAAGTTTACAATTATAGCTGAAAATCTTGATATGCGTTTTCCGTTCAATCAGTGTCTCCTGCGAGGGATACTGATGGCGTTGGTCTATCAAACTCAGACATCTTGATAATGGGTTCAGTTCGCCTTAGTCTTGGCAAATGACGATGCAGAGTGGGTTCGGCTGAATTTTTATTCAGTCTAAAATTTGCTTTTATCATAGAATTCGTTGTGTTAGCCGTTTTTAAAACGGCAGTCTATTTCAGGACAAGACAGTTAGGGAACAGAAATATCACTTTACAATCAAAGTTGCTGGAAGTTGGATATTCTTAAACAAACGATTCGTTTCTTGAATTTTCTCTTGGTATTGAGGAGTTTTCAAGGTTTTTTGATAGATTTCGTTCATCAATTTTTCATCTAAGTTATTGAAATCAAACTTCTTTTTCATATCTTTTCTGAATTAAGTAACCAATATATGTATGTTTTTTTTCAAACTCTTCTACCAATCCGTCATTTTTCAAACCATAAATAAGGTGAGAAAGTTTCAGTTCCTGCATTTGCTTGGCAATTATAGCTCTATAAAGACGAGTTCTTGCTGGTGTGCTACCTCTAAAATAAATTAAAGAATGTGGGTATTTTTCAAAGAAAACACTAATTGTAGAAATAACGGTAGCCAAAACTTTTTCAAAGTCTTGATTATTGCTCTCATTCATAAAATCAATGAATCCGTCGTCGGTTATATCTCCAAAAGAAAGTTCAAAAGCAGACTTATAGCCCTCAATGGGCGTATAAATAATTGCCTTCTGTATGGTATTCGTACCCACACTCTCAAAAAAGAAACGCAATTTATCAGCCGATGATTTTAAATTATAAATAGGTTTTTCCATTGACAAAATTAAACAAAATTATCATAACAACCACAACCATGTGTAAACCCTTACATCATCATATCAAGCAAAGCATCGTGTGGTAAATCCCGTAGAAATTTTAGTAAAAAACAACCAAACATTTTTATTTCTATGAATCTATTGGTTTTTTCTAATAAAAATCTTTGTTTTGTACATCACCCCTATCATGTACTAAATGACTAAAAATATATCCTTAGATTTGTTGCGTTCCTACACCAACGCTATAAATTCTTACGACGAAGTAATCGACCAAAACGGAAAGGTAAAACCCCACTGGAAGGCTCTATTTGATACCTTGCAAGAAATTGGTTTGGACGAGTTGGATTTGCGTAACCAAGAAATTATCAGCAATCTTAAAGAAAACGGCGTAACCTATAACGTCTATAATGCCGAGAATGGTGGAAATCGGGCGTGGAAACTCGACCCAATTCCATTTTTGATTCATCAACAAGAATGGCAAACCATTGAGAAAGGCATCAAGCAGCGAGCCATTTTGCTTGATTTGATTCTGAAAGATATTTACGGACCGCAGTTGTTGATAAAAAAGGGGATTATTCCCGCCGAATTAGTTTTTGATAATGCTGGATTTCTCTTGCCTTGTTTTGATGTAAAACAAAAACTTCAAAACCAACTCCTCACCTACGCTTGTGATATGGCTCGTGGCCCCGATGGCAAAATGTGGCTACTCGATAACCGTACGCAGTCGCCTTCGGGTTCGGGTTATGCCCTCGAAAACCGCACGGTGTTGGCCAAGGTTTTTCCCGAACTCAACAAAAATATTTACCGAAATCGGCTTTCGCCCTACTTCAATCATCTGCAACGCACGGTGGCCACGCTCGGGAATCTTTCCAACGAAAACCCGAATGTTGTTTTTCTTACGCCTGGGGCCGAAAACGAAACTTATTTTGAACACGTTTATCTATCCTCCTACTTGGGTTATACGCTCGTGCAAGGTAGCGATTTGTTGGTGCGAGATGGCTTCGTTTGGCTCAAATCAATCGACGGTTTGGAGCGGGTCGATGTCATTATCAGACGGGTTGATGACGATTGGTGCGACCCGCTCGAACTTCGCCAAAATTCGCTTTTGGGCGTGCCAGGCTTGTTGCAAGTCATGCGTTTGGGTAATGTTTCGGTCGTAAATCCGCCAGGAACGAGCGTGCTTGAACACTACGGTTTGATGGCTTTTATGCAAAATGCCTGTAAATTTTTGCTTGACGAACCGCTTCTGATGAACTCCGTGGCTACTTGGTGGTGCGGACAAACCAAAGAATTAGGCTTCGTGCTTGATAATCTGCACCGACTCATCATCAAAAAAGCTAACCGAAAACAAGGCTTCAAAACCTTGCACGGACGCTTGTTGAGCAAGGCGGAGTTGGAGCAACTTCGGCGTACGATTTTGCAAAACCCCAAGGATTTTGTGGCACAAGAAGAAGTAAGTCTTTCGACGACACCCTCGTTTATTGACGGAAAAATTGTGCCTCGATTTGCGGCTCTTCGGGCTTTTGTGGTATCCGACGGAAATGATTATAAAGTGATGCAAGGTGGGCTTACCCGTAGTTCACCCGTGAAAGATAAATTTGTTATCTCGAATCAATTAGGCGGGCTTTCGAAAGATACTTGGATTGTGACCGACACGCCCGCCGAACATTACGAGCGGTTTGTGGTCAGAAAAAACACGCAAAGCCAACATAACCAGTCGCTGACGAGCCGAAATGCCGAAAATTTATTTTGGGTTGGGCGGTTATTTGAGCGAACGATGGCACTGACGAGTTTCCTGAAAATCGTACTCGACCGCCTCAACGAAAACGTAAACGATAAGGGGCAAAAACAGCAAGAATACTTGGTGGTTTTACTGAAATCGCTCACGCACTTGACGCTCACTTACCCAGGCTTCACGGAAGAAAAAGATGATGCTATTTTTGAAAATCCTGATGCTGAATTGTACAGTTTAATAAAAGATGCCAAGAAAAATGGTTCGGTGGCGTATAATATTCAGGCTCTGCTTCGCACCACGAATCAAGTCAGCGAAAAATGGAACTTTGATACCCGCCGCATTATTAATCTCATCGAAAGTAGCTTGCAGTCGCTCCAAGATTTACAAAGCATCAATCAAATGAACCAAGGACTTGATAAATTGTACATTCGTTTGTTTAGTTTTTACGGAAATCTGCACGAAACCCTGCCCCGTGACAGTGGTTTTTATTTGCTCGAAGCAGGCAAAAATATTGAGCGAATCCTGTCGTTGGTTTCGGTGTTGCGGTCGGCGTTTAGTTTCAAAAATAATAATGAGGTCGAGATGGTGTTGATGGAAGCCGTCCTCGAAAATCATCATTTATTGGGCCAGTATCGACACATTTACAAATCTCATTGGAGCTTGGTGGCGGTGCTGAACATGGTTTTCTTGGAAACTAACTTGCCCTACACGCTGGCGTACTTGTTGGATTCGTTGTCGAATTGTTTGTCAAAACTACCCAAAAGCATTGAGCCAAATCGCCTAAATATTGCCGAAAAAACGGTTTTGGAGGCCAATAGTTTAGTAAAATTAATCAATGCCGAAACCATGATTCTTGCCGATGCCGATACCCAATATCGCCCCGAACTTGACAAGACCTTAGCCCAAGTTTTTGAGCTAATATCAAAGGTAACGAGCAATCTGGCAAGCCTGTATTTTAATCATTCGGTGATGCAACATTCGTTTTTGGACACCATCGAAAAAATAAATTCCGATGAAATATAAGCTCAGGCACGAAACGGTTTATACCTACCTCAATTCGGTTGATAATTATAAAAGCGTGCTTTGTCTGCAACCGCTAACTTTGCCAACGCAGCACTGCCACAGTTTTGATTTGGTGATTATGCCGCAACCCGTCAAAATCTACGCCCGCACTGATTTTTTTGGGAACACGCAACACTACTTTTCCTTACACGAATCGCACAAAATTTTGCGGGTCATTGCCACGAGTAGCGTGGAGGTGCTGCCCAAGATTTCACCCCAAATCAGTACGGTCACGTGCCAACAAGCACGGGCGAGTTTTCAAGAAAATAAAGCCTTAAAAATAGAAACATTGCAGTTTCAGCTACCAAGCCATTTTATCGAATGGGACGATGAGATAACAAATTTTGCCGAAACCTGTTTGCTGCCCAATATGCCTCTTTTTGAAGCTGTGAGTAAACTTTCGGCCAAGATTTTCAATGAATTTAAGTTCAAATCGGGGGCTACCAACATCAATACACCACTCAAAACGGTGCTAAAAGAACGCCGAGGGGTATGCCAAGATTTTTCGCATTTGGCCATTGCCTGTTTGCGGAGTGTTGGTTTGGCGGCACGCTACGTAAGTGGTTATATCGAAACCCTTCCGCCCGTGGGCAAGCCCAAACTGCAAGGCTCAGACGCATCGCACGCTTGGATTTCGGTTTATATTCCCGATATGGGTTGGTGCGAATTTGACCCGACCAATAACCTCATTCCGAGCGAAAAACACATCATAACGGCCTACGGGCGAGATTATGCCGACGTGGCACCCCTCAAAGGTATCATTTTTAGCTCGGGTGAGCATAAAGTTGCCGTGCAGGTTGATGTGCTTCGGGAGGGGTGAAGGATTTAAAATTAAATTTGGAAAAGTGTATTGTTTTTTAATAGAATTTTCCTCAAAATCCTT
>JANNEN010000307.1:0-19746 GCA_031378715.1 Emticicia sp.
TTCAACTCCGAAGGAATCACTACATAAACGTTGTGTGAATATCCAAGACTCAAATCAAGTACGTTACCTGTGTTTGATGCTTTGTAACCTACACCAACGATTTCCATTTCAGCTTTGTATCCAGTGCTTACTCCAATAACCATATTGTTGATCAGTGAACGATACAAACCATGTAATGCTTTGTGTCTTTTCTGCTCGGTAGGTCTTTCTACTTTTAATTCGTTGTCTTCGATTGATACTTTCATATCCGAATCAACTTTTTGTGTTAAAGTTCCCTTCGGGCCAGTAACGGTGACAACATTTGAAGCATCGACCGAAATACTTACACCACTTGTAAGGGAAACTGGTTTTTTACCAATTCTTGACATTGCATTGATTAGTTTAAGGCTTCAAAATATTTTGTGTAAACAAAAAAATATTTAGAGCGGTCAACAAAATTATTATTAACTTAAAATTTTGATTGCTGATAATTTCAAAAACAAATTTGAATATATCAATATACATAGCAGAGTATTTCACCACCAACTTTTAACGCACGAGCTTCCTTATCGGTCATTACGCCTTTTGATGTTGAAACGATAGCAACACCCAAACCATTTAATACACGAGGGATATCGGTTGTACCAGCATACCTACGCAAACCTGGCTTTGAAACTCTTTTCAATTCTACAATTGCAGACTGTTTCGTTACTGGATTATACTTTAATGCAATTTTGATTACTCCTTGAGGAACGGCATCTTCAAACTTATAACTTTGAATGAAACCTTTGTCGTATAATACTTGAGTAATCGCTTTTTTGATGTTCGAAGCAGGAATTTCCACCACTCTATGACGTGCCTTAATGGCATTTCTGACTCTGGTAAGGAAGTCTGCTATTGGATCCGTTGTAATCATTTTTGATATTTAATTTTGGATACCTAAGCCAACGTTGAATAGTATCGTAAGCACGACTTTCTCAACTGGGCTGCAAAATTAGAGAATTTTTTTTAATAAATTGCTTTATGTCTAAATTATTAGTCAAACGAGTCATTATTCTTGATTTAATATAAAAAAAACAATGGATAATCGTATGAAATAATCCAAACAAATATTACCAAGATGCTTTTGTTACACCTGGGATTAATCCTTTGCTCGCCATTTCACGGAAAGTAACACGATTAATACCAAACTTACGCATGTATCCTCTTGGACGTCCTGTCAATTGACAGCGATTGTGTAAACGGACTGGTGAAGAATTTCGGGGTAACTTATCTAAGCCAATGAGATCTCCCGCTTCTTTCAAAGCAGCTCGTTTGGTTGCATATTTGACAACACAAGCTGCTTTTTTTCTATCTCTTGCTTTTATTGATTCTTTTGCCATTGTATGACTAAATTATAAATATCGAAATCTGAATATTATTTCTTAATGCTTGCAAAAGGCATTCCCATTGCTTTTAATAACTCATACCCTTCTGCATCAGATGGAGCGGAAGTCACAAAAGTGATGTCCATTCCTTGAATTTTGGAAATTTTGTCGATTGATATTTCAGGGAAAATAATTTGTTCTTTTACCCCAAAAGTATAGTTACCACGTCCATCAAAACCTTTATCGCTGATACCTTTGAAGTCACGTACACGTGGTAAGGCAATTGCAGTTAGACGATCCAAAAATTCGTACATCTTATCACCACGCAAAGTAACTTTTACACCGATTGGCATATTTTCACGTAGTTTAAAATTTGAAACGGCTTTCTTTGAAAGCGTTGCAACTGCTTTTTGACCAGTAATTGTAGTAATTTCTTCCAAACTACTATCAATTAATTTTTTATCGCCAGTTGCTGCACCGACACCGCGGTTCACTACAATTTTTTGTAGCACTGGAACTTGCATGACTGATTTATAACCAAACTTTTCTTTCAAAGCAGGTACAATATCATTGGTATATTTGTCTTTTAAACGTGCCATTGGTTCTTAATAAGAGGATTTCCGACCCTCATATTTATTGGTATAATACAAAATTTCGTAAAACACCAAATGGTAATTAATTAAATAAACTTCCCTGTTTCTTTAGAAAACCTTTGTAGTTTCCCTTTTTCGTTTTCTTTGCGACCCGTACGAGTAGCCTTACCTGTTGAGGGATCAACTAACATAACATTACTGATATGTACAGAACCAGCAAACTCACGAATTTCTCCTTGCGGAGTTTGAGCAGAGGGTTTTACGTGCTTTTTCATGATATTTACACCATCAACGACGACACGTTGCTTTGCTGCAATTATCTCACTTATAACGCCACGCTTTCCTTTTGCGTTACCAGCTATTACTTCAACGGTGTCACCCGAGCGTACGTGCTGTTTTTGTTGCTTGTTAAATTTTCTTTCCATTACTTTTGAATTTGTAAATTTGGAAATTTTTTAAATTTGAAATTGAGAACAATATTTACACCATCTCTTTGAAATCTTGTGACATAACTCACAAGACTCTTTTCAAATCAAAGAACTTCGGGAGCCAAAGAAACGATTTTCATAAATTGCTTCTCACGTAACTCACGAGCAACAGGTCCGAAAATACGAGTACCACGTGGCTCGTCTTGATTATTTAATAATACGACTGCGTTGTCTTCAAAGCGAATATAAGTACCATCCTTGCGACGAACTTCTTTAGTAGTTCTCACAACAACAGCCTTTGACACAGTTCCTTTCTTCATGCTTGAAGATGAAAGTGCTGATTTCACTGTAACGACAACTTTATCCCCGATAGATGCATAACGCTTTCTTGTGCCACCTAAAACTCTGATGACAAGTACTTCTTTTGCTCCGCTATTATCGGCAACACCTGCTCTTGATTCTTGCTGTAACATTTTTTTATTGCTTTTGGGCTATTAGTGATTAGCCATTAGCGGTTAGCTCAATTTCTAAAAGCTAAATGCAAAATATCTTTCACTAAAAGCAAAATAATTACTTCGCTTTTTCTACGATTTCTACTAATCTCCAATTTTTGTTTTTGCTCAAAGGACGAGTTTCTTGAATTTTAATCGTATCACCGATACCTACTTCATTTTTCTCGTCATGGAACATAAACTTCTTGGTTTTGAGCATAAACTTTCCGTATTTCGGATGCTTCAACTTACGTACTACGGTCACAACACCTGATTTATCCATCTTGTTGCTTACTACCGTTCCGATACGCTCTTTTCTAAGATTTCTTTCCATTGTTCAGATACTTAATTCCTGATTTAACAGGGATGTCTATAATTTATCTTGCGTTAAATTCGGTCATTAACTGAGCAATCAATCTACGAGATTGACGAATACGCATCGGATTTTCGATGGGTGTGATAGCGTGAGCAAACTGTAATTTCAAGATTCTATCTTTTTCGATAGATATGTTTTGCTCTAACTGCTCAATTGACAATACTTTGATTTCTGACTGTTTCATTATTTTTTCAATTTTGAATGAGTGAATGAGTGAATGAGTTAATAAGTTAAAAAACTATTCGAAACCCTCTCATTCTATCATTGAATTATTCTGCTCCTTCTTGGTAATCTCTACGTACTACAAACTTTGTCTGTACTGGTAGCTTCTGTGCCGCTAAACGCAATGCTTCGGTTGCTACCTCAACTGGTACGCCAGTTGCTTCAAACAATATTGTACCTGGCTTAACACTGGCTACCCAATATTCGGGTGCACCCTTACCTTTACCCATACGTACCTCTAAAGGCTTCTTGGTAATAGGCTTGTCTGGAAAAATACGAATCCATACTTGTCCTTCACGCTTCATTGCACGGGTAACACCGATACGTGCTGCTTCAATCTGACGAGAGGTTATGCGACCTGGCTCTAAGGATTTGATAGCGAATGTTCCGAAAGCTATCTCGTGTCCACGAGTGGCAAGACCTTTTACTCTGCCTTTTTGTTGCTTGCGAAATTTGGTTCTTCTTGGTTGTAACATGATGCTTTTATATTTTCAGCACTCCGTGCCTAATTTCAAGTGTCAAATAATTAAAGTTTCAATATTGAACTCGAAAATCAAAATGAAACTTAAGGACTTGTTTATCTCTTATTTGGTCCTCCTGGACCTCTATTGTTACTATTGCGATTAGCTCCTGGACCACCATTACCGCCTCTATTATTACCGCCACGACCTGCCGGACCTCTGTCGCCACCGCCGCCTCTGTTATCACGTCCACCATTACGGTCATCACGGCCACCATCACGGCCACCGCCTCTGCGGTCATCACGTCCACCACGGTTTCCACCGCCTTCATTGCCTCTTTCAGTGTTGGCTTGTGCTGCCCCACCACCTGCTGGTGTCAAGTCACGCTTGCCAAAAACCTCACCTTTGAATACCCAAACCTTGATACCAATTTTACCGTAAACGGTAAGGGCTTCAGAAATAGCGTAATCAATATCAGCACGTATTGTGTGCAAAGGGATACGACCTTCCTTGTACATTTCGTTACGTGCCATTTCAGCTCCTGCCAAACGACCACCTAACTTTACCTTTATTCCTTGAGCACCTACACGAACAGCCGCTTGAATAGCTTGCTTCATTGCACGTCTGTAAGAAATACGGGCTTCTAATTGTTGAGCAATTGACTCACCTACTAATTTCGCATCTAACTCAGGACGCTTGATTTCGTAAATATTGATTTGAACATCTTTGTTCGTCAATTTTTTTAGCTCTTCCTTTATCTTATCGACTTCGTTACCACCTTTTCCGATTACAACGCCCGGGCGTGCAGTGTGGATAGTAAGGGTGATACGCTTCAAGGTACGCTCAATAACTACTTTCGAGATAGCACCTTTTGGAATACGAGCAGAAACATATTTGCGGATTTCTTGATCTTCGACAAGCTTTTCGGCAAAGGTTTTACCCCCGTACCAGTTGGAATCCCAACCTCTAATATAGCCAAGGCGAAAACTTACCGGATTTACTTTTTGTCCCATTGGTAATTTACTTTATAAAGCAATACGAGTAGTGTATCGTTTGCTATTTGATTAATTAAACTGCACTATCAACTACGATTGTAAGGTGGTGTGAACGCTTACGGATTCGGTGTCCACGACCTTGCGGAGCTGGCCTCATACGCTTCAACATTCTACCACCGTCAACGAAGATTGTTTTCACAAATAGCTCTGCGTCTTCAATCTTTGCATCTTCATTCTTTTGTTGCCAATTAGCAACAGCCGATAATAAGACTTTTTTAACAACTGGTGAGGCGTGTTGCGGCTGAAAGCTCAAAATGCCCAAAGCCTGACTTACCTTCATTCCTCTGATAAGGTCAATTACTAATCTTGCCTTCCGAGGTGAGGTAGGGTAATCATTAAGTTTTGCTACTGCTTCCATTTTTTCAATTATCAATTATCAATTATCAATTACTCAACCTATCAAATCTAATTCTCATTGATAATTGATAATTGTTTATTGTTATTATCTTTTACCTTTAACTTTTTTTGCTACGTGACCACGGAAATTACGGGTTGGTGAGAACTCACCAAGTTTGTGACCTACCATATTATCAGTTACATAAACAGGGATAAATTTGTTCCCGTTGTGTACTGCGAATGTGTGACCAATGAAATCGGGAGAAATCATTGAACGACGTGACCAAGTTTTGATTACTGACTTTTTGCCTGAATTATTCATATCGACAATTTTCTTGTCGAGGCGAAAATCAATATATGGTCCTTTTTTGAGTGAACGTGCCATTTTAAATTATTCAGAGCGATTGCTCGCTACGGTTAAGTTTTGAACTTTTTGTGTGAATTTTAAACAAAAAGCCATTAAACTATTTAATTATTATTTACTTCTTCTTGAAATGATGAGCTTTGTAGAAGGCTTAGTTTTATCACGAGTCTTCTTACCCTTGGCTAACAAACCATTGCGTGAGCGTGGATGCCCTCCCGACGAACGACCTTCGCCACCACCCATCGGGTGATCGACTGGATTCATCGCAACACCTCTTACTCTTGGACGAACGCCCAACCAACGATTACGACCCGCTTTACCAAGTGTTACGTTCATGTGGTCAGCGTTTGAAACTGTTCCAACAGTAGCAATACAAGTAGCCAATATCATTCTCATCTCGCCCGACGGCATCTTCAGAGTAACGTATTTGCTGTCTTTTGCTAATACTTGGGCGTAAGTTCCTGCACTACGAGCCATTTGAGCACCTTTACCAGGCTGTAACTCAATGTTATGAATAATTGTACCCAAAGGCATACTTCCTACTGGGAGAGAGTTACCTATTTCGGGAGCAACATTTGACCCTGAGATAATTGACTGACCAACTTTCAGACCGTGTGGAGCAATGATATATGCTTTATCGCCGTCGGCATATTGCACTAAGGCAATACGTGCTGTACGGTTTGGATCGTATTCGATTGTTTTGACTTCGGCAGTAACATCAAATTTATTTCTTTTGAAGTCAATTAAACGATATCTACGCTTGTGACCACCACCAATATAGCGTGCGGTACGGTGTCCTTCGTTGTTTCTACCACCTGTTTTCTTGATGGAAGTTGTCAAACTCTTTTCTGGTTTGCTCGCTGTAATGTCTGAAAAATCAGGGGCGATACGGTGACGCTGACCAGGTGTATTTGGTTTTAATTTCTTGATACCCATTGTTACTTAATTTTTTGCAGCCTTTGGCTATACTTTAATTAGTAAATTTTATAATTCTGTAAAACAGTAGATTTCAACAGGATTAGTTTACAAATTTTCGTAGAAATCAATTAAATCTCCATCTTTTAGTGTTACAACTGCTTTCTTGAAAGTAGATGTAAGCCCAGAAGATGCTCTACCACGAGTCATTCTTGATTTCTTTTTACCGATTTGACGGATAGTGTTTACGTCAGTAACCGTTACACCGTACATTCTCTCGACAGCTTTGGCTATTTCGATTTTGTTGGCGTTCATATCCACCTCGAACGAGAATTTACCTTTGACAGTAAGTTTCTGCGATTTTTCGGTGACGATTGGTCTTTTGAGTACGCTCATTGTTGTATTATTTATAACTTAACGGTAAACCGTAAATAAGTCTTAATTCAATATTGATTCAATTTTTGACACTGCACTTTCACTAATCAAAATTTTGTCGGCATTGATTAGGTCATAAGTACTAATTTCATCAGCACTCATTACTTTGGTTCTTGGGATATTTCGTGCTGACAGATAAACATTACTATCATAATCTCCAATTATAAATAATGTTTTGATACCAACCAAAGATTGTGCTTGCAAAAACGTTAAATACGATTTGGTTTTTGGAGCATCGAAAGTAAAGTTTTCGATAATCGAAACATTGCTTTCGGCAACTCTTGAAGAAAGTACAGACTTACGAGCCAATACTTTAATTTTCTTGTTCAACTTGAAGTCGTAGTCCCGTGGGGTTGGACCGAATACACGACCACCACCTACGAAGATTGGAGCTTTGGTTGAACCGTGACGAGCACCTCCCGAACCTTTCTGACGAACGATTTTCTTGGTTGATCTATTGATTTCGGCTCTTTGCTTGGCCTTGTGCGTACCTTGACGTTGATTGGCCAAATAATGCTTTACATCTAAGTAAACAACATTTTGGTTTGGCTCTATTCCGAAAACACTGTCAGCTAACTCGGCTGTGCGACCTGTGCTTTGTCCGTCTTTGCTTATTATTGGTAAATTCATTTGCTGTATTATTGTATTTTTTCGATGTCGTTCAATTTCGACCTAAAATTATGTTACCTTATTTTGCTAAAAATTTATTACCTTATTATTACTTGTGTAACGTAACGTAAGAATTTTTTGCACCAGGTATTGAACCATTAATTACAATTAGATTTTGCTCACTCAATACCTTCAAAACCTTCAAGTTTTGAATAGTTGTTTGCGTGTTACCCATTCGGCCTCCCATGCGTACACCTTTGAATACACGGGCTGGGAATGAACAAGCACCGATTGAACCTGGGTGACGACCTCGGTTGTGCTGACCGTGGGTTTGACCACCTACCCCAGCAAATCCGTGACGCTTGACAACTCCTTGAAAACCACGACCTTTTGAGTTTCCCGATACATCTAAGAAATCTCCTTCGGCGAAAACGTCTTCGATACGAATGGTTTCTCCAAGATTATATTGCTTTTCAAATTCTTTGAATTCGATTAATTTACGCTTTGGTGTTGTACCTGCTTTTTTGAAATGTCCAACCAATGGACGACTTGTATTTTTCTCTTTCTTTTCACCGTAACCTAATTGAATAGCTGAGTAGCCATCTTTCTCTTCGGTGCGTACCTGAGTAACAACACAAGGACCTGCTTCTATCAATGTACAAGGTATTGCTTGACCTTCTGCGTTGAAGATAGTTGTCATTCCGACCTTCTTTCCAATAATTCCAGACATAGTATTTTACACTTTATTTTGCTAATATATCCTATAACTTTCTATCTTTTCCAGAGAATTTCTTAACTGGGGTGCAAAATTCGCAAAAATCTTGCAGCAATACAAGTAGAGGACAATAATTTATTTACTTTTTTTAGCGGTTGATCGAAATCAACTTAAACTTTGCATTGCAAACCGCTTGGGTAAGGTTTGATATAAAGGTGCAGGATGAGTCCTTGTTGCCTTGCAATGATACCTGTAAATATTCAATAGCTTTCGGAGACCGTTTCAAATGAGTGCAGTGAAAAACAAACAACTCAACAGGTCAATAATCAAACTGGTTTCTTGAATGATTCAAGACTTCATTTGATCAGAGAAGAATACTCCGTTTCTTAATGAGAATGCAAAGGTAGAATTTTGTTTTTTTATTTGCAAATATTGTGGGGAAATATTTTTTTTAATTTACATCTATCATCTAAAAACTCTTCAAAACTACTTTTGTTAAATATTGTCGTTTCAAATTGAGTCAAACAAAAGTGTTTTGCAAGAAAAAGACACTATTTCATGTTTAGTGTTGTTTTATTCTAAATTAGCATATAAATTTGTTTTATAAAATCTCAAATCCTATGGAAGTTTTGGCAGTTCGTAATAAATTTCATCAACTGATTGATAAAGTTGAAAATACTGATTTATTGGAAAGGTTTTACCAATCTTTTAATGACGCTATTGAGCAAAAAAAAGGTATTTGGCAGACACTTGCCGAAATAGACAAAAACCATGTTTTGGCAGGCTATGATGAAAGTTTTGACGAAAAAAATCTACTTGACCACGAAACTGTCAAAGCAAAGTATTCAAAATGGCTTGTGCAATAAAATGGACAAAACGAGCCGATAAAGACCTTTATCAGATGGTAGAATATGCCGAAGTCAATTGGTCAAATCAGGCTTTTCATGCTTTTATTGAAAGTGTTTTCGCTTCTCTTGATTTAATTGCTACATTTCCCGAATTGGGACTTTCTGAAAATAAAAGAAAGCACCTTTTACAGTTACCTCATTCACAAACATTGTCGTGTTTTTTATCGTCTTCAAAAAAGCCGAATTTTCTTATTGGCTTTTGTTGATGTGCGTTCTAATAAAAAACGTCCGAGTTGAAAATTAGATTTTCTTAAATATAAGTAGTTGATTATCAGTATGTCAAGACTTCCAAGATACAGGTACTTGGTTTATTGAAAAAAATGATTGGCTCTAAGAAAATATTGATAATTTGCCAATAAATGAAATAATTTATCATTTCAAACATTTATTATAACAGGATTTTACAAATCATTTGTAGTATATATTGGCTTCATTCATTGTCTTGTACTTCTCCCCTACTTCAACTTCACCGTCCAGACTTCGAAGCGGGTTTTGTTTGCAAAAAAAATATCTAAAAACAATCTTTATCGTTGTTTGGCAACTCTTATTGAATTTTCGGTAACGACCGTAAAAGACTCATTATCAATTAATTGCGAGTGACTATCAAAGAATTTTTTGAGTGTTGAAATTTTATTAGCCGAAGTTTCATTGGTTAATCGCAAAAATACTACGCCTTTATGTAAGTGACTATTTTTGTAGATTAACTCGCCAAAATCTTTATCGTTTGTGATAATCATTCGATTTTCAATATTTGCTTTTTCTAATATTTCTAAGTCTTTCATTCCCCGTCCTTGCAATGGAACTGAGAAAACATCAAAACCGAGTGAAGAAAGCCAATTTGCTACTTTTGGCCCCGTACATTCATCAACGATAAATTTCATGCGGATTTTGCGAGTGGTGTGAAAAAACTATCTTCCAGCACATCATTGGCAAATAGTAAACATGCTTGAATATCTTCCCGTGTGATGTAGCTGTATTCTTCAAGAATGGACTCATTTGTTTCGCCATGAGCAAGTAGGCCCACAATAAAATGTACGGATAAACGAGTACCTTTAATCACTGGTTTACCAACTAAAACTGTTGAATCTATTTCAATTCTATCTCTCAAAATTTCCATAAACTTAATTTTTGGTACCAAATTACTATAATTCTACAAGAAATAAGATTTTTTGAGCTTTTTGTTAAAAAAAATGTCATTTTGACTGTCCCCTCCCCTACTTCAACTTCACCGTCCAGACTTCGAAGCGGGTTTTGTTTGGTTCATTGATTATCGCAAGTTGCAGCGTACAAACATTATACTGTAACTCTTTTTGAATCAAAGGAATATTGAGGTGTTTTGCTTTTCAATTTCAGTTTCTGAATCATTGCGTCTATTTTTGCTAAGTCTTCGGGTGTAACATTGCTGTTTACCACTAAATCAATACTAAGAGATTCTCTTATAAGTCCCATAATTTTAATCGTTAAAATATTGTTTCACTAATTTTTTAGCTTCAATGGTGTCAATTGCCCTATTATTTCCAAACAGAACTTTTGCTCCTAAAGTTTGTGCATAATGCTCTTTTAATGCTGATTTTGAAACAAAAGAAACAAAACCATCAAAACCATTTTCAAATGAACATTTACAAGCAAAAGCAAATAGGTTTCCTGCAACACCTACATAGATTTTCCCTTTACCTCTATTGAACTTTGCATTTTCAACCAAATGCAAAAATATGTGTCCATTTCTTAATTCAAAACTTAGCAATCCTTGAATAACTTTCGGATTTTCTTTGATGGTAAGTTTATAAATTTGCCTTGATTTATGAGAAATTTCCTTTTTCCAATCAAAAACCCAATCCTTTGCAGTGATTTAAGTGGGTTTTACTTTGCTGACTTCTGTATCAAATCTATCTCCCGAAAAAGCATTTTCGATTGAATTAGTCAGTTTGTCAATCTTTATTGAAATATTTTTTGTCATGTAAATTTACAGAAAAATGTCGAAAAATATAACTGAATGTCGAAGAATAAACCCCTCCCCTACTTCAACTTCACCGTCCAGACTTCGAAGCGGGTTTTGTTTGGGTTGTAAATAAACATTTTATTGTAGGCTTCGGTATAAGCTAAGGCGGGTAAAGCACTGGCGGGCAATGGTTTATCGCCGAGGGTGCGGCCTTTTAGGTCAAAAAATGTATTGTTTTTTCCGTCAAAAACGGCAATTACTCGCAGGTCATTTCCTAAATCGTAGTATTTCAGTTGCGACTTCATGAAATTGGTACTTTCGATTTTTATGACTGATTGTCCTTGTTTATTAAAAATCACTAAGGATGTTGGGGTACGTCGAAGGATTAGCCAATCTTTGCGATTTTGGTCAAAAAGTAGTTCAAAAACCGTTGCTTTGTCGGGGCGTTCGAGCTGAATGGCATTGCTTAGGATATTTCCGTTCATATCGACTTTTTTGATTTCGCCGATTTCTGATAGGATTGTAATGACTGAGTTTTTTTCTTTATTTTCTTCTACAATCATTCCAACGGGGCGAGCCGTGAGCGGAACTTTTGGAAATCCGCTCAAATTGGGACCCTGTTCATAAACTACGCTTAGTGTGCCGTCACGCTGTAAAATTGCTAAATAAGTATTGTTTTTGAACTTAACTGGCAAAATCTGAACAATATCTACTAAGTTCGTCGGGGTTTTTATTCGTGCTACTTTTTGGGTTTCTTCGTTGATAATATAAATACTTCCCGTGGCATCGGCTACGTAAATCTTGGTTTCGCTGGCAGCAAGGGCTTTGATACCTCCACTGACGGATAGGTTTGGTTCGCTTGCCGAAAGTCCAGTGGCGACATTTCGGCTGAAAACTACTAAATTATCGGACGTCATACTTACATGGTGTAGCAGTCCGTCTTGGAAATAGTCGGTTGGTAATAAATAGCCACTATTAAATGCCTGATTAATATTGATTTTATTGACTTCTTTGGCGTTGCTTCCCAGTAGCAGTACTTGATTATTGGCTTGCTGCAATATGATTTCGTCAGCGGCACTTACTGGGTTTTTAATGATATTCGGCACGCCTACTAATGGCGATGCAACCGTCAGGCTATCTTGCAGAAATAATTTGTTTACTAATAATAACTTTTGGGTTTGTGGTACTTTTTCAATCAAAAACTTTGTACCAAATGTGCTATTGATGATAAAGTTTTCGACGGCAATAAAGCGTAAATCTTTGGCACGGGTTTCGTGTTTGATGGTGCTGGTTTGCCACTTTTGGGGCAACGAATAATAAATATTGTTCCAGACTCGTTGGGGGCTAATAATTGCTGTCACTTGGGCTTGTGGGCTAAGTTTTTTGATAAAATCTCGGTGAATGCCCGATTTTGCCCAAGTTTGACCCGTATTTAGATTGTTGAGGTATTCTCGCATGGCATCGTCGTCACTGGCGAGAATAATATAATCGTCTTTTTGGGTATAATAACAATCGGAAAATCCTCGAAAGATTGACCCAAAAAGCATGGCGGGCAGTTGGCTTACCTGAATTTTTCGGACGTAATTATTGAGGTAACTAAATGGTACTGGCTTGAAATAGCTTGATATTTTTTCGGCATTGGTGGCCAAATCGTCAAAAAGGTTGAGTGCCTCGGCGGAGTCTTCGGTTTTGATTAATAGTATTTTTTTGGAAGGTTCATCGGCCGATGTTTCCATTTCGCACAGCACTATTTCATCTTTCAGAATCGAATAAAAACTATTCAGATTGACATTCAGTAAGCGATTTACGCTGTCTTTTTCGGCCAAAAGTTCTTGCTCGTTGGTTCGCATATAAGTGTTGAAGTCTTGGGCGAGTTGCAGTTTGTTTTTGAAACTCATGCGGAACGTAATGGCGGTATTTTCGGGAATCAGGGCTGTGCAAGAAAACGGTTGCGGTTTTTGTTTGCCAAAAACACCTAAAAAAGGAATACTATTTGTGCCTTTTGAGTAAATATAAGCCGAAACAATATTGGGTTTCCTTTGTTTTTCAAAAATTATGTCGGGGTTTCGGGGGGTGATATTACCAAAAAACTCAATTAAATTTGGTGAAAGCTGTGAGGGCAAAATATCAGCAACATCTTGCAGACTTCGGCTCTTGAAGTAAATGTGTGCCGTGCCTTTTCGACTTTCTTTAAACGGCACACGCTCGATTGACACGCCCGAATTTATGCGGTTGGCTACTTCTTCGAGGAGTACTTTTGAACCGCTACAAATCAAAAAATCATCGTGAATAAAAAAATTAAATAGCAGTCGGCTGTTTATATTATAAAGCTCGTTGATGCGTAATCCCTTGAAACTTCTGCCGTAAACCTTGCGTTTGGCAGCATCGGGTACGGTCAGGGCATTGAGAAAATCTCCATCTCCAAAAGCTCCGACGGGAATATAGAGGATATATTCAAGATTTTTCTTGGTTTCACGGTGTAGTGAATAGGTGATGAGTTTCTTATCAAGAAATTTCTGAGCAAGTTCCTCATTATCAACACTTTCGGTGATGTTTTGTAATTGGGCGAGGGCATCGTAAAAAAACGGAATGTCGCCCAATTGCGTGGGGTCGGTTTTACCAAACAGCGATTGTTGGATTTCGGAGCTTTCGACTATCAAAAAGGCATTTTCTGGCACAAAATTCCAAGCGTCTTTGCGGGGAGCAAACCATATTTTATAGGCTATAAATAAGACAACCAATGCCAAAAGTGCGTTGATGTACCAGAGGGTTTTTGTTTTCACAATTCAATGAGTGAATGAATGAATGAGTTAATGAATGAATGAATGAAAAATCCAATTCAAAAACTTATAACTTTGCAAAAATAAGTATTTTTTCACTTAATTCATAAAAAGACGCTTATGCTTCAATTAGATACAATTTGTGCGTTATCAACGCCCCAGGGCATCGGGGCAATTGGCGTGATTCGGGTTTCGGGCGAGCGAACGTTTGAGATTGTCAATAAAATCTTTAAAGGAAAAAATCTGGCAAACGTAGCTTCGCACACGATTCATTTTGGCACGATTCAAGATGGCGGCGTGATTGTCGATGAGGTTTTGGTGGCGGTTTTCAAAACACCCCGAAGTTTTACAAAAGAAGATGTCGTTGAAATTTCGTGCCACGGCAGCGACTACATAATAAGGTATATTCTGAAACTGCTTCTACAAAACGGTTGTCGAATGGCACAAGCAGGAGAGTTTACACAAAGGGCGTTTTTGAATGGGCAATTTGATTTAGTACAAGCCGAAGCCGTAGCCGACTTGATTGCAGCCGACTCGGAAGCAGCCCACAAAACGGCCATGAATTTGATGCGAGGTGGTTTTTCAAATCAACTGAAAATTTTGCGTGAAGAATTGATAAACTTTGCGAGTTTGGTAGAATTAGAGTTGGATTTTGGCGAAGAAGACGTAGAATTTGCCGAAAGAGATGATTTAAAATCTTTAATATTGAAAATTCAGAATTTTCTGAAAATACTAATAGATTCGTTCGATGCAGGAAATGTAATCAAAGAAGGAATTCCCGTGGCGATAATTGGTCCGCCCAATGCTGGAAAATCGACACTCTTGAATGTACTTTTGAATGAAGAGAGGGCTATCGTAACCGAAATTGCTGGCACAACCCGTGATGTGATTGAAGACGTGCTTTTTATTGAAGGAATAAAGTTTAGATTTATTGACACGGCAGGTATCAGAGCCACGAAAGATGTGGTGGAATCAATAGGTATCGAACGCTCGAAACAAGCCATGCAACGTGCCGAAATTATTTTGTTATTGACTGATAATCAAGTGATTAGCGATGATTTTATCATTGATTTTGATGAAGAAAAAGTAATTAGCGTTAGGAATAAAATTGATTTGGAAGATAGCTTACAAAAAACCTCACCCCCAACCCCTCTCCATGAAGGAGGAGAGGGGGGCAAAAACATTCAACAACTCCAAATTTCCGCAAAAAACAACATCGGTATCGAAGAATTAAAAGCAGCCATCGTAGCCAAAGCAAAAGTAAAAAAACAAGCTGATACGATGCTGACGAATTTACGCCATTATGAGCATTTGGTAAAAGCAAACGATGCCCTTAGTGAAGTTTTGCAAGGTTTGGATACTGGCATCACGGGCGATTTTTTGGCACAAGATATTCGACTTTCTTTGCATCATCTGGGCGAAATTACGGGAGCAATTTCATCTGATGACTTACTGGCGAATATTTTTAGTAAATTTTGCATCGGAAAGTAACCGCCCAAAACAAGCAAATATCAAACACATAGTAAAGACAGCTAAACACCTAATATTTAGGCATTTAGCTGTTTTTTATTGCCTGTTTGTTTTGTTATGTTATTCGTTTATTTTGTTTACATTTGTACCTCATTTGTACCTCAACGGATTTCTGTACCTCGAATCCGTTTTTTAAGGTGAAATTATTGCACTTAAATACACTTAATTATACTTACAATATCTTACAGCTATACCATGAGTTCAAACATTAAGGTACAAAGGATATGCCAGCAATGCGGCAATGAATTTACAGCCCTAACAACCGCCACAGCGTACTGTTCAAAGCAATGTAATAGCAAAGCATACAAAGCTAAGATAAGAGCAGGTAAAGTTGAGGAAAGCAATAAAGTAACCAAGCAGATTAAAAACAAACCTATTGAAGAACTGAAAGCCAAAGAGTTTTTGAGCGTTCGGGACGTTTCCAAACTGATAGGCTGTTCGGTTCGTACTATCTACTATCATATTGAGAATGGCAATATTAAAGCCGTGAACATAGGGCAAAGAATAACAAGGGTAAGGCGTTCGGATATTGATAAGTTATTCGAGCAACCACTTCCAAGCCCCCCAAAGTTAGTTGAGTACCATATTTCAGACTGTTATACGATTATGGAAGTACAGCACAAATTTGGGATTTCAGATTCAGCACTCAATAATATTACAAAACGAAACCATGTTCCAAAGATAAAAAAAGGAAAATTCACCTACGTACCAAAAGCAATTATTGATAAACTATTGACCTAAAATAAAATGCAATTACAAACAATTCAAAACAGCATCTACGAAGTGAGAGGGCAAAAGGTAATGTTAGACTTTGACCTTGCCGAAATGTATGAAGTATTAACAAAGAACTTGAATCTTGCCGTAAAACGGAACATCAAAAGGTTTCCACAAGATTTTATGTTTCAACTCACAAAATCGGAATGGGATTCTTTGAGGTTGCAAATTGAAACCTCAAAGGGTCGTGGAGGTACAAGGTATTTGCCTTATGCCTTTACCGAGCAAGGATTGGCAATGTTAAGCGGCATACTCAACTCTGATAAAGCGATTGAGGTAAATATTGCCATAATGAGAGCCTTTGTCA
Source organism: Emticicia sp. (assembly GCA_031378715.1). Classification (GTDB taxonomy): domain Bacteria; phylum Bacteroidota; class Bacteroidia; order Cytophagales; family Spirosomataceae; genus Emticicia. Next base: position 16,585 of record JANNEN010000307.1, read on the forward strand.
TGCTACGACAATACGCATTGACTTACAAAGAATTTGGAGAAAAGTTAGCCACGATTGAAAGCAAATTTGATAAGCACGACAAACAATTTGAGGACGTTTACGAAGCAATAAACTTGCTTATGCAGAACAAAGAAGAAATAATCAAGCACGAAGAAAGAGAGCGAATAGGTTTTAAGAAATAATTTTAAAGCATAAAGGACAAAATGGCTACCAAAGTAACACTTCGAGAAAAACCAATTTCTAAAAACAGACATAGTTTGTATTTAGATTTTTACCCTCCGATTATTGACCTCAACACAGGCAAACCAACTCGAAGGGAGTTTTTAGGCTTTTACCTATTTGATAAGCCCAAAAGCCCTATTGATAAAGACCACAACAAAGAAACTTTGGCAGTTGCCGAAAGCATAAGACAGAAACGCCAAAACATTTTGGATAAACCTGAAATTTACACAGGTTACGAGCAGGAGCAGTTGAGGTTGAAAGAGCAGGGCGAACAAAATTTTGTGGTGTACTTCAAAAAATTGGTAGATAAGCGTAAAGCATCAAACCACGATAACTGGACAGCAGCCTATAAATACCTTGATACTTTTACCAAAGGTACTTTGCGAGTAAATGACCTCAACGAAAAGTTTTTCAATGACTTCAAAGAGTATTTGCTTACTACGCAAAGCAACAAAAGCGACAAAGTTACACTTTCGCAAAATTCGGCAGTATCGTACTTTAATAAGGTGAAAGCAGCCGTTAAACAGGCTTTTAAAGATGGTATGCTACAAATAGACCTCAACGCAAAAATAGAGCCTATCAAGACAGCCGAAACCCAAAGAAACTTTCTGACTATTGAAGAACTCAACCAACTGATAAAGACAAAATGCCACAACGTTTTACTGAAACGTGCAGCCTTGTTTTCGGCAATTACTGGGTTACGTCATAGCGATATACAAAAACTCACTTGGAGCGAATTGGAGTACATCGAAGGGAACGGATATTTTATTCAGTTTAAGCAGCAAAAAACAAAGGGCGTTGAAATGATGCCAATATCAGAACAGGCGTACAAGTTGCTGGGCGACCGCAAAAACCCTACTGATAAAGTATTTGAGGGTTTGGAATATTCAGCGTACCACAACAAGTTTTTGCATCAATGGATAAATGAAGCAGGTATCACAAAGGATATTACATTCCATTGTTTTCGCCACACATTCGCAACTTTGCAACTAAGCAAAGGAACGGATATTTATACCGTTAGCAAGATGCTTGGACACCGAGAACTCAAAACAACCCAAATTTATGCCAAAATTATAGACGAAACCAAGCGTAAAGCAGCAGATAGCATACAGTTAGATTTTTAAACCAACAGACAAAATTAAATTAGACTTATGAATGAAGAATTAGAATTAAAATATCTTGAAATCTACGATGCTATTGAGCCTTATATTAGTATTGAAAACTATAATCTTAAACTTGAAAATGGTAGGGTTGTTGGAGTTTTCACACCACAAGTTACTACGCTGTTTGTTTCAACAAAATTAGATGAAAGGATAAAAAGTATTGATTTAAAATTAAAGCATTTTTTCTTGACTAATGAATCAAGAAAATATTTTGAACACCTTAGTATTGCGTTAAAAAACAAACAATATTACCAAATGTGCTACGATTATTATGAAGCGAAGCTACAAGAAATTTTGGTAAAATATAAATTTGAAAAGATTAACCCCGAAAAACCATGTTCTTTTTCTTGTAATGATTTGCTATTTATTAATTTCTCAATTCGCAATATTTTGATGAATGATAAAAATAAAGCACAAATAGCTAAGGTTGCAAAAGACGAAAGATTCAAAGATTTTTTTCATAAAAGAACAAGATTTGAGGAAACTATTTATCTAATTGAATCAGTTACAGAATATTTAGAACGACTAAATTTTGTAAGCTATACCCAACCCCCAAAGATTACAGCAGTTGAGGAAAAGAAAGGCATTGAAATTGTACTTCCCCCAGCAAATAAAAATAATACTCAACCCAAACTTATAGTATTTAATAGCACAGAAACTATTGAAAATTTATTAACAGCACTTAAAGGTTTTTTTCCTGAACAAGAATCTGAATTAGAACAAGCACTACAAGGTAAACAATTAAATGAATTTTTGATTTTCCCACACAACCAAAATAAATTTGTTGAAGTATTCAAAAGAGCAAAATACAATAATTTAATACTAAGCACACCGACAGAAATAAAAAACTGGATTTGTCTAAACTTTAATTACACGAAGAGAAAAGGAAAAAATATTTCTATTGAAAAGTTTAGTACAAATTCTGTTTGGGATATTTTAACAAAAGATAGAAAAGAGCCAAAAGTCAGTGAACGTATTTGCAAACTTGATTGGCTACCATACAAAAATCATAATTCAAGAAAAAAGGAAAAACAAAAAGAAAAACTATAAAAACAATACCCCAACTATGCCCCAAAGCCTAAATAGGTCTTGATTGGGGTATTTTTCAGTTTGTTTTTTTGCATCATTATTAACAAAAATAATGATTGCAATGACAGAATTAACGTATAATGACCTCCCCCAAGCCGTTACGCAGCTTTACAATAAGCTGGAAAACATCGAACGGTTATTGCTTGAAAAAAGCACCACAGCACTCCCACAGCCCGAAAGTTGGTTCGACCTCAACGAGTTGGTAAAGTACGACCCCGAAAAACGTACCAAGCCAACTTTTTACGGTTATATCCACAGGCGAGAAATTCCCTTTCATAAACGCTTAAAAAAGGTCGTTTTTCTTAAATCAGAAATTGATAGTTGGTTGATGCAAGGCAAAAAGAAAACTTTTGCTGAAACCGCCAACGATGCAGCCGCTTATTTGGCAAAAAGCCCTAAACTCATTCAACGAACAAAAAAATAGGTAAAATCTATGAAAGCGAATCAAGATTTTACCCAAAGTTCGGGAGTGAACAATGGTAAAGGTACAAAGGATTTAGTCCAACTACAAAGGGTATTTGATGAATACTTTACGCAGCCGCTTACTATGAAAATGGTTTCGGTAAAATGTGATATTGACCGTGGTAATGTATGTTGGTACAACCGAGATTTAAGGCGTTTAGAGCGTATTAAAGCAGTACGCAAAGGTATTTGTCCAATTACAAAGCATCAAGCGACCTACTGGACT
>JANNEN010000314.1:0-10938 GCA_031378715.1 Emticicia sp.
CTTCGGCTTGGTCACGGAGGTCAATATGAATTTCGGAGCAAGGGCCGCAGGGGCCAGTATCGCCCATTTCCCAAAAATTATCTTTTTTATTCCCAAGAATAATTCGACTTTCATCGCCTATCAGGTTTTTCCAAATATCAAATGCTTCTTGGTCGAATGGTACGCCATCTTCCTTGCTGCCTTCAAACACCGAAACGTAGATTCTATCTTTGGGTAATTTATAGACCTCCGTGAGCAATTCCCAAGACCATTCGAGGGCTTCTTTCTTGAAATAATCACCAAACGACCAGTTGCCCAACATCTCAAACATCGTGTGGTGGTAGGTATCAAAACCCACGTCTTCAAGGTCATTGTGCTTGCCACTTACCCGCAGGCATTTTTGGGTATCAGCAATTCGTTTCGATGGCGGATTGCCATTACCCAAGAAAAAATCCTTGAACTGTGCCATTCCTGAGTTATTAAACATCAGGGTTGGGTCATTTTTTGCTACCAAGGGAGCCGAAGGAACAATTAGGTGTCCCTTGCTTTTGAAAAAATCTAAAAAAGCCTTACGTATTTCGTGCGAAGTCATTGTTTCAGTTATCAATTAACAATTATCAATTATCAGTCATTAGTTGAGTAGCGTTTTGCCATCAAGTATTGACTCTTTGTGAATTGCAAAATTAGCTTAAAAATTGTATTTTTTTAAGAAAAATGCAGAAAATACGTACTTATTTTTGCATAATTTTCAACAATAATTCGTTTATTTCCTCGCCTTTTGTTAGTGCCATCATGTGCGAACCGTGGGGAATAGTATAATTTGCTTTGATGTTGATTAGCGGTAGTGTATGGTCATTATTGCCGTGGATATGAATGATATTTGGGTGATAGATTTTTCGTTCCCAGTTGATAATCATGTCGGCGGTTCGCTTCAAGTATTTGGGATTTTTCGCTCCCAGCATTGCCTTGAAGGCGTTTTTTGCATTGTTTCGGTCGGGTTCGACGAGCGGTTGGAGGAGTTTTGCCCCCCAATAAATGACTCTTGCAGGAATGATTTTATTGAGCGGAAAAGTTTTCTGAAATCGGTAACGTCGGGGCAACTCAGCCCGACATTTGGCACTCGAAATGATGATTATTTGCTCGGGTTTGAGTAAGTCAGCAAGTTCTGTACAAATCATTCCACCGAGTGAAACACCAATCAGAATAAATTTCTGGGTAGTATCAATTTGCCCCGAAATCTGTTGGGCAAACTGGGGTAAAGTAGTATTTTTTACGGGAATTGGATAGACAATATGCCGCAAATTGTACGTAGAATTGAGGGTAGTTTTACTAAAAATTCGAGCATCTGAGCCTTGCCCTGGAAGTAGATAAGCGTTGGTTTTGCTTATATTTTGCCCAAAAGTAGGGTTAATAGTGCAAAGAAGTACGAGTATTCTTATCATAATTACCCCAAAATCTCACTTACTTTTATTTCAAATTCGGGCAAAACTGGGGCGGCCGAGCAAACATCATCTTCCATACAAATTTTTACTGTTTTGCGAGCCGTGAAAACATAAATCAGTTTAGTTTCTGGATAAATATTCCAAACAACCTTAAGCGGAACGCCGCCCGCACCCGCTTTAAAATATTCAGTTAATTTCTCTTCGATTTTATACGATTTATCGTTGGTAGAGATTATTTCAATCACAAATTCGGGGATTTCTTGTTCTCCACTTTTGCCCTGTCTTACCTGAAGTTTTGTAAAATAAGCAATATCAGGTCTTCGTAATTGAATTCCATTCAACATAATGTTTTGTTCAGCAACCAACGTGCCTTTTTTCCAAATACCTTTCTCGATAAAAAGGTCATTAATTGCCTCAAAAATAAAAAGTTGTTTTATGTCTATTCCATTAAATTGAATAATTTCCCCGTCATTCCACTCATATTTAAAGCCGTCTTCTGGTTCCCATTCCAAAAACTCAGCTAAATTGGTTGGCAAGGCTGGGCTTTGTTGGAGAGAAATCGGCTTTTCAAGTTCGCTTATTGCTGTCATAATCTTAATATTTTGGTGTAAATGTAAGGAAATATCAAGAAAATCAATCCAAGTTCCGAACAATTTTCTTCGACCGAATTACATCATCTTGATTGACGATTACGAAATAAACGCCCTCGGGTAGCCCCGCCAAATCGAAGTCATGGAGGGCTTTTTCGTGGGTTGATTCCTGCAAGATTTTCCCCGAAAGATTCGATAATTGATAATGCGTTTCCAAGCCCGCAGGTACTTTTACATAGACCTTTTCGTCGGGTTCGTTGTAATAAATCACTAATTCGTCTTTGCTCATACTCTTTTTTTTAATTCCCCTCCATTTTGGGGAGGGGTCGGGGGTGGGGTTTTATTGGAATGGGCTTTTTAATTTTTAACAACTTTCGTCGTCCTTGTTTTACCTTTTTGGGTAGTTTTTATGAAGTACATTCCTGCCGAAAAATCAGATAAATCTATCGTTGGCTCAATTTCCTTGGTTTGGGTCGAAAACAGGATTTTTCCCCAAGAGTTTTCGATAGAAATTTTGGTGTTTTCGCCATTAAGTTTCAACGTGATTTTATCAGTGGTTGGGTTTGGATAAATCTGAAACTTGCTATTTGTGCCAAGAGGCTCATTTGCCGTAATTTTAGCCATTTCGCCTTGCCACGGCACTAAATTAGCTTCGGGTTTTGGCAATTTTACATTTGTGTAAAGATGAAACTCGCCCGCCGCTAAAGAAATTTCTGGGTTGGTTTCGGTGATATTTAGCTCAGTTCCCGTAAAATAATCGTACCATTTTCCCACAGATTCAAAGTTGATGATGCCTTTTTCGGTGCCAATACCCAAGTTTGCTACGATTCGGACATTCATAGAACTATGATTCAAGGCAACTTGTTTCACGATTCCGCTTGTGGATTCTCTAAAATCCTTTGACAGAAAAGCCGCCTCCGTAGTTTTTAGTTTAATTAATTCAGCATAAACCTTGAATAATTTCGAGCGATTTGGGTCTTTTAAATACTCCCATTTTTGGGGTTTTACGCCCGTTCGGTCATTGCTATTGATGCTCACATCGTAGCCAAATTCGCCAAATTGCCACACCATTTTCGGCCCAGGATAGGCAAAAAACAAGGCTGAGGTCGCTTTTGCTCGTTCCAAGACGGCATTTAGGCTTTTTACTTCATTTTTACCATTCGTCAAAGCATCAAAGAAAATGCGTTCTTCGTCGTGGCTTTCCATGTAGCTAACCAAGTTTGGCTCGTTCCAACCTCGACTTTGATAATTCAGCCCGTTGAGGTCGGTGTTTGTTCCTTTGATGATATTTCTGAAATTACCGTTCATATTTCCCCAAAGCATAAAACCGTAATTTGCCAGCTCAACCTCTTCGTTATTTTCGGCAAAATGCTCCAAAATCAAGTACGCATCTTTATCATAAGTTCGGATTTTATCATAAAAACGTTTCAAAATCCTTACCCGATTAGCGTCATATTGCCCCCAAAGACCTACATTTGGATCGGTGAGTTTCTGGGTAAAACCCTTCGACAAATCAAAGCGATAGCCGTCGATTTTATATTCTTTTAGCCAAAATTCCAGCACACGGTCGAAATAGTTTTGGGTGGCCAAACTTTCGTGGTTAAAATCAAAAAATACCGAAAATGGGTGCGTTGCTTTTTGGTTCAAAAACGGACTATCTTTGCTCGGTTGCGAGCCGTCCCAGTAGGCTTTTGCGTACGGAAATTCGAGGTCGACATGATTAAAAACTACGTCTAAGATAACTGCAATGCCATTTTCGTGGCATTTGTCAATCAAAAACTTCAAATCATCTTTCGTGCCATAGGCCTTATCAACGGCCATGTAATAGGTCGGATTATAGCCCCAAGAATCATTGGCCGTAAACTCATTTATAGGCATCAATTCGATGGCATTCACACCCAAACGCTTGAAATATCCGACCGAATCGGCCACTTCACGGTAGCTGCGAGAAGCCACAAAATCACGCACGAGTAACTCATAAATAACCAAATTTTCTTTGGCAGGACGTTTGAAATTATTCACTTTCCAGTTGAACGCACTTTGGGCAGTTTGTAGCACCGAAACCGTTCCGCCGAAAGTATTATTTGCGGGATAAATTTTTAGATTCGGAAAAGTACTTTTCGGAATTGCAGAATCAAATTTTGGATCAAGAATCTGCTCGCAGTAAGGGTCGCCCACCGCAATTTTTCCATCAATTAAATATTGAAAAGCGTAAGCTGTATTTTTGTCTAAACCATTGATAGTCAGCCAGTAACGCTCACCATCGGGCGTTTGGTTCATCAAATATTTCGGATCAACTTTCCATTCATTAAAATCTCCGATGAGGTAAACGAAACTCTTTTTTGGACAAAAAAATGAAAGCGTAACGGAATTTTCGTTGATATAATTGATGCCGTCTTTGATGTTTGGGGGTAGATTCAAAATATTAATTTTGGGTTTAATGATAAAATTAATGCGTTCCTTGATTTCTTCACTACCACTAACGATTGTGAGCGAAGCAAAAGCCGAACCCGCTGGAACAATGACCGAGGCCGAATCGGTTTTGGCAAAACTTTGACCTTGCAGCGTAATTAAATCGACAACTTTTGAGGTTTTGATGCGTACTTTGATTGGCTCGTTTGCCTCGAAAATTTTATTCGCATCGGGTTCAAGTACCTTGTAGGAGAGTTTTTCATCAAATAAATTCAAGATAAAATCCTCGGTTTGGGCTTTTCCGTCGCCGCTTTTGAGGAGTAAGCCCAGTTTTTTTATAAATTTATCAGCAGGCACTTTGTAATAATCCCGTGGTTTGAGTTTGAAACTCCAACGGTCGTTGCCGAGCGAAGTCATGCGTCCCATTTCAAAGGGTGCCGAAAAGTTAGTTTGACCAGTTGGCTGAAATTCAAAGGCATTATCGCCCGTTCCCGCACCCGACCACAGGAATACGTCCGAAGTTTTGCCCAAAAGCCCAGCCGCACGGGTATCTTTGGCTTGCTTCAAATCGAAAAAAATCGTAAATTCTCGATCACCGTTCGGGAAGTTGGTATCGGTCGTAACTGCCTGAGCAAAAAGCCCCCCATGCCCCCAGAGGGAGAGTAAAAAAATGAGTAAGATTCTAAGTGTTTTCATGTTTTTTTGGTTTGTTGATGTTCGAGATTAACGAACCAGATATTTCTCCAATGCCTCATAAACTTTGTGAATCGGCAAACCCATGACGGTATAAAACGAACCTTCGATGCGAGGAATCCCAATCATGCCGATAAAATCTTGTACGCCATAGGCTCCCGCTTTGTCGAAGGGCTTACAACGCTTGATGTAATAATCAATTTCCCAGTCGGTCAATTCTTTGAAATGTACAAAAGCTGTATCGGCAAAAGTTAGGGTTTCTTCGGCCGTCATTATACAAACTCCCGTAACTACCCGATGCACTTTTCCACTCAATAATCGAAGCATCGTTTTTGCTTCTTTTTCATCAGAAGGTTTGTTCAATATCTCTCCTTCAATGATCACTACCGTATCGGCACACAAAATAATCTCATCTTGAAGCCCATTTCTGAAACATTCGGCCTTGGTTTTTGCCAAAAAAACGGGTACTTCTTCCACAGGCATTGTTTCTGAAAAATGCTCATCGGTCGGTATCACTTTCACCGAAAAATCATATCCTGCATTTTGCATTATTTCCCTTCGGCGGGGTGAGTTTGAAGCTAAAACTAATGGTTTTGAAAGTTGCATTAATGAATGTCTTGTTATTTAATGGAACAAATTACGGCATTTTTTGTCAATGTTTAAATTCTTAATTTTGAAATATAATCGTATATGGTAAAAAAACACTAAATTGAAACATGAAGCATTTGTTTATCATATTTTGTTTGATGAGTCAGGGCGTTTTTGCCCAAACAAGCCTTTCGGATAGCCTTGATAGCGGAAAATCGGCGGGCGATAGTTTGATGTATGCGAGATTGAAGCAAAAGATGAACAAAAGTAATTTTGGTAAAAAAATTTACGGAGCAGTTTTTCGAGATGTCTATAATACTAACCGCCAACAAACCGAAATCAAAGAAATTGAAGTGAATCCGTTTGAAAAATATGATGGTAAAGTAATAGGTAAAATTTACATCAAAAAACTCGAAATCTTCGGGCCGAGTGTCAATGATACCACCCGAAAAGGTAACGGATTTGAACACTTTGTGAGTAAATCGTTTCATTATAATACCCGTGAAAAAGTAATTCGTGAATCTTTTTTATTGTTTAAAGAAGGTGATAAACTCAACCCCCAAACCCTGAAAGACAACGAGCGACTCATTCGGGCAAATCCCATCATTCACGATGCCCGAATATTGGTTTTCGAACGCCCAAGCGTGCCGTGGATGGTTGATATTTTGGTGCTAACGCAAGATGTTTGGTCGATAAATCCCGATATTTCGGGCAGAAATTTTAAAGATTTTGTGTTTGGTTTGGAAGACAGAAACTTTCAAGGTCGGGGACATTCGTTTCTCAATAAGCTCACTTGGCAAGCCGATAGCCCCTTCCAACGCCTCGGCTGGCGGAGTATTTATACCGTTCCTTATATTGGTAATACTTTTGTGTCGGGACAATTAAAACTCATCAATGAGCGGGATTTAGCCCAATATTCTGCCCAACTTTTTCGTCCATTTCTAACCGTCGAAACCCGAAATGCAGGTTCAGCCGAGTTGGGATACTCACGGGTACGGGAATATAAACGACTGATAATCAACAAGATAGATAGTGCGTTTACCTATCCAGTAAGTACATTTTACTCCGATGTTTGGTACGGACGAGCCTTTCGTTTAGACCTCACTCAGCGTAACAAGCAGTTGATTGTGGCTTTGCGGAGAAGTAGCTTTCAGTACCGCAAACGCCCCGAAGTAAGTGCCGACACCAACAAGATTTACTGGAATCGCACCACTTGGCTGGGTAGCGTTGGTTATTCCAATCGAAACTACAAACGTGATGTGCTGATTTACGGTTTCGGTCGCACCGAAGATGTACCCGTAGGAAATTTATTTGCCCTGACATTAGGTACTGAAAATACCGAATTTGGCAATCGGGGCTATGCGGGCGTACAGTTTGCCAAAGGAAAATATCTTTCGGGCGATAATGGCTATTTCAATATACTCGCCAGCGTCGGTACGTACGTCAAGCAAAGGCAAGCCCAACAAGGCATTATAGGGTTTCAAGGTTTTTATTTTAGCAAACTTTCACAAATATTTCATTCCCAAACCCGACAGTTTATCAATGTAGGTTTTACTTATGGTATTAATCGTGATGCAGTTGATTACCTAAATATTAGTGGTCGGGAAGGAATTTTGGGCGTAAATAGTGATGGCTTGCGGGGCGACAAACGCTTGACATTTGGCTACGAATCGGTGCTGTTTTCTCAAAAAAGTATCGTTGGATTTCGGGTGGCTTATTTCGGATTTGTAAATCTTGGCTTGGTTAGCTTAAAAGGTAAATCTCTGATAGCCAGTAAGTTATACCAAGGATATGGTATCGGGCTTCGTATCCGAAACGAAAATTTAGTCTTTAATACCTTCCAGATTAGGCTCGGTTATTATCCGAATATTCCTGATATTACCGAAAATCTAAGATTTGCTTTCGATGGTTCGCAGCCCCTCCGACTACGAGATTTTGATATTTCAGCCCCTTCGATAATTCCCCTTCGATGATTATTTTTATTAAAAAATGAACTAAAATTAAAATGCAAATGTATTGTATGTATAAACATATATTTTAATCATTTATATGCTGAACAAACCAGTAATTGACCTCGATAATGCCAATAGAAAAAGATATAAAGCAACAAAAAGCCTTTAATAGTGTTTATCAAAAAGTTGTGGTTAATGTTGTGTTTACATCTAATTGGATGAACGCCGAGCAGCAATCACTATTAAAACCTTTCGCCTTATCGGCACAGCAATACAATGTGTTGCGGATTTTGAGGGGGCAAGTACCAGCCGCAATTACGGTGAATGGAATCATTGACCGAATGTTAGATAAAATGTCGAACGCCTCCCGATTGGTTGATAAGTTAGTTCAGAAAAATATGGTTTCGAGGTGTGACCGCCCCGACGATCGTCGTTCGTGTGACATCAAAATTACGGACTTAGGCTTGGAAGTTTTGAAGGAAATTGATACCCTACAAGCCACTTGGGAACATAAAATGGAAAACCTTTCGGAGCAGGAAGCCCAAACCCTCAGCGATTTATTAGACAAAATGCGGGGGAGTTTAGTTGAATAAGTTTAGTAGTTTATATATTTTTTAAAATCCAAATTTAAGTTAAGATGAAAATTGTTAAAAATTTGATGATTGCAGCAGTAGCTGCCTTAGTGAGTGTGTCGGCAATAGCTGGCGGTGGAAAGAAATCAACTTCAACTGCACCCGTGGCATTAAAAGTTGATACGAAAGCGAGTACTTTCAACTGGTTGGGTAAGAAATTTACGGGCGAACACAGCGGTACGATGGGTATTCAGAGTGGTAGCTTGACCGTAAATGGTGGAAAACTACAAGGCGGAGAGTTCGTGATTGATATGCAATCAATGAAATGTACGGATTTGGCAGATGCGGGCTACAATGCAAAGCTAATTGGTCACTTGACCTCACCAGATTTCTTTGATGTGAAGAATTTCCCAACGGCAAAATTGACCATCAAAAAAGCAACAATGAAGTCAGCTAATAATTATGATGTAGTGGCCGACTTGACAATCAACGGCGTTACGCAATCGGTTAGCTTTCCATCGGTGGTGACGGTTGAAAAGGGTTCGACAACCGCAACGGCAAAGTTTGAGGTTGATCGTACTAAATTTGGTAGCAAATACGGCTCAAAGTCATTCTTCGAATCAATCGGTGATAAAGTAATTTACGATAATTTTCAGGTTGATGTGAAAATTGTTGCGGCGAAATAATTAAGCCGTTTTCTTTTGAAAAGCCCCAAATGAATATTCGTTTGGGGCTTTTTTTTGCTTTAAGTCACACCACCAGTTTAAATAGAACTAAATTTGATAACGACATTGATAATAAGTAATTATGCTGTTGAATATTGGTGTTATTCACAAGTATGGCTTATAAATTCGATGCTATCAAAAACGTATTAATGTCGTTATCAAAATTAGAAGCAAATGAAAATACTTAAAATATCCCCCGAAAGGGGGATTGGCAATACGTAATAAAAGTTATAATTTTGCGTAACTTCAACTATTAATAAAAAAATGAAAAATTCGTACAACACAAAATTAATTTTATTCCTTTTGGTATTTGTTTTCTCTTGCAAAAAAACTGAAACAATTCCTTTAAGCTCACAAAAGAGTATTTTAAGTTTCAGTTTTGATTCGTTGATGAATGCAAAAAAAGGTATAATTGATGAAACTAATAAACAAATAAGTGTGCTTTTAGATGCCTCGACAGATTTGTCAAAATTAACCCCTACTATCATAATATCACCAAAAGCAACAATATCACCAGATTCAAAACTGTTTCAAGACTTTAGTAAGGAAATTATTTATACTATTACCGCCGAGGATGGTAGCAAAGTTTTATATAAAGTTACAGTTACTAAATCTAAATCTGCTTTAAAGGAAATTTTAGAATTCAGATTTGCTGATTTTTCTCCAATAATTGAAGCTAAAATTGATACCACCACAAAAATAATCTCTGCATCTTTTCCAAGTAATGCAGATTTTGCTAAACTTAAACCTACAATAAAGCTTTCAGATAAGGCAACCAGTAATATAATTTCAGGTACTATTGTGGATTTTAGTAAAGATTTGAAAATGACTATCAATGCCGAAAATGGCAGTAGCCATATCTATTCATTTATTTTTAAGAAAGATAGAGATTTTGATATTTTGTATATAACAAACACCAATTTTGCATCAAGCACATTATACGCAATAAATGCTAAAAATGGTACTGTTGTTTGGCAATTTGAATCAGTTAATGTTCTTGGCAGTCCTTCGGTGTTAGACAATAAAGTGTATTTTGGAGACAATAAAGGGAATCTCTATTGTAAAGATGCCATCAATGGTGCTTCTATTTGGGTTGATTTTTCAATCGAAATCCCTGGTTCCGATTTTTCGGCTGGAATACCAATATTTGAATTAGGTAAAAATATTGTATATATGAATGGGGGCAAGAAATTTCATGCAGTCGATGCTTCTAATGGTAAAATAATTTGGACTTATACTTTATCCAAAACAGATGACCTTTTTGGCTCATCTGCAACCATAAATAACGGTAAAATCTATATTTCGACTTACAATAAAAGTGTATTAGCTATAGAACAAAGCACTGGTGTACTTAAATGGGAATTTAATAGGAGAGGTTTTAGTACCAATAATAACATTTTGGTTTCCGCTGGAAATCTATTTTTTGGAGATGAGACTAATAGTTTTTATGCTTTAAATGAAACAAATGGCGATTTAATCTGGGAAACAAAATTGACTAATAGTATATTTTCAAGTCCTACAATCAAAGATGGAATTGTGTATTTTGGATGTGATGATCAAAAACTTTATGGACTTGATTCAAAAACAGGATTAATCAAATTTGAATTCTTAGCAGGTGGAAATATCAAATCAAGTCCTTTTATCAATTCAAATATCATATACTTTGGTACACAAGCACCGAAATCAACATTCTATGCTTACGATTTAGTTAATAAAAATGTAAAATGGACATATGTGGGTTCAAGTATTACTTCATCGCCATTAGTTCACACAGATATTGTTTTTTTTCAAGAAAACAGACAAAAAGTGAATGCGTTGGACAACAATACTGGGACAATTCTATGGTCAAAAACAACAAATTACCTTTTTTCGAGCTTTACCTCTATTTGTATTTTAGCTAAGGATGGAAAAGCCTATTATTCTTCAATTAGTGGTATGGTAAATTAGTTTACCGATACTTCATTATTTTTTAGAAATTTTTGTTT
>JANNEN010000323.1:0-11373 GCA_031378715.1 Emticicia sp.
CCCCAACAATGACGACACGGGTTTGGTTATTTTCAGGAATATTTGGAGTCATTTCAATTTTCAATTAATAATCGAGCGGCGAACCGTTATCAGCCGCTGGTCAAAGTTTACAAATCGACCAAAGGAAATATCACGTTTGTAACTGGATTTAGCAAACATGATGCCCCAAAAGTAAGCCTTTTTGCTTAATTTTTGCAATATTCTTACCGAAATTGTTTAGGTCTTCAATACTTTGTACCTTTGTATTTGATAATAAAATTATTTTTGCATTTAACTACTCAAACGCTGGCAGGGTTCAGAACCCTGCCAGCGTTATACATCGAATTGAATTTCAAAGAAAACCTACAAAACGAACCAATTTTTGAACTAATTGCACGCTCGGCAGCCGAAATAAATGTCGATGCTTATGTGATTGGTGGCTACGTTCGTGACCTTATTTTAAATCGCCCAAATAAAGATATTGATGTTGTTTGTGTGGGAAGCGGCATCGAATTGGCAGAAAAAGTAGCAAAAAATCTCGGAGAAAATACGTATGTCAGTTTTTTCAAAAATTTTGGAACAGCCCAAATCAGGTCTGGCGATACCGAAATAGAATTCGTTGGAGCAAGAAAAGAATCGTATCGTTATGATTCGAGAAAGCCTGTTGTAGAAGATGGAACGCTCGAAGACGACCAAAATCGGAGAGATTTTACGATTAATGCCATGGGAATTTCGCTCAATTCTGCTAATTTTGGCGAGTTAATCGACCCATTCGGTGGCGTTGAAGACATCAAACGCAAAATTATTCGTACGCCCCTCGAACCCGAGATAACTTTCTCCGATGACCCCCTCCGTATGATGCGTGCCGTGCGTTTTGCGTCGCAGTTGGGCTTTGACATTGACGGTAAAACTTTCGATGCCATTGCGGCCATGAAAGACCGCATCGGCATTGTTTCGCAGGAAAGAATCACCGATGAATTGAACAAAATTGTGTTGTCGAAAGTGCCTTCGTACGGGTTCAAATTATTGTATTATACGGGACTCTTACAAATCATTTTTCCTGAGTTTTGCGAGTTGCAGGGCGTAGAAACCCAAGACGGAAAGGGACACAAAGACAACTTCTATCATACGCTGCAAGTGCTTGATAATGTGGCGGTTAAGTCCGATGATTTGTGGTTGCGGTGGGCGGCAATTTTGCACGATATTGCCAAGCCAGCCACCAAGCGTTTCAGTCCAAAAATCGGTTGGTCGTTTCACGGACACGAAGAGTTGGGTGGAAAAATGACCCCTCAAATCTTCAAAAAACTGAAACTGCCACTTGATGCAAAAATGCGAATGGTGAAGAAATTGGTTCGCCTTCATTTGCGTCCGATTGCCTTGGCAAAAGAAAGCATTACCGACTCAGCACTACGCAGATTATTGTTTGAAGCGGGCGAAGATTTGGAATATCTGATGATACTTTGCCGTGCTGATATTACCTCAAAAGACCCGAATAAAGTCCGAAAATACCTTGCTAACTTCGATAAAGTGGAAGAAATGCTAATTGAGTTGGAAGAAAAAGATAAACTTCGTAATTTTCAGCCCGTAATCACGGGTGAAATAATTATGGCGATTTTTGATTTGAAGCCCTCGAAAGAAGTTGGAGCAATAAAATTGGCGTTACGAGAAGCCGTTTTGGAAGGAATTATTCCGAACGAAATTGAACAATCGTTCGATTTTGTGGTGAAAGAAGGTGGAAATTTGAACTTAAAACCAGTGAAAAGTAAGGAAGAAATTGTAAAAACTGTAGAAATACCTAAACTCGAAAACGTTTAAAATCATGGATGACGGAAGTAAATTTAAAAGAACCCTTGGCGGAGTTTTAGCTGGAATCGGCTTATTATTACTATTATTTGCTTGCGTGGCGTTTATGTCGGCCGACGATACCGTGATGGGAATGGCCGTAAAAGGAGCCAGAAAAATCGCTCCTGCGGTGTTGGGTTTGGTGCTATTAGTATCAGGAATCAGCATGGTCAATCGCACGTAGGAAGAGAGTGCTGAGTTCTGAGTTTAGAATGTTGAGTTTCGTACACCCATTTTGCACCACATTTTAATTCTGTTGCACGCTAAATTCAGAACTCTGCACGCTAAACTCTTTTCAAAATCTCCACCCCCACGTTGCATGAAAGACAGCGTTTTTGCTTGCAAAAATTATTATAAAGCTCAATACTCGCTTGCGAGTCAAAGGAAGTTTTTATTTCCAAGCCTAAGCCTTCCCACATTTCGGTAATGTGGTTTTTTTCGGCGGGTAACGCTTCCAAAAAACTCACACAACGACTCATAAGCTCTTGATTATCAATCTTTTCTGAATAGCAAGCTAACAAAGGAATAACGGTATTTATCAAAATATTATTGACCGAATCTCGCCCTAAACCTACCAAGTTTTTGCCCGCTACTTTGCCAAAATTATAATGCTCTTGCCAGTAAGCCGATTGTTCTATTTTTAGGGCAGACCGCAAATCTTCGATGTTATTTGTTTGGGTAAAAAGCGAGAAAAAACTTTGTTGCTGGCTAATTAATTTGGCTAATTGTGCCAGACGAATGGTCGGAAAATTGGCGGGGCGGGTACGCAAAAACTTCCATTCGTGCGAACCTAATTGAGTACTTTTCAATGAAAATTTTGTGGCAAAAAAATCATATTCTTGGGTCAATTTTGCCGAATATTCATCAACGTTTTCCAACATTCCTGCTTGCCCGAAAAGCATGGCTTCGATTTGTGTAGCGTTATTTCGGTGCTTTTGCAAAACCTTCAAAGGCAAGTTTTGGGCAAGCCGTAAAAATGCTTCCGAATTGAGTTTGAAACCAAAATTTCGAGCCAAAAGTTGGTATGCTGTTTCTTCCCAGTCACCGTTATTTTGTTTAAAAAGCTCGCTCACAATTTGGGCTTTTTGTTCAAGTCGTTTGGTCAAAACCCTGTCCAAAATGCCGATTTTTGATAAAACAGAAACAACTTTAAAATAGCTTTCGCAAGGAATAACTGATTGATTATCAAGTAGTTGCTGGTATTTATGAAGTAATGTAATATCTGATATTGGCTTTAATTCAAGTGTCGGAATCGAACTGCCATCTTGCCTCAAAATCGGTTTGTCGTCTTCCCAAACTACGTGCAGTACAACATTGTTATATGCCTCATTTTCTTGGTGATTATGGTTTTTCCAGTCCGATGAATTGATGTGAATTTCTACACTTCCCGCCCATTCAATATCATTGATTTGGAGGCGAGCATGGCTAAAATCTGGCCCCGCATCGGTATTCAAAATGCCCGTTTTTAGCACAGAAATTGGCTCACTCGAAATTGTCTGCAAATTTGACTTATCAAACTGCTGAAATTGCCACAAATAATGTAAAAATGCTTCTGTCATATTTTGTAGAACAATTTTTTAAATTGTTCGGTTTAAAATTAACAATTTAGGAAAATTGTTTTACAAATATATCTGCAAATATTTTTCCATTTCTTGCTGCACCGCCCGTGCCTCTTTGGCGGCAGATTGAGCAAAATCTTCACCCGATGACGCATAAATAATTGCCCTCGACGAATTTACTAAAAGCCCGCATTGTTTGTTCATTCCGTATTTTGAAACCTCTGCCAAACTACCACCCTGAGCTCCAACACCTGGCACAAGCAAAAAATAATCAGGAGCTAACTCTCTGATTTTAAGCAGTTTATCAGCTTGCGTAGCCCCCACAACGTACATCATTCGCTCGCTATTTGCCCACCGTTGAGAAGTCAAAATCACTTGTTCGTATAGCAGTTTTGATTGAATTTCAATTGGTTTTTTTTCCGAACCATCGACCATCGACCATCGACCATCGACTTGCAACTGCTGAAAATCATCACTACCCGCATTAGAAGTCAGTACCAAGAGAATCACCCATTTATCGTCAAATTCCAAAAAAGGCTCAACCGAATCTCGCCCCATATAAGGAGCAACCGTGACCGAATCAAAATCAAGCCCTGACGAGGATTTATCAAAGAACGTACGGGCATAAAGTCCCGAGGTATTGCCAATATCACCCCGTTTGGCATCAGCAATCGTAAAACATTCCTTCGGAATATACTCAATCGTACGCTGCAAACTCTCCCAGCCTTTCGCTCCGAGAGCTTCATAAAAAGCAATATTTGGTTTGTATGCAACTGCGTGGTTGATAGTTGCATCTATGATTTGGCGATTAAACTCAAAAATCGGGTCTTTTTCTTTCTGTAAATGTTGCGGAATCTTTCTCAAATCAGTATCAAGTCCGACACAGAGATAAGAGTTTTTTTTAATTATTTGCTCAAAAAGTTGCTGTTTTGTCATAATTTAGGTCTTTTTTGGGCAAATTTCTGCAATTAAAATGATTTAATCAGAAAAATAGTGCTAATTTATTTCGTATATAGTACTTTTGTAATCAAGTTGAAGTTCGTAGTTTAACGAGTTTTCGCCGCTACTTTGACCTATTTTACAAAATAATTATTAACTCAGAATGGAGTTCAGACCCACAAGCATTGACGGATTGATTGAAATATTTCCAAGAATTTTTGGTGATACCCGAGGCCTTTTTTTTGAATCATACCAAAAAGAAATATTTATCGAAAATGGTATTCCATTCGACTTTGTTCAAGATAATCAATCGTTTTCAACGGCTGGAGTTTTGCGTGGTTTACACTTCCAAAATTCACCTTTTGCCCAAGGAAAACTTGTACGAGTAATCACAGGAAAAGTTATCGATGTAGCCGTTGATATTCGCCCCGATTCTCCGACATTTGGCAAGCACGAAAAATTTATTTTGGACGCTACCTTACAAAACATGGTGTATATTCCTGAAGGCTTTGCTCATGGCTTTGCGGCTCTCAAAGATTCAATTTTTTCGTATAAATGCACTAATAACTACAATAAAACTGCCGAAAGTGGCATTATTTGGAATGACCCGCACCTCAATATCGACTGGGGAATTGCTCAACCCAACGTATCCGATAAAGACATTGAACTGCCAACATTCGAGTCATTGTTCCAAAAAATTTGAGTCAAATTCCCCCTCATAAATTATACCAATCCAAAGATTATTTGCGTATATTTTTTTAATCTACTTGGGACCGACTTTTTGCTACCGCTTGCTATTTTTATGAAATAAGCGGCCGCCTTGGCATGGTCTTGGAACATTAATACTATAGTGCCGATTCATGTTTCTGACGGTACGGCTGAATCCTTTATGCTAATAAATCTACTTTCCTTCATGTTTGGTTCAATATTTAAAAAAGGTGTTTTACTTGACAAAAACAACGCCCACCAACAACTACTGACCGTAGATGTACATGCACATCTACTACCCCAGCTCGACGATGGACCCGTTGATATGGAGCAAAGTATTGAGATAATCCGAGCAATGTATGCCATGGGCTATCGAAAAATTATTCTGACTCCGCACGTCATGGGTGGCTATTACAATAATTCGCCCGAAGATATTCTCAGCTCCTTGCAGCTTCTCAGAAATATGCTAAGACGAAAAAACATAGCCATCGAACTGGAAGCCGCTGCCGAGTATTATCTGGAAGACAATCTTTTTAGACTTATCGAGCAAAAGGAAGTATTGACATTCGGCGGAGCAAAAAAATATTTGCTTTTTGAGGCTTCGTTCGTAACCAAGCCAACTTACATATTTGAAGCCACCCTCAAGATTAGACAAGCGGGCTACACACCCGTACTGGCTCACCCCGAACGCTACGTTTGTCTGCACGATTTCGAAGCTATTAACCGTTTGGCTCAGAATGGTTTACTTTTTCAAGTAAATATTGGTTCGCTTTCGGGCTATTATTCAAAGCAAGCCCAGGAAATAGCCGAGTTGCTTATCAATAAAAATCTCGTTGCATTTTTAGGAACTGATTGCCACAGTTTGGCACAACTCACCAGCATCAAGCAAGCCATTGAATTGCCAATTTTCAAAAAAGCAGCTAATCAAGGACTCTTAAATAATTCACTTTTAGAGAAAAAACTACCCGTTTTTGCTTAATTTTTTTTTTCAAAAGACAATAATTCTACTGCATTTCCATCAAAAACTGCGTAGCTATTGTGCCAAATCCAATCGCCAAGATTGATATAACGGGCTGATGCTGAGATATTTAACTCAACTTTTGTGTGTCGATGTCCAAATATGTAATAATCGTGGTGTTGCGTATTCTCTATCTTTTTGGCATATTGTACCAGATGCTCCCGTGACTCGCCCAAAAACTGTTCGGGCTTGCGTTTTTTCTTCCAACTGCTTTTAGTCCAAAGTTGCCCAATCAACATTCCTAAGTTTGGGTGAAGCACTCGTCCGAATAGAAATCGAGGGATTTTTCCTTCAAAAATCACTTTCAAGATTTTATATCCCGCATCATCAGCCCCGAGGCCGTCGCCGTGGGCAATATAGAAAGTTTGGTTATTAAAACTAAAAACCTTCGGCTTACGAATCGTCTTGATATTGAGTTCGGTTTCAAAATAATCAGTCATCCACATATCACGATTGCCCAAAAACACCACAATTTCGATGCCCGCGTCGGACAGTTCGGCGAGTTTTCCAAAAAATCGTACGAAACCTTTTGGCACAACATGCTTGTATTCAAACCAGAAATCGAACAAATCGCCCACCAAAAATATCACTTCGGCATCATGCCTGATGGATTCCAACCAAGCGATAATTCTACGTTCACGCTCACGGCTTTGTGGTAGGTCGGGAGCCCCCAAATGGAAATCAGAGGCAAAATAGATTTTTTTTCCTTCGGGAATTGTTCGATTTGTTGGCACTTTTTGCGATTTTATGAAACTCAATTTTTGCACGAATGACGTAAAATTTTACGAATATTTTAAAAAAAATACAAAATTTGTTGAAATAATATCGGTTTTGATGTCGTTTGTGCGTAATTTTGAATTATTGCAAATTTTGATTTTGATAAAAATCTTCTTTCCTTATATTTACATCAAAATTTTAAGATAATTTTATTAATTAACATTACCTTCCAATGAAACGAGTATTAATTGCCGAAGATAGCTCTGTGATTCAGAACTTAGCCAAGAAAATTTTGGAATTCCAAAACTTTGAAATTACAGCCGTAAAAAATGGCGAACAAGTGATGCAGTTACTCGACAAAGAAGATTTTGACATCTTGCTGCTTGATATTAATATGCCAATCATGGACGGAATGGAGTGTGTGAAGGCGATTCGTGGACTTAAAGACACGGCAAAAGCCACGATTCCAGTGGTAGCCATCACGGGCAATGCCAAAAACTACTCCGAAACTGACTTCAAAGATGCAGGATTTAATGATGCCTTGATGAAACCACTGAATTTCGACAAATTAGTAGAGGTCGTAAAGGGGCTAACTGAATAATAATTTTCAATGAATGAGTGAGTGAATGATAGAATTGTTAATTGAAAAACTTATTTCTTTCTCATTCTATCATTCGCTCACTCATTCATTCAATCATTGACTAAAATGACCATTACTTTTCTCGGAACGGGTACTTCGGGCGGTATTCCCTTACTGACCTGCGGCTGTGAGGTATGTAAATCATTAGATTTTAGAGATAAACGTCTGCGGGTTTCGGTCTGGATTGAAGTCGAAAACAAGAGCTTTGTGATTGATACTGGCCCAGATTTCAGACAACAAGCTCTCCGAGAACGGATTCCGAATCTTGACGGAGTGCTTTATACCCACGAACACAAAGACCACACGGCGGGGCTTGACGACATCAGGCCGTACAATTATCTGCATGGTATTCAGCACCTAAATCTTTACGCCCACGAGCGGGTTTTAGCACAACTTAAACGTGAATTTGCCTACGCTTTCGACGAACATAAGTATCCTGGCGTGCCGTTATTAAATCTCTTTACGATTGATAATCAGCCATTTACGATCGAAAATATCCTTTTCACCCCCATCGAAGTGATGCACCACAAGCTACCTGTTTTGGGTTTTAGAGTAAAAGATTTTACTTACATAACGGACGTAAACTTTATTTCTGACGAAGCATTGGAGAAAGTTTACGGCACAAAAATCTTGGTTTTGGGAGCTTTGCAACGCAGTCCACATATTTCGCATTTTACGCTTGATGAAGCCATTGCGGTAGCCCAAAAAGTGAATGCCGACATGACTTATCTAACGCATATCAGCCACAAAATGGGTCTGCACAATGAAGTAGAAAAGGATCTCCCAGCCAATATTCGATTGGCTTATGATGGATTGAAGGTTGTACTGTGAAAAACTTGGTTACTATTAAGATAAAATATTTTGACAAAAAGATTAGTTTTTATCAAGTATTTATGTATATTTGGATTACAAACAAGTTTGCTGTTTTTAATTGCTGAAAATTTATACTCCATAGATTCAAATCTTTTTATTATTCACCAAACAGAAGCAAAAACATGAAAAACTTACTCAAAATTAGTACTTTATTTATTGTTTTGGGGTTACTCACCTCATGCAAGCCTAACGACGCCAAGCCAAAAAATGATGCCATTGATCTGGCATTGGCAGATGCCCGATTTACTGTATTTACCAAACTACTGACCGATAATGGGCTGGTTGAAACGCTCAAAACGGGTGAAACATTCACCGTTTTTGCTCCAACAAATGAGGCTTTTTCAAAAGTTGATTTAAGTACGTTTACGAAAGACGAATTGTTAAAATTACTTAGAACGCACATTGCCATAAGAAACCGACTTCTCACAAATGAGATAAAATCGGGAATTGTTCAAAGTCCAAGCGGAATATTATACCTATCCAAGAACTCAACTGGTATTTTTATCAATGGAAGTCAAAAAATTATTTCACCTGATATTTTGGCATCGAATGGGGTAATTCAAGTGATTGACAAGGTAATTGTTCCACCAACAAAAAATCTCGCAGAAACAATAAGAGAAAATTCCGATTTTTCTGAGCTACTGTCTTGGTTTTCAGCAAGTGATTCTCCCTTAGAAGAGAGGTTTTCTAATTTATCGGTTTACGGCTCAACTATTCTTGCACCAAACAACGCAGCTTTTCAGGAGCTATACAAAACAACACCAAAAGCAACACTATTGGCGGATAAAATTAAGGTAAATGAGGTATTGCGTTTGCATACTATTGTTGGAGCAATTTTTTCGACGGATTTTCCAAATTTATTAAATCAGCCAGTAGATACACGAAACACGCCAGAATTTATGATTTCAACTACTACTGTGCTTGCGGGCAGTACGGGAGGAGGTTTCACACGTGGTATTTACAAAGGTCAGTATCAGGTATTGTTCGACTTGGCAAATGGCACGAAGGTAAAGGGTATTGAGAGTGGTAGTGCAAATATTACAGGTGTAAACTTGTACACAAAAAATGGTGTAATCCATACATTGGATAAAGTATTGATTCCATAGTTACCGCATTTGCGAGTTGCAAGGGCGTGTTTAATTTCAAGTATGACACATCTATCGTAGAAAATAGGTGTGTCATATTTTTTTGTTGCATAAAACTTGCAAATTATTAAAGTGTAACCCTAAAATCTTTGTTGCGAAAAAGTGGCACAAACCGATCTTCCTCCAAAATACTATCTCGAATATTTTAATTACGTACTTGAATTTGTCCGTGAGAAATACCAGCATATTCTCAATGAATCCGAATGGCGTTTCTTGCGAAAATACTATTGCCTGAGCGAAGATGCCCAATGCCTTTTTATTCGATTTGCTAACCGAAGGGGGCTTTTTTTTAGAGTTAATAAGCTGGCTTACAGCGAGTTAAGTGATATTCCTGCATTGCTCAACGAACTCCTCGAACGAGAATTTATTGAAAGTCCCAACCCAGAAAAACACGAAACCTACGGCAAAGAATTGTTGGAAGTTTTGACCGCAAAAGAGCTTGTCGCACAATTCTCCGAATTGTCCGACGAAAAAAAAACGCACTACAAAAAACTAAAAAAAGACGAACTCGTAGAAACAATTCTGCAAGATTTTTCTTTTGCAAAAATCGTCGAAACGCTCAATGCTTTTGAGTCGAGTATTAAGGTTTGCTTTGAGTTTGAGGTTACGTTTATGAAATTT
Organism: Emticicia sp.; assembly: GCA_031378715.1. Taxonomy (GTDB): domain Bacteria; phylum Bacteroidota; class Bacteroidia; order Cytophagales; family Spirosomataceae; genus Emticicia. Next base: position 10,042 of record JANNEN010000323.1, read on the forward strand.
TTGTTTTTCGGAAACCGCTACCTCGACATGACCGAGTTTGTGATGCGAGATATGGGTTTAGTACAATTTGAAAACCACGATGACGACAAGCTCGTAGCCCGATTTAGTACCCGAAAAGATGCCGAAGACAAATGGTTAATTACTGACCAAAACGACCTGTTTTACCAGTTAAAAGATACCGCCCCACCGCTCGAAATTTATGATTGGTTCATGAACTTTGCCGATACCGTTGGCACACTCAGCGAAGTTGCCGTGCCTTCGTATGAGCGTTTAATATTAAAAATTGCTACGTTTCTCGAAAAATCCAAGCAATTAGACGAAGCCCTGACCATCTTTCGCTTGACCGACCAAGTGCCTTCCCGTGAGCGACAGGTACGAACTTTGCAGAAATTAACGCACATCGACGAAGCAGCCTCGCTTTGCCAGCAAATGATTGAGTTTCCGAAAAATGCTGATGAGAAATTCTTTGCGATTGACTTTCTGAACAAAATAAACTCCAAGAAGAAATCTAAGAAAAGTACAACTTCGTGGCTGCACCAAGCCGATTCGATTACGGTTTCGATTGATTTTCGGCACCGAGTCGAGATGGGCGTAGTTGATTATTACCACAAAGAAGGAAAACTTGCTGTTTTTGCCGAAAATCATCTGTGGCGAGCAATCTTTGGTTTAGTTTTTTGGGATATTGTTTTCGACCCAAGTTTGGTGGCTTTTCATCATCCGTTTCAGCGTCGCCCCTCGGATTTGTATTTGCCCGATTTTTATGAAAAACGTAAAGAACTCATCATCAGTCACTTAGCAAGTTTTGCTGATGTGCAGGATTTATTGGTTTATATGGGCGAACGCTACGAATCGAAGTTTGGTATTGCCAATCCGTTTGTGATTTGGTTAGAAGATGAGGGTCGCCTCCCGATATGGTTAATGGCCCGTAAAGCCGTTGAAATAGTTGCGTTTGAAGCAATGAAAAAGATTCTGCACGAAATGTCCAAAAATCTCGTTGAAAACCTGCGGGGCTTTCCCGACCTTTTTATGTGGGACGACCTCAGTGGTGATTATTGCTTCGTTGAAGTGAAATCTCCGACCGATAATCTCTCCAACCAGCAGTTAGCATGGCTACAATATTTTGAAGAAATCGGCGTAAAAGCCAAGGTCTTACGGGTTTATTGGGGGGAGAGTGAGGGTTTGGGGGAGGGAAATTAAGTTTGTTTTTGGCCCCAATAAAAAAACTTAAACAACCTCCAATACTCACTCTTCTTTGGGCAAAAGTTTCTCCCAGAGTTTCCCGTAATCAAACTCGTCTTTGGGCCACATATCTGAGTTGTGGGCTGTTGTGAT
>JANNEN010000036.1:0-20694 GCA_031378715.1 Emticicia sp.
TTTTTTTTTTTTTTTTACTTTGTTCGTAGTCCGTCTCGCCCCGCCCGGCCGCCCCCCCCCCCCCCCATCGACAGGGGAGGCTAACCTCGCCAAACTCATCGCTGGCTCAGAAGGCACACTTTGCTTTATAACAGAAGCAAAGTTAAAGTTGATTGACCTCCCCCCCCCCGAAATCGGTATGGTGGCCGTGCATACGACAACTCTCAACGAAGCTTTGCTCGTCAATTTGGTGGCTTTGGAGCATCAATGTTCGGCCTCCGAGTTGGTCGATGATTTTATTTTGGAATTTACAAAAACCAATATCGAGCAATCAAGAAATCGTTTTTTCATTGAAGGCGAGCCAAAAGCAATTTTGATGGTTGAATTTTTTGACGAAACTGAGGCTGGTTTGCAACAAAAAGCCGAAAATTTAATTAAGGACTTGAAGCAAAAAGGCTTAGGTTATGCGTATCCTGTTTTATTAAAAGATGATTCTAAAAAAGCCTGGGAGGTTAGAAAAGGCGGACTGGGTTTACTCCGTAATTTGGCGGGCGATACCCAATGCGTAAATCTCATAGAAGATTGTGCCGTTGCCCCGCAGGATTTACCTGCTTACATTGCCGATTTGGAGATTTTATTGAAAAGTCACAACGTTCAGTACTCAATGTATGCCCATGCAGGGGCGGGCGAACTGCACGTTGAGCCGATGATAAATTTGAAAACTACGGCAGGAAAAACACTTTTCCGAACAATATTGGCCGAAACTGCGGTTTTAGTAAAGAAATACGGCGGCTCACTTTCGGGCGAACACGGCGACGGGCGTTTGCGAGGCGAGTTTATTCCTTACATGATGGGCGAGCGAAACTACGCACTTTTTAAGGAAGTGAAGAATCTTTTTGACCCAAAAGAAATCTTCAATAAAGGTAAAATCACCGATTCGCCGCCAATGAACGAGTTTTTACGCTACGAAGCCGACCAGCCAACGCACAAGCACGAAACAATTTTTGATTTCTCGAAGCAAGAAAGTATCTTGCGTATGGCCGAAAAATGCAGTGGTTCGGGCGACTGCCGCAAAACCGAAATCACGGGCGGAACGATGTGTCCGAGTTTTATGGCTACCCGTAGCGAAAAAGATACGACTCGTGCCAGAGCCAATGTTTTGCGGCAATACTTTACAGCCCCCCCCGCCCCCGATGGGGGGGCTGTTTCTGAGCAAACGGTTTTAGCTCCCCCATCGGGGGCGGGGGGGGCTATCGTCTTAGATGTCCTTGATTTATGTCTTTCGTGTAAGGCTTGTAAGTCGGAGTGCCCGTCGAGTGTTGATGTGGGCAAAATGAAAGCCGAGTTTTTGCAGCAAACGTATGATAAGAAAGGCGTGCCGCTTCGTTCGTTGCTCGTCGGCACCTTTACCAAAAGTATGCGTTTGGCGAGTATTGTTCCGTGGGCGTATAATTTTATTTTCAAGACTGAATTTACCCGCCGAATCGCTAACCGACTCGTAGGTTTTCACCCCAACCGCACCATGCCGTTGTTGCATAGCCAAACTTTAAAAGATTGGTTCAAAAAGCAGCCAAAGCTCACAAATCAGAGGCAAGGTCGGGTTTTTCTTTTTTGCGATGAATTTACTAATTATAATGACGTTGAGGCTGGCAAGAAAGCAATTTTATTATTACAAAGGCTTGGTTATGAGGTAGTTATCCCCGAGCATTTGGAAAGTGGACGAACGTATTTATCAAAAGGAATGGTACGGGAAGCTCAGAAAATTGCTATCAAGAATGTTAAATTATTGAGAGATATTATTTCGGACGAAACGCCAATTATCGGTCTCGAACCATCGGCAATTTTGACATTACGAGATGAATATTTGGAACTCGTACCGCAGGAGTTAAGAGAAGATGCTGAAAATATTGCTAAAAACACCTTTCAGTTTGATGAATGGTTTGCCCGAGAAATCGACCGAGGAAATATCAAAAAAGAGGCTTTTACGAGTGAAAAACGATTAATAAAACTCCACGGACATTGCCACCAAAAAGCTTTATCGTCACTTACACCGACCAAGAAAAGTTTGTCGTTGCCCGCCAACTACGAAGTACATCTGATACCGTCGGGTTGCTGCGGCATGGCGGGCTCGTTTGGCTATGAAGTGGAGCATTATGAAGTTTCGATGAAAATAGGAGAATTAGTACTTTTTCCAACGGTCAGAAAACAAGCCGAAGATGTCATCATTGCCGCACCTGGAACGAGCTGCCGCCACCAAATAAAAGACGGCACGGGGAGAATTGCCCAGCATCCCGCCGAGATTTTGTACGATGCTCTGGTGGGGAATTAAGAATGATAGAAAAAGAACCTATTCAAGGATAGCCATGTCAAATATTCTTAATTCCACATCCTTAATTCAAAAAATTACGCCCGCATCAGCCTGACCAAATCTTTGTCGTTTACTTCTTTGATTTCGTCGGCTAATGTCAAGAAACGCTTGTATGTATCATCTAAAATAGGTTTTTCGAGTTTGAAACCCAATATTTCGAGGCGGTGTTTGAGGGCGTGGCGACCACTACGGGCGGTTAGCACAATCGAAGATTTATCAACGCCTACTTCCTGCGGACTCATGATTTCGTAGGTGTCGGTGTGCTTCAAAAAACCGTCTTGGTGGATACCCGACGAGTGAGCAAAGGCATTTCGACCGACGATTGCCTTGTTGGCTTGCACCTGCATACGCATTGTTTGCGATACGAGCGTACTCATTGGAAATAACATTGTGCTGTCGATGTTGGTATGATAACCGAGCGATTTATGCACTTTCAAAATCATGGCTATCTCTTCGAGCGAAGTATTGCCCGCTCGCTCACCGATGCCGTTGATTGTCACCTCCACCTGCCTCGCTCCCGCCCTGATTCCTGCAATCGTATTGGCAGTTGCCAAGCCCAAATCGTTGTGGTTGTGCATTGAGATAATGGCCTTGTCGATATTCGGCACATTATTCATCAAGTAGCTGATGCGGTCGTACATCTCGTGGGGCAAAACGTAGCCAGTTGTATCGGGTAGATTGACCACTGTTGCACCAGCCTTGATGACACTTTCGGTTAGTATCGCCAAAAACTCCAAATCGGCACGGCCAGCATCTTCGGCATAAAATTCTACATCATCAACGTACTTGCGGGCATGCTTCACGGCATCAACGGCTTGCTCGACTATGGCTTCTCGGCTACTATTAAATTTGTGCTTGATATGAATATCCGATGCACCGATTCCTGTATGGATACGGGGGCGTTTGGCAAATTTCAAGGCTTCGCCTGCCGCATCAATATCTCCCCTAACGGCACGGGACAAGGCACAAATCGTTGGCTCGGTGACGGCTTTCGATACCTCAACAACCGAACGAAAATCGCCAGGACTTGATATTGGAAAACCCGCTTCGATGATATCAACGCCCAATTTTTCGAGTTGTCGGGCAATCATCACTTTTTCGTCAGTCGTTAGCTGACAGCCTGGCACTTGCTCACCGTCACGCAAGGTAGTATCAAAAACATAAATTTTATCGCTCATTTCTGATGAGATTTATACTGGTTAAGTGAGTGATTCGTCTTTGTTTTCACAAAAAAGCCCTTTCTCACGTGATAAGAAAGGGCTTTTGTTTATACAAAATCTCCGTTTCTCACACCGAAAGGCTGAGTAGCAGGAGAAGTGAAATTGCGATTGACGAATGTTTCAATGGTTTTGCTTTTTAAGAAACACAAATTTAGACAAATATTTTTTTCAGACAAAAAAAATCGTTTTTTTTTCTAAAAATCAATTTTTAGAATACAGCTTTTCTAAGTTTATGAGTTTGAATTTTGGTATGTTGGAGGGGCATTTTCCTTTATTTTATGTCCTTTTTTTGATTTATTTTTTAGATTTAATACAATCAAAATACAAGATAAGTAATTGATTATCAGCAACTTAATTGTTTTTCTGGAAAACCCTTCGCCTTTCTATTTCAAAAACGCTGAAAATCTTAATCAATTTTAGTATTTTTGCACTATTCCTAAGCCAAAGAAAAAACTTATTTTACCTATGCAAAGAAAAACCAAAATAGTAGCAACCGTTGGACCCGCCTCCGAAAGTGAAGAAATGTTATTGGCATTAGCCAAAGCTGGCGTGAATGTATTCCGTTTGAACTTCTCCCATGGCACGCACGCCGACCACCAAGTTCGCATCGACCGTATTCGTAAAATCAATCGTGAACACGGTTTCAAGTGTGCCATCTTGCAAGATTTACAAGGCCCAAAAATCAGAATCGGACTCATGGAAAGTGGCAATGACGGTGTGGAGATTTTTACAGGAAACCAACTCAGATTTGCCAGTGATGATATTGTCGGAAATGCCGAGCGAGTGAGTACGCCCTATAAAGGTATGTATAATGATGTGCAGATTGGCGAGCGAATCTTGATGGACGACGGAAAGCTGGAAGTAAAGGTAATAGGAAAAGACGGCACGGACGTAATCACGGAAGTGGTTTATGGCGGACTTTTGAAGCAGAAAAAGGGCGTAAATCTGCCAAATACTAATATTTCGCAACCATCGGTTACAGAAAAAGACTGGGAGGATTTGAAGTTTGGACTCAAAAATGACGTTGATTGGGTAGCTCTTTCGTTTGTGCGTACGGCCGATGAGATACAAGATATTCAGAAATATATTAAGGAGCAAGGCAAGTTTGCCAAAGTAATCGCCAAAGTCGAAAAGCCAGAGGCCATTGATAACATGGAAGCCATCGTCAATGCCAGTGATGCAATCATGGTTGCCCGTGGCGATTTGGGCGTTGAGCTACCTTCGGAAGATGTACCGATGATTCAGAAACGTTTGGTCGAAATGTCGAACTTGGCAGCAAAGCCCGTAATCGTGGCTACGCAAATGCTCGAAAGCATGATTGATAGCCCCCGCCCGACTCGTGCTGAGGTGGGCGATGTGGCCAATGCCGTGCTTGATGGTGCCGATGCCGTGATGCTCAGTGCCGAAAGTGCTTCGGGCAAATATCCGCTTTTGGCTGTCGAAACGATGGTCAATACTATTATGAAAGTAGAATCATTGGCCGATGAGAAAAAGCTATATTTCCGTCATCATACACGAGTGGCCGAGGGTACGTACGAATCAGACGAAAAAGAGAATGATAATGTCGTAATGACCGCTTGCCGTTTGGCACGTGACCTAAAGGTAAAAGCTATTATTGGTATCACGTCTTCGGGTTATACGGCCGTTCGTTTGTCGCACCACCGCCCGAAAGCAGATTTGTTTATCTTCACAGGCAACGAACAATTAGCTACGCAACTGAGCCTATATTCGGGCGTTCAGGTTTTTATGATTGAAGGCATGACGGGCAAAAACGTGGAAGAAGTTGTGGATACAATAAAAGGTGTGTTGGTCGAAAAAGGCGAGCTACAAAAGGGTGATTTGTTTATCAATACTTTGAGCTTGCCACTAAAAGCCAATAGTCGCACGAATACCGTGAAGTTGAGTAAGGTGGAGTAAAACAGCTCCCCCGCCGACCCATCGGACTGCCCCGATGGGGAGCTAAAACAGCAAATGCTGTCAATTTAAGCAATTTACCTGCTCTCTAACGCTGGCAGGGGTTTTGAACCCTGCCAGCGTTGAAACTGAGATAGATTAAATTTTGAAACTATTTAAAAACCTTAAATTGACATCATTGGGCTGTTAGAGGACTTTGCTTTTCTTCAGCAACATCAACGGAATACCGTGTTTATAGACAGGTTTTTCGTCGGCATCATTGATTTGATTTAGTTCAAAAATCGTGAGTGAATCTCCCCGTGAGCGAAAGCCGTACATATCCGATTTGTCTTTTGTACCCAAGAAAACCACATCACCGTCTTCATTAGCTACGCAATCACCGTTTACACAAACGGTATAATTATCGTATTTATCCCAGCCTTTTATTGCCCCAAATCGGCTAAAATCACCCGATTTTTTGGTAGAAAGATGCTCATAAATCTCCCATTTGCCTTCAAAAAGTGCCTTATTGACTGCCGACGGAAAAGCAACTTTTGGCGTAAAACTTTTATCAATCAAACTACTATCAGCCCGTTCGAATCTGAATATTCGGTTAAGTTTTTTATCAGTAAAAACTAATGTCTTTGTAGCAGCCATATAGACAACATCGGTCGAAATATCTTGGTTGAGTTTCAAGCTCAGGGTATCGCCGTGGCGTTTGATGGGTAGATTTGAAAACTCCACTTGGCCATTAAAAACCATGAGTGAATCGCCCTTTGTTTGGTCATAAACCAGCTCGGTGGCGTAGAAAGTATAGTTTTCGGCGACGGTTTTGGGCGAATGTGAGGTTGCTAGGGCTTCGAGATACTCTTGGTTGAGCCAATGTCCGTTGAGGTTGGTTGGGGCTGATGTTTCTTGTTTGGGCATGTTGCAGGCATTGAGCAAGGCCACAATTACAAGGGTTGGTAAAAGGCGTTTTTTCATTGAAAAAGAATAAGTGTATGCACAAAGTTAGTGATAATGTGTCAATTCTTGACCAAAATTTTGCGACCTTTGCACCTAACACTGCATTTTACAAAAAAAATTATGCCGATTTTTTCGCAACATTACCAAGACGAAATAAAAAAAACCACCCAACTCGCCCTCCCGATTGTGATTGCCCAACTCGGAATAATTTTGATGGGCGTGACGGATAATATCATGGTCGGCCGCTACATCGGAAAGATTGGACTCGGCTCGGCGGGTATTGCTAATTCGATTGCGTTCTTGATTGCGTCCATCGGTATCGGTGGGCTTTCGGTGGTTGCTCCGTTGATATCTAAGGCAAAAGCCGAACGAAATATTGCCGAAATCAACCGTCTTTTTAGAGCTGTCATTCAGGTTGCCTTGTGGTTTGGTTTGATTCTGGGTTTGATTGGTCTTGGGTGCATTTATTTTTTCGATATTTTTCAGCAATCGCCCGAAATCAACGCCCAAGCCCCCGATTTCATGGCAATTATCATTGTTTCTAATGTTTTTATGTTTGTTTTTGCGGCCGCCAAACAACTCTCGGACGGACTTTCACGCACTTACGTAGCGATGGTGATAACAGTTTTTGGTTTGATTCTTAACCTGATTTTTAACATCATCTTAATCAATGGATATTGGGGTTTTCCGAAAATGGGTTTGTTGGGTTCGGCTACTTCTACGCTCATTACTCGGGTGTTGATGATGCTGGCTTTGTTGGCTTATTTATTCAATACAAAAACATTCAAAAAGTATCTTCACGAAAAGTATAAATCATTGAAAATCAATGATTTAGTGAATATGATTTTCAAAATCGGTGTGCCGAGTGGGTTACAATTTTTCTTTGAAATTGCGGCATTTTCGTTGGCCGTAATCATGATGGGTTGGCTGGGCGAAAACCAGTTGGCCGCTCATCAAATCGCTATCAATGTGGCCTCCACGACCTACATGATGGCGGGAGGCTTAGGCATTGCGGGCGGCATACGAGTTGGCGAAGGGCGAGGGCTGAAAGATTTACAAAAGATTAAACTTTCGGGCAATGTCGCTTTGCTTTTGGTAGTGATTTTTATGACTACAATGATGTTACTGATTTTTATTGCTAATCGTTACTTGGTAGAGCTGTATATTGCTGATAATGAGGTGATTAGGATTGCGATGCAGTTAATGTTGGTGGCGGCTATTTTTCAGTTATCGGACGGAATACAGGTCGTTTCGTTGGGTATTTTACGGGGTATTTCGGACATAAACATTCCGACTTGGATTACGATGTTTGCCTATTGGGGTATTTCGCTGCCGTTGGGGTATTTCTTAGCATTTAATCTCAAAATGGACGCTATCGGTATCTGGATTGGCCTCTTGGCTGGACTGACGGTATCGGCGATTTTGCTCACACTTCGGTTTTATTATTTGATTAAAAAAATGAAACTGAGGTAGGACTAAGAGGTCTTAGGAACGAGAATTAAATAAGGTACTAAATTTATAATTTGGTTATTTTTGCGAAATTCGAGGCGGTAAAACCGCAGTTTAGCACTGATAAATGAGGATTTTACTAACAAAGAAGTTCGGAAAAGAACCCTTAGAAGTTAGTATCTTTTTTAATGCTCGTTCCTTAAATGTTGCGGTGCAACGTCTCTACGAAATCACGGGTAAAATTTAATTCCTAACTTCGCTACATTCTGCCGTTTTTTTTATAAATTTCGTAAAAATTCAACCTATCATTCTTGATAATTTTTATGAACATCACTGACGATAAAGCTCAACAAGATTCTCGGCGTAACTTCCTAAAAACCAGCACCTTAGCTGCCGCAGGATTTATGATTGTACCTCGCCATGTACTTGGTAGGGGCTTCGTGGCACCGAGCGATAAGCTCAATATTGCGGCTGTGGGCTGCGGTGGTAAAGCAGATTTTAATATTCCGCAGGCTTATAATAATGGCTCCGATAATATCGTGGCCCTCTGCGATGTCGATGATAGAATGTCGGCAAAGTTTCGGGCGAAGTTTCCGAACGCACCGTATTTCAAGGATTACCGAAAAATGCTCGAATCAGAAGGTAGTAACATTGATGCCGTAATCGTGACTACGCCCGACCACATGCACTACCCCGTTGCGATGTCAGCGATTCAACTAAAAAAGCACGTTTATGTCGAAAAACCCCTCGCCCATGATATTTGGGAGGCCCGTCAGCTAACCGAAGCTACGGCAAAATACAAGGTTGTGACCCAAATGGGCAACCAAGGCAGCAGCAGCAAAGGCACTCGGATAACCGAAACGCTCATACAAAATGGCACGATTGGCGAGGTACATACGGTGGAGGTATGGACAAATCGCCCCGTATGGCCGCAGGGTGTGAAATCGCCCAAGGATAAAGCCGAAAAACAACCAATACCCAACGAAATAGACTGGAATTTATGGCTCGGTACCGCACCCATGCGTGACTACCACGAGGCCTATATGCCGTTTCGCTGGCGGGGTTACTGGGACTTTGGCACGGGAGCTTTGGGCGACATGGGCTGCCACTTCATGGACGTACCGTTTCGGGCGTTGAAATTAGGCTACCCAACTTCGGTCGAGTGTTCGGTGGGGCAAGTTTATGCCGACTTTTTCAAAGAAGCTTTCTTTGATGATGTCTGTCCGCCGTCATCTTCGATTCACCTCAAATTTCCGAATCCTGCGGGCAAAAACCTCAAAGAAATCAACCTTTCGTGGAGCGATGGCGGTATTCGCCCCAAACTCCCCGAAGGTTGCGATTATGAAAAAGTTTTTTCAAACATTGATGGTGGCGTGATGTTTATTGGCACAAAGGGCGTGTTGTCATGTGAGATCTTTGGCGAAAATCCCAAGGTTTTTATCAACGGAAAATACGAAAATATCAAACTCCCCGAACCAACACGGGCGGTAGTAGAAGGCAACGTGAGCGGCCACCAACAGCAATGGGTTAAAGCCTGCAAAGCTGGGTTTGGTACTTATACAAGTTCATCGTTCGACCAGTCGGGGCCATTGACCGAAACCGTTTTGATGGGAAACCTGGCCGTACGGTCGTTTTTGATGCGAAACTCAAAGGATAAATTTATCGGTCGAAAAAAACTCCTTTGGGACGGTGCCAACATGAAGATAACAAATTTTGATGAAGCAAACGCTTTCGTCAAGCGAGAATATCGGGCGGGTGGCTGGATTTGAGAAGTAGTCAATGGTCGGAAGTCGATAGACCATGGTACCACAATATCATTGTCAAGTTAATACCAAAGATTAAAAGTGTCAATTAACAACAAAGGCAAGGTTTTGAGCCTTGCCTTTGTAAAAAAAATTCTCGTTGATTTATAACCTGAAACCAATACTCCATGCTTGCAAGCCTTTGGCGTTGGATTGGTCGGCTTTAAACATCTCGGTCAAGTCGTACCTAAAAAAGAAACTTGCCCCCTTTTTTCTGCCCAATTCGGCCGTTAGTCCGTAGCGAAAGTCATTGAGTCCGTAGCTGCCTCGGACTTTTACTCGTTCGCCATCATCATATTTGAGTTTTCGGTAGCTTCTTAGTCTATATCCCACGTAGCCGCCCAGTCCGATTTTGAATTTTGCTTCTTCAAAACCAATATTAAACATCATCGGGAAGTTTAGTGTAGGCACAACTAACTTACTTTTTGATAAATCTCGGCCAAAATCCTGAAAAACTACTTGTTTTCCGACCACTTGGGCTGCATTATTACCTTCAAACATGAAGTTATTCCACGCTATTTCGGGGCCGTACGTAAAAGCTAAATCAACTTGTTTACCATTGGTGAGGGTAGCATTTCGTTGTAGCGAAAGAGCTACGTATCTCGACCCCCAAGTGTCGAGTTCGGATCCTGGTACTGAGCCTTTTGCCCAATTATTCAAGCCCAAATAGATACCAAAGTCACTACGAGAGAAGAACCTACCCGAACCCGTCTTTTTCTTTTTCGGTGAATTGTCATCATTATCCGAGTCGTCATCGTCGTCTTTTTCCTTATAAACTCGGTTGTTTTCACGACTCCAATGATCACCGTCATTGCGGAGGGTATCCTGTCGGCTCGAAATTTCTTTGGGGGCTTTCAGTACGATTTTTATGTTGCGTCCGTCTTGGGCAACGACCAAAATTGTATCTTGCTTTCCGCCTTCGTTTCCTGCCAGAACAATGGCACGCTTTCTTTCAGACGAATCAACGCCGATGCTTTTCAATACATTTTCAAGGTCGAGGGTTTTAGGCAAGTCAAAATCCCGCTTGCTCGACGTATAAACCGTGACCCGTTTTTTTACGCCCTTATCCGTAAATTCAACGATTGTGGTGTCAGATTTAAAATTTGCTTTTGCTGATAAAACGCTGATTATCAGCAAGATAGCTATGTGTATTTTTTTCATTGTATTAATATTTTTTCAGGAAATAATTTAGTTAGGCCTGCGGTACAGACTATTTTTTAATTTTTTCTCAAACGACTCATTTTTCTCTGCACATAGTCCCGTACTTCGGTGATGTCTTCTTTCAAGGCACTTTCATCAACTCTTGCCAGTACGTCTTTCACGCCGAGTTTTTTCAAATCAACTTTTTCGCCGTATTTAAAGTTTTTGTATTCCCCGTAAAGTTTAGCCATGAATGATTTGGCATTTTCTTCTTTCTCCGCACCCAATCGTTTGGCATCGGCCAAAATCGTTGGCGAATCTGCGTTTAGTGCAGGAATTAGCTCATCTTCATTTTTTTCGGGTTCGAGAACTACGACAATCGACTCACCAACGTCGCTCTTGAAAAGCTCCCGAGTTGGCTCAATCGTGGCGGGGCTTGTCGTTGCGGTATTATCAAAAACAGGATAACTCGCCACACTGGTTTGCTCTTCGGGTGAGTCGTCGATGATGATATTTTCTACTGCTTTTGGCTGAACATCCTTCTTTGCAATACTATTTACGGAAATTGTTTCCTGCGGAACTTCAACTAACGATTTATCTGTTTTGGCACTTTGTGATTTACTATTTTTTGCAAAAGCATTTTTCGTTTCCGTTGATACAATCACTTGATTATCAATGCTTTGTGAAGGATTTTTTTTACTTGGCTTCACCATTACTGGCGTAGCAGTACTTGCCAAAGATGCACTATTTGGCAACTCGGAGTTATTCAAAAACCCAACCGAGAGGGCAATCGCAATGCCTGCAGCGGCCGCATAATAGCCCCAATTTCGGGTGATTTGAAAAAATCCACCCCTACGCTTTTGTTGATTTTGTGCCAAACGTGCCTGAAAATTCTCAAACGCTCGTTGAGAAGGTTCTTGTCGATGTTCTGCCAATTTTTTGGCAAAAAGGTCGTCAATCGGATGTTTTTTCATTTTTATTATCGTAATCATTTGAGCCTTTTGGTTAAGATTATCCTTGGGCTTTGGTGTCTAAGGTGTTACTTTCTGATTTCATTATTTTTGCTTGCAACATCGCCCTTGCTCTACTCAGTTGCGATTTTGAGGTACCTTCCGAGATACCGAGCATTTCGCCAATTTCTTGGTGAGTATAGCCCTCAATGGCATAGAGGTTGAAAACCGTGCGGTAACCGACTGGTAATTCTTCGATGATTTTCATTAAATCGGCCGCTTCCAGATCGGTACTAAACGATGTGTTAGAACTCTCCTCGGTGGCATATTCCAAATCAACGATTATAATTTTTTTACTTCGAACGTACATCAGGGCTTCGTTTACCATAATTCGCCGCACCCAACCCTCAAAACTTCCTTGAAATGTAAATTGGTCGATTTTATCAAAAATTCGCATAAAACCTTCAATCATTACATCTTCGGCTTCGGTTTTATCACCTACGTAGCGAGTGCAAACCGCCAGCATTTTCGACGAAAACTTTTCGTAAAGTCGGGTTTGTGCTTTGGGGTCTTGCCGCTGTACGGCCTTTGCGAGGTCGTATTCGTTCGTAAAAAGTGATAAAATTTTTGCCATAAATCTTGTGGTTCAATAACAAGATGCAAATGAATACAGGAAAGGTTGCATTGAAATTGTAATTTACGATTTACGGCTTACGATTTACGTCCTTAAACCATTGACTATAAGTCATTTGCAGTATTTTACTTTTTGGAATATTTTATTTTTAATCCATAACTTCAAAAAATATTGAGATTTTTTCAGAAATACTTTGGCACTTTGGCACGAGTCTTGTACTTTTGCAATCCGAAACAATGAATTATGAGTTTCGTAATTCGTAAATCAATAAGGTCCTGTGGCCGAGTGGCTAGGCTCAGCTCTGCAAAAGCTGCTACAGCGGTTCGAATCCGCTCGGGACCTCGAAAAATGCAAAAAAGCACCCCTCAAAGGTGCTTTTTCTGCGTATATGATGTATTGAAAACTTTTATTTCAAAGTAGCCAAAGTTGTTTTGATTCGTGCAACGGCTTCTATCAATGCTTCATCGGAAGCAGCGGTTGAAAGTCGGAAGCAATTTGGAGCCCCAAATGAGCCGCCGCCAACGAGGGCTACGTAGGCCGTTTCGAGTAGCCACATACAAAGATGATCGGCATCTTTGATGGTCACGTTTCCGTTTGATTTTCCAAAATAATAACTTACGTCAGGAAAGGCATAAAACGCTCCATCGGGCATATTGACCTTGAAACCTGGGATTTCTCGCAACAAACCAACAACCAAATCACGGCGACGCAAGTAAGCAAATTTCATTGATTCGGCCGATGAGGTATCTTCCCAAGCAACCACCGCTGCCCGTTGTGCAATCGAGTTTGTACCCGAAGTTACCTGTCCTTGTAGTTTTTCTACGGCATCGGCTATTGTTTTGTTGGCTGCAATATAACCCAAACGCCAGCCCGTCATGGCAAATCCTTTGGCGAAACCATTGACCGTAATTACTCTATCTTTTAGTGCAGGAATCGAACCCATGCTAAAATGCCCTTCGTCCGTAAAATTAATGTATTCATAAATCTCATCGGCCAGAACGAATATATTTTCGTGTTTTTCGATAACGGCAGCCAACGCTCTGAGTTCGGCTTCGCTATAAATTGAACCAGTTGGATTATTGGGCGAAGCGTACATCACGATTTTTGTTCGGTTAGTGATAGCCGCCGCTAATTGCTCGGGTTTTACCTTAAAATCATTCTCAAACTTACCTTCTACAATGACCGATTTTCCTTCGGCCAACTTTACCATTTCGGAGTAGCTCACCCAATAAGGTGATAAAATAGCTACTTCATCGCCTGGGTTAATTAAACACGAAATCACGTTCGCCAAGGAGTGTTTTGCTCCCGTTGAAACAACGATATTTTCGGGTTTCCAGTCAATATTATTTTCACGCTTGAGTTTGTCTGCAATAACTTTGCGTAGCTCAGGAATGCCCGCTACGGGCGTATAGTGATGAAAACCTGCGTCGATAGCCGCTTTTGCAGCATCACAGATGTGTTTGGGAGTTTTGAAGTCAGGCTCTCCGATAGAAAGATTGATAACTTTGTGTCCCAGTGCCGCCAATTCACGTGACTTTTTCGACATACCAAGCGTGGCTGATTCTTCCAACGCATTGATTCTGTCAGCGACTAAACTTGATGCAGACATAATATTTTATAAAAATTAATTGAAAATAGAACAAAAGAACGTAGCATTACTGCTCAAATCTGGGCGTAAAATTACGCCCTTTCAAATAAAAAACCATCTTTTTTGAAATAAAGATTGGCTTCAACAATTTTCTCCACCAATTTCGCAAACTTCTCCGACAGTTTCAGTGGGTGACATTTCTTGGGCTACTTTTTGTAATATTTCTACAAAAACACTGGTCGGTTGAGCTCCACTGATGGCGTATTTATTGTTCAAGATGAAAAATGGTACGCCCGAAACTCCCAGATTTTGAAAATGCTTTATTTCTTGTAAAACCACTTGTTCAATTTCTTCGTTTACTAAAATGCTTGCTGTTTTATCCCGATTCCAGCCAAAATTTTGCATAAAAATCAGCAGTTGTTCGTTGTCCGAAAAATCAATACCATCGGTAAAGTATCCCTTAAAAAAACGTTCTTCTAAGTCAATTTGAGTACCTTCTTCACGGGCAATGTGCAGCAGCTTATGCAACGGAATTGTGTTGATGGCTTTCGACATTTTATCAAAATTAAAATCAATACCAGCCTTAGCCCCTACGCCCGCTACTCGCTGAAAAACTGCTTCGATCTGGTCAGCGTTACCAAATTTTTTAGCAAAATATTCTTCACGATAAACGCCCTCTTTCGGAATCGTGGGGTCGAGCTGAAAAGGATGCCACGTCAGCTCAACTACTTGGTTATCAATGATTTCGAGTGCTTTTTCTAAATGTTTTTTGCCAATATAACACCACGGACAAGCCACGTCTGATACAATATCTATTTTGATTAATTCGGTGTTCATTACGTTTAATTTAGTTTTAAAAAAAACAGGTAAATAGGCAATTTGGTTCAAACAAAAATAGGGCTTCAAAATTTTGAAACCCTATTTTTATTAATCATTTCAGTCAAAAATCTACACAAACTCCTTACCACGTGTACCTGCCGTAGCCACAAACTCCTTTACTTTTTGTTCGTCCTCTTTCTTGCAAATCATCAAAACATTGTCAAATTCGGCAACGATATAACCGTCCAAACCTTTTACCACAACTAATCTATCTTTTGGGGTTTTGATGATGCAGTTTTGGGTGTCATAAATCATCGTATTTCCGTCGATTGCGTTTTGATTTTCGTCTTTTTCGGATACTTCATAAAGCGATTTCCACGTACCTAAGTCCGACCAACCGATTTCAGAAAGCACCACATACACATTTTCGGCACGCTCCATTACGCCATTATCAATCGAAATATTTTTGCATTGCGGATAGGCTCTATTTAGTGCATCGGCTTCTCGTTCAGTATAAAAATCGCCCTTGATTTCTTCAAAAGCCTCCGCCATTTCGGGCAAAAACGCCTCAAAACACTTCTTGATAGCATTTACATTCCAAACAAAAATGCCAGCGTTCCAGACAAACTCACCACTTTCAACAAATTTCTTGGCCCACTCGTCGTTGGGTTTTTCGGTAAAAGTCACTACTCGTTTGATGTCGCCTTCGGTTTCTGAAAACTGAATGTAGCCGTAGCCCGTATCGGGGCGAGTGGGCTTGATACCGAGCGTAACCAACACATCGTTTTTTGCCGAAAAATGCAAAGCAATATTTACCCTCGCCCGAAACTCGTCTTCTTTCAAGATAATATGGTCGGCAGGGGCAACTACGATATTTGCATCGGGATTTTGGGCCGCAATTTTATAACAAGCGTAGCCAATACACGGGGCAGTATTTCGGCGATTAGGTTCGAGCAAAATCTGGTCGTCACTCAAATAAGGCAACTGTGCCTTCGTGATGTCGTAATATTCTTTGCTCGTAACGATATAAATATTCTGTTTCGGACAAACACCCTCAAAACGCTCAACCGTTTGTTGAATCATCGTTTTGCCAATGCCCAGCACATCATGAAATTGCTTGGGGTTGGTACTGCGGCTAAACGGCCAGAATCTCGTTCCGACACCACCCGCCATTATGATTACGTAATTATTATTATTCATGCTCAATATTTTCTAAAAATTGTTTGTTCACTGTTTCAAATAATTTTCCAGCCGCAAAGCTACATTTTCTCTGATGTTATTCCAAAAGAGGTTAATGTCGGCCACGTGCCAAACCTTTCTTTTCAGAAAAACCCGACCTTTTATATAAGGTTTGTTTATCCACAACATACCTGCGTGGTTTTGAGCATCGGCGGCTTGGGCTACAAAAGTATATTTCAAACCAACGCCGCCCGTATTAAGTTCTTTCGGGGCAAAATCCTCATCTAACCGCCACGTAAGCGGATTGGTCGAAACGGCCGTGCTGAGTCCGTTGGTATAATAAGGCGGCGTAAAGTCACGGGCGTAGGTATTCCACGAAACAAAACCGCCAGTTTCGTCCCCTGATTTGCTCGGCTTGATATTTTCAAACGTATCGGGCTGTGTAGCAATGCCGATGAGGTAGGCCTCCACAAGTTGCTTTTGTAGGGGTTTTCCATCAAAAAACTCTTTCAAAAGTCGTTTGGCATGAACCGTACCCTGACTGTGCGAAGCAATAATAATGGGGCGACCATTGTTCCAATTTTTAAGATAATATTCAAATGCCGCCTTTACGTCGGCGTACGCCAAATCTAATGCTTGCTTTTTATCGGTAGCATCGGGCGTGACGAAGCTATAATAATGTGCCTGTCGATAGCGGGGAGCATAGATTTTTCCCGAACCATTGAAAGCGGTAGCTTGATTCAAAATCGTTGAATTATCCGTTTTTTCATTCAAACCTGCATCATTTACATCGGCATTCCATTGATATTGATTTTTTGGGGCGTAGGTAAACGTAGTAGGGTGCAGAAAAAACACATCGGCTCGTGCGTTGGCTTGATTATCAACTATGTTCAGCCCCCCCCGCCCCCGATGGGTGAGCTTCAACTCGTGTTTTTCAACGCTGTTTGCTTTTAAAGGTATTTTGTCGGCGGCATCGTTTTGGGTTGGTAGTGCCGCCCAGTTGTCGCTGAGGGCATAATCGGGCATCGGCGGAATGAGCAGAGCATCAAAATGAGTAGTCAAGGTAGCGGTTTTTTGGGCGTTTGTTTTGCCCGAAAAAACGGCTATTAAAATTATCAAGAAAAACGTTTTTTGCATCGGATATAATTATTTTTCGTTAAAATTGCACCATTTCTATATAAACTAATAATAGTATGCTTGCATATTATTATTTTGTTTGTTAATTTTGGTATAAAATTACGTTTTGTTAACCACTAACCAATATTCTCATGTACAAACTTTCCGTAAAAAAATGTTTGCTCGGAATTTGCTGCTTGCTTTTTGCACAGCTTTCTTATGCTCAAACAAAAGTGTCTGGAACGATTACGGACGCAGCCACAAAAGAGCCACTAATCGGTGTCAGTGTGCAAGTAAAAGGTAAGGTCGTAGGCACGATTACAAACACCAAGGGCGAATTTTCATTTAATGTTTCGCAAGCTCCGCCATTTACACTCCTCATCACGTCGGTAGGATACGAAGGTCAAGAAATGGCTGTTTCGGGAAATAACGCTTCGCTCACCATTGCGTTGAAAGAGCAAGCCGTTTTGGGGCAAGAAGTTGTGGTTTCGGCTTCGAGGGTTGAAGAGTCGGTTTTGAGATCGCCCGTAGCGGTCGAAAAAATGGACATTCGTACCATTCGTGAAACTGCCTCGCCATCATTCTACGATGCCCTCGCCAACATGAAAGGTATCGACATGACCACGCAAGGTTTGTTGTTCAAATCAATCAATATGCGTGGCTTCGGTGCAACGGGAAATCCCCGTACCGTTCAGATGATTGACGGTATGGACAACCAAGCCCCAGGCTTAAACTTCCCCGTTGATAATATTGTCGGTATGCCCGAGCTTGATGTAGAAAGTGTGGAGGTTTTGCCAGGAGCAGCTTCTGCCCTTTATGGACCAAACGCCATCAATGGCTTGGTTTTGATGAATAGCAAAAGCCCGTTTTTGTACCAAGGTCTAAGTGCAACCATTAAGGCAGGCATTATGAACGGTAGTAACAGAGCAACCGTAAACACCCCAATGGGTGATTTTTCGATGCGTTATGCCAAGGCTTCAAAAGATAATAAGTTTGCGTTCAAAGTAAACTTGGCTTACATCACCGCTAAGGATTGGGAAGCAACGGATTATACTAACTTGAACGGTAGCACAACGGTAGCAGGTGGACTACAAAACGGCACAAGAGGTGCGGGCGTAAACACCGACTACGACGGTATGAACGTTTACGGTGACGAAGTGCAATCAAGCATGGGAGCCGTTGTGACGGGTCTGTTGGGAGCAAGTTCACCACTGACGCCAGCACAAAAAGCGGGCATCAAGGCAGTATCAGATGCAGGTTTGATTCCTGCGAATAGAAATATTAGCCGAACGGGTTACTTAGAAAGAGATTTGGTTGATTATAATACCAAATCTTTCAAGACTAACGTAGCGGCTCACTACCGTATCAATGATAAAGTAGAATTAGTTGGACAAGTAAACTATGGCTACGGAACAACGGTATATACAGGAACTGGTAGATACTCGCTTCGTAATTTTAATTTGATGCAAGGCAAGGTAGAGTTGCGTGGCGATAACTTTACGTTGAGAGCTTACACAACCCAAGAGCGTTCGGGACAATCATATACTGCTGGTTTGACGGCGGTTGCGATGCTCAATAGTTTGAAGCCGCACGCTTCGTGGTTTGGTGAATACGTAGGAGCATTCGCAGCGGCTCGTGGAGCGGGACAAGCCGAAGAAGCCGCTCACTTAACCGCAAGAGGTGTAGCTGATAAAGGTATGCCAATGGCGGGAACGGCTGAGTTTACTACCCTTTTGGATAAATTTCGTGATGCTGACATCGTTAATGGTGGTGGTGCATTCTTGGATAAAACAAATTTATACCACGCCGAAGGGGTTTATAACTTCAAGAATCAAGTGAAGTTTATGGATTTATTGGCGGGAGCAAGTATTCGTCAGTACCAATTACGCTCAAACGGAACGCTATTTGCTGATACAAAAGATACCAAAACCCTTGCTAACGACCCTAAGTTTGACCGCACGGGTACGATTCCGATTAATGAATTTGGTGCGTTCGTTCAGGGTTCTAAAAGTTTGTTTAGCGACCATTTGAAACTTTCGGCTTCGATTCGTTATGACAAAAACCAAAACTTTGAAGGTTTCTTCACGCCACGTTTATCGGCAGTAGCAACTTTCGGACAGCAGAACTTCCGTGCTTCGTACCAAACGGGTTATCGTATCCCGACTACGCAAAACCAGTACATCGACCTAAGAACCCCAGGCGGTACGCTCATCGGTGGACAGCCAGAGTTTGATGCAAGATATAACTTGGCAAGCGGTATTGCGTTGGTGACTTTGCAAGATTTTTCAAGAAATCCTTCAAAATATATCACGGCTGATGTATTGGCAAAAGCTCAGGCTTACGCAACTGCGGCAGTAACGGCACAAGCAACACCTGCAATTACTGCTGGTGTAAATGCGGCTATTACTCAGCAAGTAACCGCAGGTGTAACCGCCGCTATTACTCAACAAGTAACCGCAGGTGTAACTACTGCTATTACTCAACAAGTAACCGCAGGTGTAACAGCCCAAGTAAACGCAGCCGTTGCAGCAGGACAACTTGCAGCAGCAGCAGCAGCAGCAGCTATTCAAGCAGGTGTAGCCGCAAATTTACCAGGTGCATTAGCAACTAATTTAGCTCCAGGTGTAGCCGCAAATTTACCAGGTGCATTAGCAATTAATTTAGCTCCAGGTGTAGCCGCAACATTACCAGGTGCATTAGCTGCGAATTTCCAACCTGCATTTAATGCGGAGTTAGGAAAAGCACTTGCTGCGAACGTACCAGGTGTTACTGCACAAGTTGTTCCAGCTTTTGGTTTAGCGGCATTACCAAAGTACAAAGCGGCCACATTGAAACCCGAAAAAATTGAGGCTTACGAAATTGGTTACAAAGGCTTGATTGGCAAGAAGTTATTTGTTGATTCGTATTTTTATACGAGTAAATATACCAACTTTATTGGTGGTACGTCAATCATCGTTCCGACGGCGGCGGCTGGCCCAGGCTTACCAATCGAATCGGGTGCGGGTAGTGCTTCAACTCGCCAAGGTTATTCTCGTCCATCAAATACGAGCGAAAAAATCACTACGAATGGCTTCGCCATTAGTGCTAATTACTCTTTGCAAAAGGGATATAATATCGGTGCTAATTTTGCTCAAAATAACCTCAAAGGCTTCACACCAAGCCCTGAGCAACAATTTGCGGGGTATAACACACCAAAAAACCGTTATAATTTGAGTTTCGGTAAGCGTTTGGGTAGCGGTAGCAAAGTGGGTTTCAATGTTAATCTAAGACACCAAGATGCGTACTTGTGGGAAGCAGGTTTCAACCAACCTACTACAACTACCGTAACGTCATTTACGAATACAATCGTACCAAAAGTTACGGCGTTTGACGCTCAGGTAAGCTACAAGCTATCGGCCATGAAGTCTATCATCAAAGTTGGTGGTACAAACATCGGTGGCAAGCCGTACATTCAGGCGTTTGGTAGTGCAGCCGTTGGCTCAATGTACTACGTAGCCTTGACTTTTGATGAGTTATTGAATAAATAATAATGAACAAACGATTTTATTAATTTTCATAATTTTCTTTGGTTTAAGTCAGAAAAGAGCTTCC
>JANNEN010000348.1:0-1595 GCA_031378715.1 Emticicia sp.
ATGAAAATCTCTGAATTCTCAGTAAAAAACTACCAATTCACCCTCGTCGTGTTTTTGGGAATATTATCCATCGGTATTTTCTCTTTGTTAAATATGCCACCTGGCGAATACCCTGAGTTTTCGTAGCCACAAATTGGCGTAACTGTCATTTATCCAGGAGCATCCCCCAAGGACGTAGAAGAATTGGTGGCGGATGTGGTTGAAAAGCGACTCAACGAATTGGACAATATGAACCGTGTCCGTAGTACCATCGTGGACGGTGCCGCCATCTTTCAAGTCGAATACGATTTTGAGGTAAATCCCGAAGAAAAATATCAGGAAGTAGTGCGTGAAATGAACGCCGTTCGTAAGGATTTGCCTTCCGATGTCTTGGATGTTCGGATTGAAAGATACCAACCCGATGGGGTCAATATTTATCAATTTGCCTTGGTTTCTGAAAATTTACCTTATCATAAATTAGAAAAATATGCCGATGATTTAGAGAAACGTTTGGAGAAAGTGTCGGCTTTGAAAAACATCAAATCGTGGGGTTTTCCGAAGCGTAAAATTTCGGTAGAATTGAATTTGAGCAAATTATCCCAAGACAAAATCCCGCTCAATCGAGTTCTGGGGGCTATTCAGTCGGAAAATGTGAATATTCCAGGCGGTTCAATTAATTTATCTTCCAAAAAATTCAACGTCAAAACTTCTGGTAATTATAAAGATATTGACGAAATAAAAAATACGATTATCTTCTCGAACGGAACAAAAATCGTCTTGCTCCGAGACATTGCCGAGGTCAAATACGATTACGAAGACGAAACCCACAAAACCCGTTTGAACGGACACCGAAGCGTATTCGTAACGGCTTGTCAGAAGTTTGGGCAGAACATCATCAAAGTACGTTCGCAAGCTGACCCTGTGGTCGAAGAATTCAAAAAAACACTTCCGCCGTCAGTAGATTTAGTCAAAGTTTTTGATCAAGCCGAGTCCGTTCAAAAGCGTTTGGCTCGCTTCGCCAAGGACTTTGGTATTGCTATCTTGTTGGTACTCATTACTTTACTTCCGTTAGGTTCACGGGCGAGTTTGGTCGTAATGATTTCCATTCCTCTTTCACTCGCCATTGGGCTTGCCATGTTGTACGCTTTGGGTTTCACAATCAATCAACTTTCTATCGTTGGGATGATTGTGGCTTTGGGGATTTTAGTAGATGATTCCATCGTGGTCGTTGAAAATATTGAACGATTTATGCGAAAAGGAATCCCCAAAAAACAAGCCGCTATTGATGCCACGAAGCAAATCAGTTTGGCGGTTGTGGGTTGTACAATCCTCCTGATTTTTGCCTTTCTGCCCGTTGCTAATTTGCCCGAAGCCGCTGGAAAATTCATCCGAAGTTTGCCAATGGCAGTATCCGTAACGGTCTTTGCTTCGATGATTGTTGCTCTCACAATTGTTCCGTTTTTGTCGAGTGTTTTACTGAAAAATCACAAAAATCCAGAGGGGAATTTTATCTTGAGAGGAATGAAAAAATTGATTTCAGCCACTTACGGAAAACTGATGACTTGGTGTTTGAAACATCCAAAAACTACGCTGATGGTATCTGTGGCTGTTTTTGC
>JANNEN010000425.1:0-7040 GCA_031378715.1 Emticicia sp.
AAGTCAAGAGTGCGATTCGGGGCTTGATGTTGAATTTCTCAACTTCTTTGGCGGCCAATTCCGTAATTTCTACAATTTCTTCGGCGGTTGGGTTAAAATTAACGGTCGTATCGGCCAAGAAAAGCGGACCAAAACGGCTCATCAAGATATACAGTCCCGATACTTTTTTGACCCCATCTTGCTTGCCAATAATTTGTAGAGCAGGGCGGAGTGTTTCGGGATAGTTTCGGGTCATGCCGCCAATCATGGCATCGGCTTCACCCGTTTCGACCATCATTGCCCCAAAATAATTACGGTTACGCATCAACTGCATGGCTTCAAAATGGTTGTAGCCTTTGCGTTTGCGTTTTTCGTAAAAAATTGCTCCGTATTTAGCCAAACGCTCCTCTTGATCGGGCGAACGAGAATCAATGATTTCGACGTAAGGCAAATCAATGAAATTTTCTTCTAATAATTTATTGATTTTGGCAACGTTTCCCAGCAAAATCGGTGTGCCAATTTTTTCATCTTGTACTTCTTGAGCGGCTTTCAGCACCGTCAAGTTTTCGGCATCAGCAAAAACTACTCGCTTCGGATTTGACTTTGCTTTGTTGGTAATCACTTTTTTGAGTGAATTATCCTGCCCCAAACGTTTGGCTAATTGGGTGTCGTAAGCCTCCCAATCATCAATCGGAAATTTGGCTACCCCGCTCTCCATTGCAGCTCGGGCAACGGCAGGTGCAACTGTTGTCAGAAGTCGTGGATCAACGGGTTTTGGAATAATGTAAGTTCGACCGAACGAAAGATTTGTTTCGCCATAAGCCAAATTTACGCTATCTGGTACTGGTTTTTTTGCCAAATCGGCCAATGCCCGCACGGCTGCAAGTTTCATTTCTTCATTGATAACTTTTGAGCGAACATCTAATGCTCCTCTGAAAATATACGGAAAACCAAGTACGTTATTGACCTGATTTGGGTAATCCGAACGCCCCGTTGCCATGATAATATCCTCACGAGCAGCAATGGCCTCTTCGTAAGAAATCTCGGGCGTTGGATTTGCCATCGCAAACACGATTGCATCTTTGGCCATTGATTTAACCATTTCTTGACTCAAAATATTACCTTTCGACAAGCCCACGAACACATCTGCCCCAACTAAGGCCTCAGCGAGGGTTGTTTCGGCTGGCATATTTGCATTAGCAAATTCGATTTTCTTTCCGTCCAAATTTGTGCGGCTTGGGTGAATCAAACCCTTGCTATCAAACATGAAAATATTCTTTTTATCGGCTCCCAAGGAGTTGTAAAGGCGGGTACACGAAATTGCCGAAGCACCCGCACCATTTATGATGATTTTGACTTCTGAGATTTCTTTTTCGACCAATTCGAGAGCATTAAGCAAGGCAGCCGACGAAATAATGGCCGTCCCGTGCTGGTCATCGTGCATAACGGGGATATTCATTTCGGCTTTCAATCGCTCCTCAATTTCAAAACATTCGGGGGCAGAAATATCTTCCAAATTGACACCACCAAATGTTGGTTCAAGGATTTTGACGGTGCGAATAAATTCTTCTACGTCTTTGGTATTGAGTTCAATATCAAAAACATCAATATCGGCATATATTTTAAATAGCAGCCCTTTACCTTCCATCACAGGTTTACTGGCATCGGGGCCAATATCGCCCAAGCCAAGGACAGCAGTTCCGTTTGAAATTACGGCTACCAAATTACCTTTGGCAGTATATTTATAGACATCTTCTGGGTTTTCGTAAATAGCCATGCAGGGGTCGGCAACGCCTGGCGAATAGGCCAATGATAAATCTTTTTGGGTGGCGTACTCTTTGCTCGGGACAACCTCGATTTTGCCTGGGCGACCTTTGGCGTGGTAATGGAGGGCTTCTTCTTTTAAGTTTTGTTTGCTCATTTTCTGAATAATATTTGTTTCGTAGTGCGAAGGTAAGGCTGAAAGTTTTTAGAGGAAAGGGAAAGATGTTTTTTTTGAAGAGTAGTAATGTATCATTCAAGAAATAACTTTTAAACCTTGATATTGAGGAAAAAGGGTATCGGTTGAAAGTATTTGAAGGTTTTCGACCAATGCTTGCGAAATAATCAATAAGTCGAAAGGGTCGCCATGAACTTTGCCTTTCGAGTCAATTGCCTTTGGTACTTGGGGAATATTTGTGTAATATTCTATTTTTGATTTTAAAAGCTTGATACCATTTTCTTTTCTATCAATATCAATAGTTTTGATGTTGATGTGACTGAAATTAGGTTTTTCAAGTCTTGCTTTAATTGCCATTTCGTACAAACTTGCTTCCGATAAAAATAGCGTATTATTTGGGTCTTTTAAAATCTCTTTCTGTGCCGAACTAAACCTATGGACAGATTTTTCAATCAAAAAGATAAAAATATTTGTGTCAATTAAATAGTTCATCTTCCTTCAAGAATTTCGTGCGATTCAAGTAATGCAGAAAGTCCCGCATATTTTCCATCGGGAATGTTTTGCATAATTAGTTCCCAAACACTTTTTTTCTGCGGTTTTACTGACAAAGGTTTTGTTTTACCACTACTTTTGTTTTTAGTTGTTTTTTTTGCTTGTAATGTTTGCATAATTTTGATGATTTTAGTTACCAAAAGTAAGATTTTTTGCTTGAAAATAAAATTTTTCGTAAAGTTTTAAAAAACATCAATTTTCCAAATTATCCTTCTCAATATCTTCATAGTCGCCCACGTTGGCAAAGGCAAGTTCCATTTTTGCACGGTCAAATTCGTTTTCGTTATTTGAAATCCAGACCGTTGCTACGCCATTACCAATAAAATTTGTAATCGCACGGGCTTCCGACATAAATCTATCTACGCCCAATAGCAGTGCCAAACCTTCAACAGGAATCACTTTTAGTGCTGTGAGTGTACTCGCCAACACTATAAATCCGCTACCCGTTACGCCCGCTGCACCTTTGGAGGTTACCATCAAAATACCGATAATGGTGAGCATTTGTCGCAAATCAAGCTGAACATTAAATACTTGTGCCAAGAAAATAACCGCCATTGAAAGATAAATTGTTGTACCGTCCAAGTTAAAAGAATAACCCGCAGGAACGACCAAGCCAACGACAGATTTTGAACAACCCATTTTCTCCAATTTTTCCATTAATGAAGGCAAAGCCGCCTCCGAAGAAGATGTTCCAAGGACAATGAGTAGCTCTTCACGAATAAATTTGAGGAAAGACCAAAGATTGATTTTATAGTATTTCAAGATAAAATACAACACTACGAATACAAAAATTGCCATTGTGCAGTAAACAGTGGCCATCAATTTGGCGAGTGGCAGGAGTGTTTTTATGCCATATTTTGCAATCGTAAATGCCATGCCACCAAAAGCCCCGATGGGTGCAAAAAGCATAACTTTATGCAAAGCCCAAAATACTTTTTTTGAAATCGGTGCCAAGAAATCTACTACCTGCTGGCGACCCGAAAATTTACTAATCACAACGCCCAACACAATGGCAAGGACTAACACTTGGAGGGTGAGATTATCCCAAAAGAATTTTGCCCAACTAAAATCAACCGCATTTTTGGTGTATTTTGAAATATCACCGCCAAGCAAGGTATCAGTAACGACACCATCACCAGGACGAATAATGTTGGCAACAACCACCCCAATAATCAAAGCCACTGTCGTAACGACTTCAAAATAAATCAGGGCTTTTGCTCCGACTTTACCCACTTTTTTCAAATCACCCATCGAAATAATGCCGAGCGTAATGGTCAAGAAAATAATCGGATTGATGAAAAGTTTGACGATACTGATAAAAATACTGCTCAAAAACTCGCTAAACGTAGTTTTTATTTCAAATTCCGAAATGAATAGGCTTTGTTTGATGCCTTTCTCTAAGATTGGTTTTAGGGCAAATTCGGGGTTGAAATGTCCCAAAAGCACACCGCAAACAATGGCAGTAAGTACCCAAAATGTAAGGTTTTTAAAAATTTTCATAGACGCCCTTAACCCCAGAGGGGGGATTTTGATAGTTAAAAAGTATTTTTACTGAAGATTAGCGATTGAAAAATGTTGGTTTTAGATTATAAGGAATGAGAATTAAATAACCTAAAAAATAAATTATTTCACCAAAAAATGCAAAATCAAAGTCGTAATGAGTGATAATGGAATACCGATTCCTACCATTAGGCTTGCCAAGGGTGGGTTTAGGCGATGGTTGATAGCGATAATGGTAGCGGTGTTCATTGAGCCAAGCCCCGCCCCTACTACGCATATTTGCCCCAACCAAGTTTTTTCGTTAAACAAAATAACATAAAGTAAGTAAATTATCAAAGGTGCAATGAAAAGTTTGAAAAATAAACCAATTAAAAGTGGTTTTTGGGTGAAACTTTCTCGACTAAAATTTATTTGTAAACCTACCGAAACCAATGCTAAAATAGTAAATGGACTACCTAATTTTTGTAGAATATCTTTGGCAAAAACTGGAAAATGTACACCAAAAATATTTAGTGAAACTGCCAAACAAAATGCCAAAAACGGTGGAAAAGTAAATATATTTTCGAGTATTTTTTTGAGGGAAGGCTCGGAAGACGAATAATAAGCTGCGGTCATAATTCCGAGAGTCCCACAAACAACAAACGAACCCGCTTGGCTCATCAAAACGCCCATTTTTAATCCTTCATTTCCGTACAATATTTCAAAAACTGGGAAGCCAACAAACGAAATACTACTGATACCCGCCGTGATGGTCAAAGCCCCCGTTGTACTTCGGTCAAACTCAAAAATTGAAGCAATGATTTTAAAGAAAACAAATGAACAAATAAACAAAATGTAGGGCATTAGCACGGGTAATGCTTGACTTCGTTGAAAATTTATTTCACTCGTGTAAAGTAAAGTTAATGCGGGCAGACAAATATAAATGATAAAGGAATTGAGTACCAAATGAGCATCGGTTGGAAATACTTTGCTCCGTTGGAGTATTACCCCCAACGAAAGACAAAGCATTAATATTAACAGGTTAGTCATTTGTTACTTAAAAATTCACCAACAAAGTACCATAATAATACGCACCATTGAAGCCAAATTGGTTGGCATTTCGGGTGTATGGCACTTGTCCGTTGGTGTAAGACGCATAGTTTGCAAACACTTTATCGGGGTAAACGTTGGTGATGTTGTTTCCGCCTGCGGTCAAGGTAAGGTGTTTGTTGATGTCATAATTTACCGAAATATCAAATAGGTTTTTGCCCCCAAAAGTTTGGCTTTGGTGCAAGTTGCTTGTGCCAGTAACAGGTCTTGCCAATTTTTCCCAACCCGTAACTTCGCCAAAATAAGTGCTACGGAGATTTATTCCAAGTTTACCAATTTGATAACCCACCGAAACCAATACTTTGGTGTGCGGCTGACTTGTTTCAATTAAGGCTCGGCTGATGGTATCAATCAGTACCACTGGGCGAACTGTGCCTGCTTGTAAGAGTGATGGTGTGGCTTTTACGCCCGAGATTCTGGTTTTATTTACTGTAAATGCAACACTCGCAGTAAGTTTACTTTTTGGCGAAATGGCTTGCTTATACGAAGCCACCAAATCAATACCTTGTGTTTTTGTGCTGATTGCATTCGTAAAAAACGTAATCTCTCTGAATCCTGCAAAAAGGGGCTTCAAGGCAGTGATACTCGCCACGGCGAGGTTTTCGGTGATGATGATTCGGTTAGAAATATCAATCTGATAAGCATCAACGGTGAATAAAAAATTCTTACCCACTTGTGCCGTTACGCCGAGGTTGTAGTTCCATGATGTTTCGGGTTTTGGATCTTCGATGCCTAATTGTGCCAAACGAATATCACTCGAGGGTAGCTGTTTTGTGTTCGTAATTACACCCGATTGCACGGTTGAGGTGGTGGCGGCATTCGCAATTTGTTGTAGCAATGGAGCTCTAAAACCCTTATTTATCGAACCTCTGATTGAAAAATTATTAGTCAATTTAAACCGAGTTGCCAATTTCCCCGAAATATTACTGCCAAAATCGCTGTAATTTTCGTAGCGGATTGCCGTTGCCAATAAAAACTTGTCAGTAATATCGCTTTCTACGTCCACGTACATGCCAATATTCGACCGCTTTACGTCAGTTTTATCACTTTCATCAATGCCTACTCGTCCTTGCGAACCTGGTGTTTTGCCATTAGTTGCTGCCAGTGGTCCAACGCCCTTTCCCGAAGGCGAAGCGAGGTCATCGCCTGGGGTTAGTACAAAATTATCTACCCGAAATTGTCCACCAAAAGCAAGGTTCGTTGA
The DNA here is from genome assembly GCA_031378715.1 of Emticicia sp. Classification (GTDB taxonomy): domain Bacteria; phylum Bacteroidota; class Bacteroidia; order Cytophagales; family Spirosomataceae; genus Emticicia. The sequence goes on from JANNEN010000425.1 coordinate 6,264, forward strand.
TTTTGTTCCTGCAAAACCCAACTTTGTTTTTGAAAAATTAGCTTCCGTTAAACTTTGCCCAAAACCAATGCGACCCATATAAAAATCGGTTGGAGATTTCGCTCCGTATGAAGGATTTGAAGAATTTTTGGCAAATTGATCAAGCATATTTTTACCATAACCAGTGCTAAAATCTAAGTTCCAACCACCCAAAACTTTACGCTTTAAGCCAACTACCCAAGAATAATCAATTGATGTTCCTGGTAATTGCGGTACATAGCCATTGGGATAAATATCTGTATTCGAGTTTGCGTTGGCAGGTTGTGCATTTCTTAAAAACGCCTGTGCAAATACTTTTTTGTTGGAATATCCTCCATTCGAGTACATCGACCAACCTTTGTTGAAAGGTAAATCTAAGTTATAAAATATTTGTCCCGATTTCATGGCATTGCTACCATATTGCCCCACGTTGAAAGAACCATAAGTGCCATCGCCCCAAACGCCCCTTGATTTCAATAATGCTTGATCGGTTGCGGCAACGTTGGTATAAATACCCGTGTAAGTTCCACCCGCTACTGGTTGGGGGTTATAAGGGTCGGAGCGATCAGTGCCTTTTACGTCTTGCCAGCTTCCAGTGAGATTCAAGCTACCTTTTTTGCCCAAGGCAAAGCCATAGTTTACGCCCGCCGTATAGCCAGCACCATCACCTTCTGAGGTTGCACCGTATTGGATTTGTGCCGAACCATTATTGACCGATTTTTTCAAAACTAAATTGGCAATTCCTGCAATGGCATCTGA
>JANNEN010000043.1:0-3635 GCA_031378715.1 Emticicia sp.
GAAGCAAAAGCAGGTTTGATGGCGGGTAATTTCATGACCGATAAGCAGCGAGAGGAGTTTTTACTAACGGGTCTGCAACGCCTTCAAATTGTTGATACCTACGATAACGATGTGGCAAGCGGTATTATTTTGAGTGAAATACAAGCAAAAGCAATTTTAGATATGCGTTTGCAACGCCTCACGGGCTTGGAGCGTGATAAAATTATCGGTGAATACAACGAAATTAAATCAATAATTGATGATTTAAGAGCTATATTGGCTTCGGAAGAACGCAAACGGAATATCATTAAAGATGAACTCGCCGAATTGAAAGCACGCTACGGTGATGCCCGACGCTCGAAAATAGAAATGGCTGCGGGTGAGTTTAGCATCGAAGACATGATTCCCGATGATGAAATGCTCGTTACGATTTCGCACCAAGGTTATATCAAGCGTACACCATTGCAAGAGTACCGCACACAAGGTCGTGGAGGTACGGGTTCACGGGGAGTCAAAACCAAAGATGCTGACTATACCGAACATCTTTTTGCGGCAACCAACCATAATTACCTCTTATTCTTCACCCAAAAAGGACGTTTATTTTGGATGCGGGTTTTTGAAGCACCCGAAGGAGCAAAAACAACCAAAGGCAGAGCCATTCAGAACCTCATAAACATCGAAGCTGACGACAAGATTCAGGCGGTTCTGAATGTAAAAACCCTTGTCGATGAGGATTATATCAAGAATAATTATATCGTGATGTGTACCGAAGATGGCACGGTTAAGAAAACACTACTTGAAGCCTATTCACGTCCACGTCAGGGTGGAATCATTGCCATTAATATTGCCGAAGGAGATAATCTGCTTGATGTAGCCTTAACCAACGGCGATAATAACATCGTTATTGCCGCCCGAAATGGTAAAGTAGTGCGTTTCCACGAGTCTGGTACCCGTCCAATGGGGCGTACCGCAACGGGTGTACGTGGTATTAATATCGAAGAAAATGACCGAGTAATCGGTATGGTCTGTGTTTCGAGAGAAGATACCCAACTCTTAGTTGTATCGGATAAAGGTTACGGTAAACGCTCCGACGTAGAGGATTATAGAATAACTTCTCGTGGGGCAAAAGGCGTAAAAACCTTGAATATCACCGAGAAAACGGGGTCATTAGTAGCTATCAAGGAAGTAACCGATGATGACGACTTAATGATTATTACAAAAAAAGGAGTAGCCATACGCATCAAGGTTTCCGATTTGAGAGTGATGGGACGAAATACCCAAGGTGTAAAACTTATCCGTATGAGTGATACCGATGATATAGCCTCAGTAACCCGAATCATCAGAGAAGAAGAGGAAGAAGTTGAAGTAGTTGATACTGAAAATGCTCCATTAGTTGAAGGCACAGTCGATGAATCTTCGGCAACCGAAATAAGCGATACCCCCGAAACATCAACAGTAGAGTAGGGTGGAGGCTGTTTTCAATCCCATGGTATGGTAGCGTATCATGGGATTGAATTAATGGTATAAAAATGTAATTTCTTTCCTCAAAATACGAGCGATATTTGCCAAATATTATTTTTCAATAATTGAAAAGTGTTAATCCTTTGTTAATTGCAAAGAATTTTATACTTTTCGCCCAAATAGCAAAGTTAGTAAAAGCAAATATTGAGAGATAAAGTTAATAGCCTCGAAATCAATACTTTTCACAAAACCAAACCTCATAAATTAAGTAAATCACTAAAACCGAATTTGACCAATGAAAAAAATCATTTTAGCGTCTGTAATGACAATCTTTACAACAGGCGTTTTTGCTCAAAATGCAGCACTTGATGCTCAATTGAAAGACGCTCAATGCAAAACAGCAACCGATGATATAGCCAAAGCCGAAAAAGCAACTTTAGACCCAAAGAAAGGCATCAAATCAGCAACTTGGGTAAAACTTGCTGAGGCACAACTCGAAATGGCAAATAATTGCGGCAAAGATTCAATGGCCTCACAGAAGGCTTACGATACTTACAAAAAAGCACTTGAAATTGACAAAGCAGCAGGAGGGAAGGGCGTAAAAGATATCGAAACAGCTTCTTCTGGTCCAACATCAAAACTTTATGCTTCATTGATGCAACAAGGTGTTGGTTTTTATAATGCAAAAAGCTCCAAGAAAGCGTTAGTTTTGTTCAAATTAGCATCTGAAACTAATCCAAAAGACACAATTTCTACCTTGTATGCAGGTATTGTAGCACAGCAAAGTCAGCAATTAGACGATGCCAAGACTTATTTCTCAAAGTTTATTGAACAGGGTGGTAAAGATGTTGCGGTCTTTTATGGCTTATCCGAGTTGTATCGTACCGATAAAGACAATGCAAAAGCGGTTGAAATATTGAAAAAAGGTATTCAAGCTAATCCAAAAGACCGTGATTTACAAAGCTCACTCATTAACGCTTATTTGGGTGGTGGCATGATGAATGATGCCATCGAATCAATGAAAACAATGATTGCGGCAACGCCTAATACGCCCGAAAATGCTAAGAATTTGGCTGAAAATCTAAAAAACCTTGGTACATTGTACGAGAACACCGCAACCGAATATGAGAAAAAGATTCGCCCATTAGAGGGAGATGGTGGTGCAGCTATCAAAGCGAAAGCCGACGCAGAAAAAGAACTCATTAACGTTGAGCAAAAGAAAGTTGCTCAAGAAGAAGAGCTAAAGCGTTTGAGCGACCGTTTGAAAAAAGAGCCAAAAAATGCTGCTTCAATCAAAAATAGTATCGCATCAGTCAATCAAATGATTGCCACTGCCACTGGTGAAATGGAGGTAGCAAAGCAGAAAATAGCTAAAAATACCGAAGCAGCCAAGAATAGTGGTAAGAATGATGCAGAAATTGCAAGTTTGAGAGCTAAAGAAACTGAATTTAAAGAACTGGCAGTGGCAAATTACAAAAAAGCAATTGAAGTAGATCCTGTAAATTATGATGCTAATTATAATTTAGGCGTATTTTATTTCAATAATGCCGTAGTTGCTAAGGGTGTAGTTGATAAAATGGATATGAAAACTTACAATGAAAAAGGTAAACCAATCGAAGAGAAAGTATGTGCTACTTTTACGGACGCAAAGGTTTATTTTGATAAATGCAAAACGCTAAAATCAGATGACCCTGATATTGCCGTTAATCTGGAAAATCTAAAAGGAGTTTTAGAGCAGTGTGCTAAACGTAAATAATAACGTTAGATTTCCTATGAAGGGTTTGATGAAGTATTCATCAAACCCTTTTTTTATTTCCTTAAAACCTATTTATTGTATAAAATATCGGATAATTTTAATTTTTATTTTAAAAATATCAGATATTTTATATATTTGAGCATATAAGAGTAGGAGTTGTTAATAATACTACTTAACATAATGTAAATTATATAACGTAAATATATACCCATATTATTGTTATAATAGATAGATTATTACTTAATAACTACTTATAAGTTAAAGTTTAATTTATTTCGACCCTGCTACTCCACTACTTGATGATTATCGAAAAGTAGATGCTTTCAGAAAAAAGCACACCAAATTAATCATTTTAGTTACTCTGAGAATTGAATATAAAAAAAAATCTGGACAATACACTTGTACATCAAATTCTCAGTAGCCTTAAATTGTCGAATTA
>JANNEN010000054.1:0-8688 GCA_031378715.1 Emticicia sp.
TTTTTGTTTTTTCTGATAAAAGGTGTTACACTGTATATAATTTTGCCATACTTAATTGCAAAGGGAATTATTGGGAAATAATCTGTTTAAACCTTATAGGTTTTTTCAAACCTATAAGGTTTATAAACATCAATACCCCACACTCGTGTTATCCGCCCTTGGGTCTGATGCTCCTTCGAGCGTGCCATCGGGGCGGAGCATGATGCAATCCATTCGGCCGAGTGTTCCTTTTTGAGCGTCAATTATGTAACCTCTTGATTTTAAGGCATTTATGGTTTTTTCAGAGAACGCATTTGGTTCATATACCGTACGGTCGGGTAGCCATTGGTGGTGGAATTTAAGGGCGTTTACTGCCTGTTGCATTGTCATTCCGTGGTCAGTTACGTTTAGTATTGTTTGGAAAACCGATGTAATAATCGTTGAACCGCCTGGCGTACCAACGGCCATAAAAAACTTTCCGTCTTTTTCTACAATCGTTGGAGTCATTGATGATAACATTCGTTTTTCGGGTTGAATTTCGTTGGCTTCGCTACCAATCAAGCCAAACATATTCGGTACGCCCGCCTTCACACTGAAATCGTCCATTTCGTTATTCATCAAAAAACCACCGCCCGCAACCACCACTTTACTGCCGTAGCTACCGTTGAGCGTAGTCGTTATCGACACGGCGTTGCCCTCCTTATCAACCACTGAGTAGTGTGTCGTTTCGTTCGATTCTTTCCCCGTGATGTTTCCGCCACCGATTTTTTTGCTGTCAGTTGCTTTTTCAAAACTAAAATCCGTCCAGCGTTTTTCCAAATAACTTTTGCTCATTAGTTCTTTCATTGGCACCTTCACGAAATCCATATCGCCCATCCATTCGGCACGGTCGGCATAAACACGGCGTTCGGCTTCAATCATTACCTGCACCGTTGAGTCGGCATTGAAGCCCCACTTTCGGAGCGGATACGGTTCTACGAACTTCATTAACTGCACCAAAGCTACGCCACCACTCGACGATGGCGGCATCGTAATAATTCGATAATTTTTATAATTGGCCGTGATGGGTTCTCGCCATGCCGAATGATATTTTTTCAAATCTTCGAGCGAAATAATTCCGCCCCCTTTTTTCATTTCATTGACCAACAAATCGGCCACTTCGCCCGCATAAAAGCCATTTCTGCCTTGTTTTTGAATGATTAGCAGGGTTTTTGCCAAATCTTGCTGTACCAACAAATCGCCCTTTATCCAATCTCGGTTGGCGGGATTCATGAAGTAAGGCGTAGTTTCGCCATTTATTTTCTTGAAAATCTGCTTATTATTATTCAGTCCGAGGGCTTCTCGCTCGGTCAGAATTACGCCTTTTTCGGCCAAATCAATGGCGGGTTCCAGGACTTTTTCCCACGATAATTTTCCGAATTTTTGGTGAATTTCTACCATGCCATCAACCGACCCTGGCACGCCGCTGGCCAAGTGTCCGAGTAAAGACAGCCCCTGAATCACATCGCCTTTGGCATCTAAATACATATCTCGTGAGGCTTTGAGCGGTGCTTTTTCTCGAAAATCAAGCGTGTATGACTTGCCGTTTTTATCACGAATGACGGCAAAGCCACCGCCGCCCAGATTCCCGGCAAACGGAAATACAACCGCCAATGCAAAATGCGTAGCTACGGCGGCATCAATGGCATTACCGCCCATTTTCATGATTTCAACGCCAACTTTTGAGGCTTCGGGGTGAGCCGATGCCACCATGCCGTTTTGCCCGATTACGCCCTTTCGGTCGGAGAAGAACGCTTTTTGGCTGGGGTCTTCTTCAAAAAGTACAAATAAATCTTTCGATTTGCTCGAAACGCCGTCGGTGGTTTGAACGGGTTTATTTTTGCAAGAAAAAGCAAAAAGAAATAAAAAAATCGTGAGTAGAGAAATGTTTTTTTTCATATTTTAATCTTTTAAAGATTTGTCAACTTTTAAAAAGTTGGCAAATCTAAGTTGGCAAATCTAAGTTGGCAAATCTAAATTCGCCCCACATCATTGAAATCTGCCGTTAAATTACTAAAAACAACTGATTAGCAAAATTCATTTCCGAAAGTAATTTTATCCGCCTATTTTCGTAAAATTATTAATGTTACGAAAACTGTCCTGCGGGCAAAGAAAAATGAAAGTATTGCTATTAATATTCGAGAGTTTTCGTTTTGCGATGAACGCTTTGCGTGAAAATATTTTGCGGACGGTGTTGTCGCTTTTAGGCGTAACGGTTGGTATTTTTTCCATTATTGGGGTTTATACGATGGTCGATTCGCTCGAATCTAACATCAAGGGCAGCCTTAGCTCGATTGGTACGAATGTGATTTATGTGCAGAAATGGCCGTGGTTTTTTGGCGGTGGCGATTACCCGTGGTGGAAATATTTCCGTCGTCCCGAGCCGAAATACGAAGAGTTTAAGTATTTGCGAGAAAACCTCGAGAATGTAAAGGCCATTGCAATGATGGATTTTCAAGGTGGGGTTTCGTGCAAAAAAGGTAATAATAGTATTGATGTGCTGTGTCAGGGAATCACGTATGATTTTACCGAAATCACCGAAGTTCCGATTGTAAAGGGGCGATATTTTGCTCCGCAAGAAGTAGAATCGGGCAGAAGTGTGGGCATCTTAGGAGCAGAAATCTCCGATGCCTTGTTTCCAGATTCCGACCCAATCGGGCAAACATTCAAGATGAAAGGGCAGAATATTACCGTTATTGGTGTTCAGGAGCGAAAAGGCAAGCAAATTGCTGACTTTGGGGGCGAACCCGACCAAAAAGTTTTTATTCCGTTTTTATCTCACAAACGTATTTTTTCATCGGGCGAACCCTACGGAGATATTGTACTGAAAGGCTACGATAAAGACGCAGGACTGTTCGAACTCGAAGGAGAAACCGTTGGACTGATGCGAACCAAACGAGGCCTGCGACCTGCCGAGGAAGACAGTTTTTCGCTCAACCGACCAGAAGCGGCAGCGGCGGCATTGGGTGAATTATTTTCGACCATTCGGGGCGGTGGATTTATTATTGGTTTGTTTTCGTTACTCATCGGAGGTTTTGGTATTGCCAATATCATGTTCGTTTCGGTGAAGGAACGCACCAATATCATCGGTATTCAAAAATCGTTGGGGGCTAAAAACTTTTTTATTCTTTTTCAGTTTTTGTTCGAGTCCGTTTTCTTGTGCATCATCGGTGGTTTGTTCGGAATTTTGCTCGTTTACTTGGTCAGTTTTATTCCGCTCGGCTCGCTTGATATTGTTTTGAGTTCGGAAAATATCGTTTTCGGAATCATCATAGCCAGCATCATTGGTGTTATTTCGGGCATTGTTCCTGCGTGGCAAGCCGCCCGCCTCGACCCCGTGATTGCGATACGGAGCAAATAAAATGAGTGAATGAGTGAATGAGTGAATGATAGAATCAGTAATTTTGAGCAATATAATAGCTGAGCCGATGAGTTTTGTATTCGCTCATTCGCTCATTCGCTCATTCAAAATTATTTCAATGCCCATCATACTAAGTATCGAAACTTCGGCCAAAGGCTGCTCGGTGGCGGTTCATCAAGACGCTAAACTGCTGTCAATCAGTGAGTTATATAACGAAAAATCATCTTCGGGAATGCTCACTACGCTCATCGAACACGTAGTAAAATCAGTAGGTTTGACTTACCAAGACCTCAATGCCGTGGCCGTTGCCAAAGGACCAGGCTCATACACGGGGCTACGCATTGGCGTTTCCACGGCCAAAGGGCTTTGCTACACGCTCGAAAAACCGCTCATTGCCGTTAATACTTTGGAGGCGATGGCGTATTTGAGTTCTGAATTAAGAATGATGAGTTCTGAATTAGCTCATTCTACATTATTAGCTCCGATGCTTGATGCTCGGCGAATGGAGGTCTATTGTGCTGTTTATCAGGCAAATACGATGGAACTCATTGAGCCTACGCAAGCAAAAATCATTGACGAAACATCATTTGCTGACTTACTCGAAACGCATAAAATTATCTTTTTTGGTGATGGTGCCGAAAAGTGTCGGGCTACTTTGGGGCAGAATCCAAACGCTATCTTTGTGAATGACGTTATCAATCCGTCGGCACGGAGCGTGGGCGTTTTGGCAACTCGTGCCTTTGAAAAACAACAATTTGAGAACGTGGCGGACTTTGAGCCTTATTACTTGAAAGAATTTATGGCTACCACGCCGAAAGTTAAATAGTGTGTCTTACCAAAAACTGCAAATGCTCAAATCAGTCATGCAACCATCTGATGATATTTTTCGTACTTGAAAACGTGTAAACCAAATATCCTCTACATGAAGTATCACATCGTTTTGTTGATTTTAGTAAGTCTTTCATTTAAAGTTTTTGCACAAGATTCTACCAAAATAAAATCATTAAGAAACAAAAACATTATTGCTCTACCCGTGGTGTTTAGGCTTCCCGAAACTCGCTGGGGTGGTGGCGTGGCTGGTTCAGCGGTTTTTGGCTTTACCCGTGATTCGGTCGGAGCAAACCCCTCTCAGATTTCGTTTGGGGCTACTTTTACCCAAAACAAGCAAATTTTAATTTTTTTTCCTTTCAAAATCTTTACCCGTAATAATAAATATTATTTTTCCTCCGAAAATGGAATTTATCGTTATAATTATCTATACGCAGGCATTGGCGAAAACCGTGTGCCTGACGAAATATACAGTGTGGATTATGTACGATTCAGATTTTTGGCTTCAAAATTAATCAAGCCCGCTACGTATCTGGGGCTTCGAGTGAATTTAGAAAATTACAACGTTACGGACACGCCCATAGGTGGCGAACTTGCCTCGGGACGCATCAATGGTAGTGATGTTTCTCGCACGTTGGGCGTTGGTGTGAGTATCTTGCGAGATACCCGCAACCAAGTTTTTTATCCCACTAAGGGCGTTTTCGGGGAGTTTTTTGTGGTGCCATCGGGAAAGATTTTTGGGGCAAATCGTAATTTTACTAAAATTTCGGCCGATGTATCAACCTATAAAAGTTTGGGGAAACGAACGGTTTTGGCCAGTAATTACGTAGCCATTGCCAATATTGGTGATGTGCCGTTCAACCAATTAGCCTATTTAGGTGGGCAGTCGAAACTTCGTGGGGTTTTTGAGGGGTATTTTCGAGATAAAAATACGCTGATTATTCAGCAAGAAGTGCGGCAAGAAATCTGGAAACGATTGGGCGGAGTAGCCTTCGGTTCGATGGCTTTTCTGGGCAGCCAAGATGATGCTTTTCTGCGACTAAACAAACCCAAATTTACCTACGGGGCGGGGCTAAGAATTGCCACTAAAAATCACCTAAATATTCGCTTGGATTACGCCCTTTCGCCCTATGGAAAAGGTAACTTTTATGCCACTATTGGGGAAGCATTTTGAAACGAAACTTTCATTTTGACAAAAAACCATAGACTACCATTCCTGACATGATAGCGACCACCAACCAGCCAATAATCTGCAAAAAAAGTGAGTGTTTATACGTTCCGATTAACCTTGATTTTCGACTGGCTACCAAGATGATTGAGAGGGCAATGGGCAATATAAAACCATTCAACGTGCCAACAAATACCAACGTTTTAACGGGTTTTCCTACAAAAACAAAGATAATCGTTGAGAAAACGATAAATCCGATGATAATTTGGCGATTGTATTTCTCGAAGTTTGGGTGAAAAGTTCGCAAGAAAGAAACCGAAGTATAGGCTGCTCCAACCACCGAAGTAATGGCGGCACACCAAATAACTACACCGAAGATTTTATAGCCAATTTCGCCCGCCGCACGCTGAAAAACCGATGCGGGCGGATTGTCTTTGCTCAACGTGAACCCTGCCACAACTACACCCAACGAAGCCAAAAAAAGTAAATATCGCACCACGGCAGTAACCAAAATGCCCGTCGTAGCACTGCGGTTTATTTCGGGAAGATTTTCCTCGCCACTGATGCCCGCATCAATGAGCCGATGCACACCCGCAAACGTTATGTAGCCGCCCACCGTGCCGCCCACGAGCGTAACAGTTGCCCAAGCGTCAAACTTTTGCGGAATGATTGTTCGATGAAATGCCTCAAAAACTGGTGGATTTGACACAAAAACTACGTAAAGTATCAAAATTATCATCAAAAAGCCGAGAATTTTGGCAAAATTATCCATTACTTTTCCTGCGTCTTTTGACAGAAAAATACCAATCGCAATGCACGAACTTATCACCGCCCCGATTTTTACATCAATACCAAAAAGGACTTCAAAACCCAAACCTGCCCCCGCTACGTTGCCGATATTGAATGCTAAACCGCCCAAAACAATCAAAAACGAAAGAAAATAGCCAAGCCCAAAGAAAAGCTCATTTGCTAAATCTTGGGCGGGCTTTCGACTCACCGAAACCACTCGCCAAATATTGAGTTGCGTACCAATATCCAGCAAGATAGAAAGCAGTATCACGAAGCCAAAACTGGCAGTGAGTTGCTGCGTAAAGACGGTTGTTTGAGTCAGAAACCCTGGGCCAATAGCCGAAGTAGCCATCAGGAAAGCGGCACCAATGATTGCGTTTTTGTTTTTCATGGGGGTTTGGTTGGTCAATGATTTGCAAAGAAAGCAATTCTACGAGAAGAAATTTAGGGTTTATTTGAAAAAAAGTAACTATTTGTTTTAAATTTACAAACGAAAAAATCAAATAATATGGTAGCAATAAGAAATCTACATAAAAAACTCCCAAAAATACCAGCAAAGAAAATTCCTGCCGCATTGATTTATGAAATCATTGACGGAAAACCTATTTATTATAAAGGTTACAGAGAAGTATTGGGCGGGACAAAAAAAATCAGCGAAATCATGGGAGCGAGTACATTACAGAATATGATAATTCAGTATATTTTGAGAATATTGTTTAAAAATCTTGATGAGGAAAAATACCATATCCTTACCAACGAACAAGGCATACACATCGAAAATAGAACAAATTTTTCGGCCGATATTGCTATTTTTGAAACCTCAAAATTGCCTTTGAAAGCTGCTGATAAATATTATGCGAGTGTCCCCCCAAAAATTCAGATTGAGGTAGATATTGATGCCGATATTGAAGATTTTGATACCCCAAATGCCTATATTCATTTAAAAACTGATAAACTTTTAGCATTCGGTGTAGAAAAAGTGATTTGGATACTTTCGGAAAGCAAAAAGGTAATGATTGCCACCAAAGATGAAAACTGGCAGATAAGCAACTGGCACAAAGACATCGAAATAATCGAAGGTCTCAGCTTTAATATTGGGCAGTATCTGCAAGCGGGGGAGTCGCCTTATGCTTAGTTTATGGTATTTTTTCTCATGGGATAGGATAGGCTTTGCAAAACCTATCCCATGAGAAAAATACAAACCGTATTTCAGAACTGTATCAAACATAAACTATTTTCAAACAACTATCTCTTCCGCTATTGTTATTAAAGTTACGCCTAAGTTTTTTTCTATCTGAAAAATAGATTTAAGTGTAAAGTTATGATTTCCCGAAAGCCATTTTGTAACTTCTGAGGGTCGTTTTCCCATACTATCTGCTAATTGTTTTTGTGTCCATTTTTTTGCTTTTAGGGCATCATCAATACGTGCCGAAAGCAACATTCTTCGCCTTACCATTTCACGGCGAGTAGGGTCAATATTTCTCAAAGCCTCCTGAATAATGGGGCTTGTATATTTTCTGGCTTCATTCATCTTCTCCGTCATCTTTAATTGTTAGATTTCCTACTAATCTTTTACCATCAACCGCCCAAGCAATATCGCCTTCTTTGATAGCTTGTGTGATAAGATTTGATACTTTTCTTAACTGATAATTTTCATATTTGAGTTTGGGATCATCTTGCAAAGCACGTACATTTTTATATCCACCGCCACCAAGAATAATTGTTGTACTGCCATATCTGATGCAGTAAAGTCGTATTTTTTTATCTGGATTGTCATATAAAGCACATATTCCATCTCCGAGCGTTCCTTCGTTTAGTTTAAAAAGATGCTCTCTTGCCCCAGTTTCATGCCCGATTGTTTCAATTTTCGACAAAATGTCATCTATTTCTTCTGGAAAAACAGGTCTATTTTCTTGAATGAAATTATCAAAAACAGAATTTGCGTCATGATTTAAAATGATAGTATAAATGCTAGTGCAACAAGAATTAAGTAATTGATAGTTAAAAAAGAGTTCAAAATACCGAATTTATTCGGGTACTTAAATATAAATTCCGTTGATTATTACAGCAACCGAATTTGTTCGGGTTAATCGGAAAAATTGAAATTACTAAACTGTCAATATTTTAGTTCTTGCACCACTATCCTTATATCCTGACAAATCAAGCAATTCTACAATTTCAAATTTCATTTTGTAAAGGTAATAAAAAATACAATTATAAGTGTATTTTTGGTAAAAGTAAGAAATGCTACACCAATTATTGGTTTTTCATGGTTTCTTTTTCTTCACTTTCAAGGTCGTAAACAAATCGGCAGTGTAGCGTTCGTAAAGCTCAAACAAAAACTCCATTCGTTTGGCTTCGCTCGTAAAGGCTTGCGGACGGTAGGCCAAATCTACTGCTTTGTCGAGTTCGTTATGGGCTTTTAATAGAGTTGGCGGCATTCCGTTTGAGCCGTACAAGTCGGCAAGTGAATTGTCTTTCTGCTGAAAGGGCAGTCGGGCATCTAAAACCTGCTGGGCGGCCG
>JANNEN010000111.1:0-1603 GCA_031378715.1 Emticicia sp.
AATTTTTTCAATAAAAAAGGCGTTTACACTCCTCAAAAAATTGATTTTTCCGAATTAAGTATCACGCCCGAGGGAATTTCCTACGGGAATTTTTCGGCAAAACGCATCGTTTTTTGTGAAGGATATTATGCCACCCAAAACCCATTATTTAGCTGGATTCCGTTCAATCCTGCCAAGGGCGAAACCTTACTTGCGGAGATTGACGGCTACGCTATCAAAGAAATAATCAACCAAGGTTTTTGGATAATTCCGCTCGGCAATGACAAATGTCGGCTCGGCTCAACCTATATTTGGGACAGCTTAAACTGGCAAACCACCGAGAGCGGGCGTGAGTTAATCAGTTCAAAAATTGACAAAATATTGACGATTCCCTGCAAAATCGTTGGTCAAGAAGCGGGTATTCGCCCCACAACCAAAGACCGCCGCCCCTTCATGGGCAACCATCCAGTACATAAAAACGTATCTGTCTTTAATGGCCTCGGCACAAAAGGCGTATCGCTTGCCCCGTATTTTTCGGAACTTATGCTCGCTTTTTTGGAAACCAACAAAGATTTAATGCCCGATGCTAACATTGAGCGTTTTTATTCGTTATATTCGTTGTGAGGTTTAGCGTAAAAGCTATGGTTACGCATCTGTATTCTTGAAAATATACAAAAACATGGGAAAATCATTTACTTTTCGGCAAATAAGCACTTGTTTGTGCTTGATGTTGGTGCTGGGTGCTGGTGGAGCATCGGCTCAAAACTATTTTTCTTCAACCCAAGAAGAATTTGGCAAAAACCGTATTCAGTACAAACGTTTCGAGTGGCTCACGATTAAAAGCAATAATTTTGAGTTTAATTATTACCGAAGTGGTGATAAAATTGCCCAAAATGCTGCCAAAATTGCCGAAGGAGAATACGACCGTATCACCGAGCTTTTAGGTTATACGCCTTTCACGACGATGAAGGTTTTTTTGTATAATTCGCCCCAGGAATTAGAGCAAAGCAACATCGGCCTCACCGCTCCCGTGGATTTAGATGGGAGTATCCTCAACATGGCCAAATCACGAGTGCAAATTGCCTACACGGGCAATGAGGAGGTTTTTAAGCAGCAATTAGTACAACAAATTTCTCGCCTTTTTGTGTATGATATGCTTTATGGTGGCAGTTTGAAAGAGGTTTTGCAAAGCTCATTATTGCTGACCGTGCCTGAGTGGTACATGGCGGGAATATCGGCTTATATTTCGGGCGATAACGAAAACCTGCTCACCTTAGACCGAATGCGGACGGTGATTTTGAAAAACAAAGACCGAAAAATCGAAACCATTCAAGGCAAAGATGCCGAACTCATCGGGCAGTCGATTTGGAACTACATTGCGGTTCGCTACGGTAAAGACAATATCTCGAATATTCTGAACCTTACCCGTATTATTCGCACCGAAGAATCAAGTATTACCAGCACGATTGGGGTGTCATACAGCCGTTTTATTAGAGAATGGCAAGAATATTACGTTAATAATACTTATACCAATACTGAGGAGCAAAGTGCTGCTGCCGACAAAAAGGCTGACCTCGAAGTGAAAACCGAAATACTGAAAAGTAAGGAAAAACTGACCCTCGGC
>JANNEN010000134.1:0-3614 GCA_031378715.1 Emticicia sp.
CTTTTGTTCCAGATGCACAACCACTTTGTAGTGTGAAAATTTCACCGTAACACAAAGTCAAATCTTTCACTTTCGGGGCATCAGTTCTGACAAATATTTCAATCGAATTTTCGGCAACACAACCAAAGCCGCCCGTACAAATGGCAGTATAAATCGTTGTTTTATCGGGCTTTACCCTGATTTGAGTTTTACCTTCTTCGCCATTCGACCAGCGTAAGTAGCCATTGCAGTTTGTGGCGGTAAGTACTGCAGTTTCTCCCAAAAGATAGCTGTTTTTATCGCTCAAGATTTCGGGTTTATTAGGCAAAGCGATTGGTTCAAGCACTTTTTCGGCTATTGCATCGCCCGCAGGCGTAGCACAAGTAAACCTAAAATGGGTTCGTTCGGTCAAAATAACGATAGGAGTTTCGAGCGAAACTGCATCAGAAAAGTCATCTTTTTTCCACATTACCCAACCCAAAGGAAAGCTGCAACCCTTCTGCGATAATGTTACCGTTTGCCCAAAACAGACATTGCCGCCCGAAATCTCAACCTTTGGCGGTTCAACCGAAATTGTAACTTGTCCGCTTCCGCCACAAGATTTTTCGGCATCACAAACAGCGGTATAAGTGCTTGTTTTTTCTGGTTTCACCGTAATCGCATTACCGATTTGACCCGTATTCCAAGTGAGTGTACCTGCACAAGCATTGCTACTCAGTTGGGTCGTTTCTCCAAAAGTGATGTTGGTTGCACTCGCTGAAATTTGGAAATTTTGTACTTGCCGAACTTCAATATTTACATCAGCCGAAGCCATTCCCGCACTCGTTTCACAATAGCCCGTAAATGTTTGCGATTGGCGAATATTATTGATGGTGGGCGTGGCTAAATCTATTCTACCGCCATCGAGTTTAGCAATCCAATAGATGGTATTGGCGGGACAGCCCTTCAATGACAAAACCGTTGAACCGTTACTACAAACCTCATTTGGGCTTGCATTGGCAGTGATTTTTGGTGCTTCAACAATGATTTTTATTGACCCTTTGCCACCAACACAGCCACCGCTTGCGGCACAAATAGCCGAATATTCGGTTGTTTCCGTTGGTTTTACGGTGATACTCGTTGTACTTTCTCCCGTATTCCAAGTTACGATTCCGTTACAATTTGTCACGTTCAAAATCACGGTTTCACCTAAAATTAGCATATTTTTTGATGCTATAATCGCAGGGGTAGTACCATTTTGATTGATAGTTAATTTGACCCCAGTACGTATTTCACTAACGCAATTTGTCGTGGTATTTTTCGCTTTGGCATAAAAAATCCCCCCCAGTGGATACTGAGCTAAGTTTGGGGTAAAACTCGCACCTGTTGCCAATAAATTCCCGCCAGTTGGAGCATCAAACCATTCCACAATTTCGCCCATTCCGACACTTGCCGTCAAAGATGGAATTGTTTGATTTTGGCAAATCGTTTGGTCGCCACCACTAACAGGGGCATTTACAACGGGACAAGTACAATTTGGCGAGTTTACTGTTTGAGTTATCACACAACCCGCACCACTCGTGGCTATCAATGTAACATTTGTACCAATGGGAATTTGCGAAATAATATTGCTTGAAACTATACCAGCCGTACTTGAAACCGTGCCATTGCTCGTAAAATCAAGCGAGTAGGTGAGTAAGTTTACGGCACAAGTCGTTGTGCTAACGCTCAGATTTGGCGAAATATCAATAATCAGCGAAATTGCAGTACGAGTTGCACTCACGCAATTTGTCGTGGCATTTTTGGCTTGAACATAAAATGTACCCGATAAGTTTGGGGTAAAACTCACACCAGTTGCCATTAAATTTCTACCCATTGGGGTATCGTACCATTCAACGATTTCGCCAGTTCCGACACTTGCTGTCAATGATGGAATTACTTGGTTTTGGCAAATTGTTTGGTCGCCACCGCTTACAGGAGAATTTACTACTGGACAAGTACAACTTGGCGAATTTACTGTTTGAGAGCTTACGCAACCCGCACTATTTGCGGCGGTTAAAATTACATTTGTACCAATCGGAATTTGAGAAATACTATTGCACGAAACTATGCCCGAAGTACTTGTTATCGTGCCATTGCTCGTAAAATCAAGCGAGTAGGTGAGTAAGTTTGCAGAGCAAATCGTTGTGCTAACACTCAGATTTGGCAAGATATTAATAATCAGCGAAATTGCAGTACGAGTTGCACTCACGCAATTTGTCGTAGTATTTTTGGTTTGAGCATAAAAAATACCCCCCAGTGGATACTGAGCTACATTTGGGGTAAAACTCACACCAGTTGCTAATAAAGTTCCGTCCGTTAGAGCATCATACCATTCAACAATTTCACCCATTCCGACACTTGCCGTCAAAACTGGAATTGATTGATTTTGGCAAATAGTTTTATCACCACCACTTACAGGAGAATTTACTACGGGACAATTACACATTGGCGAACTTACCGTTTGAGAAGTTACGCAACCCGCACCACTTGTGGCGGCCAAGGTAACATTTGTACCGATTGGAATTTGCGAAATACTATTGCCCGAAACTATACCCGCAGTACTTGAAACTGAACCATTGCTTGTAAAGTCAAGCGAGTAAGTCAGTAAATTTGCGGCACAAGTTTTGGAACCTATGAGTAAAGTTGGCAACGAATTTACGACTACTGTCCCCGAAGCCGTGCTAATGCCATCTTTACATGGAGGCGTACCGAGTACGGTACAATTGGCGGTATAAATTCCTGCCGAACTTACTGAAATAGCCGATTCTGAACTGCCATTATTCCAAGAAATACGTCCATTTGAGCAACCTGTTGCCGTTAAAATCCCCGTTTCTCCTTGACATAAAGACAAATTATTGACCGAAATAATTGGAGCAACAGCATCACTGCAACATGGCGTAACGCTGATAATGGCACTTCGAGTTGATTCTTCCTGACCAGTATTTTTGGCAATCACATAGTAATCGCCTCCTGCCAAAAGATTTAACCCCGAAAATGTTCCTTGACCGTTAAAAGTATTGCCGACCTGCGAAATATTAGTTGTAGCAATCGGGTTTGAATTGCCCGATTTGTACAGTTCCAATGTACCTGATTGCTGAAACGCTATATCAAAAGTGGCACTCGTTGTGTTGCAAATTAACGTACCCGACAAAACGGGAGTAAGCACCTTATCATAAAGTAAAGTTATCTCCACATCGAGAGCCGTATCATCACAAAATGTACTCCCATCATCACCCTTATCAACGATGAAATAGATGTAATTTCCTGCATTTACGCTACTTGGAGATACATTAAAGACCGTTGGGCTGCTCGATGTGGCAATAATTGTGCGAGGAAATAACGTAGAATTATTGGTTTTGATGGTGTAGCCGATGTTCTCGCCACAGCCAAAAGTAGCCCTTTGCAAAGCATTAGTGATACTAATAATTTGAACGTTATTCGGAATTGCAAGCCTCACAACCGTAGGAGATTCGCCAGGGTGTAAGAAAATCCCAAACTGAGGAAATGGTTGGGGCGTAACTTCGCCCGCATCAAGCTGTTCAAAAGCTAAAAAAGGGTAGCTTTCTTGCCCTACGTTAAAAGTCCAACCAAGTTGGCCCGCCGTTCCGCCGCCG
>JANNEN010000137.1:0-10655 GCA_031378715.1 Emticicia sp.
AAGTATTGATGTAGCCTAGTTAGCATATTTTGAAAATAAAATGTACGGATTATTTACAGTAACTTTTTTTGCTCGGTGCCTTTTTTCGGTGCCTGAGCGAAGTCGAAGGCACGTGCGGGGGTTCGGCTCCGCTCACCCACCGAGTATAGCCGAACCCACCGAGCAAAAAAAGTTACTGTAAATAATCCGTACATTTTATTTTCAAAATATGCTAACAAGGCTACATCAATACTTTTAAACTTATTAATCTGAAACTTTTGCCCCATTTATTTACAGCAGCCCATCTTACAGTTAAACCGTGTCATATTCACGCTTTCTTTGGTCGTTAGGTATTTTCTCAATAACTTGCCGTTTGATTTACAAATCAACCAAACTAACAATGAAAAATACATTCGATTTAAGCAATAAAGTAGCCGTTATTACGGGAGCAAGCAAGGGTATTGGTGAGGCAATCGCCCGAATTTATGCCGCTTATGGGGCAAAAGTAGTAATTAGTAGCCGAAAACAAGCCGATTTGGACGAATTGGCCAACGAAATAAAAGCCGAAGGCGGTGAGTGTACGGGCATTGCGGCACACACGGGCGACATGGCTCAACTCCAAAACTTGGTCAATAAAACCATCGAAATTTACGGAGGAATTGATATTTTGGTCAATAATGCCGCCACCAATCCCGTCTATGGGCCGTCGCTTGATTGTTCGGAAAGTGCCTTCGATAAAATCATGCAAATCAATGTAAAAGCCCCCTTTGAGTTGGCCAAAATGGCTCACGCCAGCATGAAATCTCGGGGTGGCGGTAGCGTCATAAACATCAGCAGCATTGCGGGCGACACCCCCGACCCAGGCTTGGGAATGTACAGCGTCAGCAAGGCATCGCTCAATATGCTTACCAAGGTTTTGGCCAAAGAATGGGGGCAAGACGGCATCAGAGTTAATGCCATCGCCCCAGGTTTGATAAAAACCAAATTCAGTCAAGCCCTCTGGGACAACGAAAAAACATTGAATCATTTTACCAAAAACCTGCCCATCGCCCGCATGGGTGACGTAGATGAAATTTCGCCAATGGCACTATATTTAGCCTCGGCGGCATCGGGCTACACCACGGGAGGTATATTTCCGATTGATGGCGGAACGACAATATGAAAAAGGTGTCGGTAATCGACTTTCGATTGTCGGTATTGTTTTAAACTTTAAATTATTTTAATGCCGATGGCTGACTGCCGAAAGCCGAAGTAAAAATATGTCCGTCTGCGTAATAATCCCGATTTATCAATCAAAATTGAGCCATACCGAAGAGATTTCTCTTTCGCAAGGAATGGCGATTTTGGGACACTATCCAATCAAAATAATAAAACCTAAATCGCTGAATATCAATTATTTACAAGAAAAATATTTAGAAATTAGCTTTGAAGATTTTGATGATGATTATTTCAAAAACGTACTTTCGTATAACCGTTTGATGCTTTCGGAGGAATTTTATAGCCGATTTTTGGCTTATGAATTTATGCTCATTTACCAGTTAGATGCCTTTGTTTTTCGTGATGAACTCGACTTTTGGTGCAAGCAAGGCTACGATTATATCGGGCCTCCGTGGCGGATTGAGATAGATTTTGACTCGAAAATCAAAGAGTTTATTTGGAATGTTAAAAAGAAAATGGCTCTTTGGCTTGACCTTAAAGAAGAACTTTACGGCAAATATGGCCCCAAGGAAATCATCATGAAACGCTCGGTGGGCAATGGTGGTTTTTCGTTGAGGCGAACCAAAAAACTGCTCAGTATGATTCCGAAAAATCAAGCGAAAATTCGTGAATATTTAGAAAAAGTCAAAACCCACCCCGCCTATAACGAAGATATGTTTTGGGGAATCGAGCTAAACCGCTATTTGCCGCAACTCAACATTCCCGACTGGCAAACGGCTCTAAAATTTGGCGTGGAGCATTTACCCCAAAAGGCATTTCAGATTAATGGCGGCTTACCATTCGGTTGCCATGCGTGGGATATTTACGAAACAGATTTCTGGAAAACCGAAATTGAAAGATTTGGGTATAAATTTTAGAAAATAACCCATAAAGTGCTGATAATTAGTCAATTACAGAAAAAACATCAGTAATAAAAACCGAGATACTACTTGCCTTATGCGGAAATACTGCGGTACACCACGAGAAACAATTCCGTTCCGAATCATGGATTTTTTTGTGGATATTTATGCAAAAGTCATCTATAAAAAACAAAAATTAGCTCCAATCAACGAAGTTTCTCCCCGAATTTTGATTGCTTCACTGGGGCATTTGGGCGATGCCCTCACGGTGAGTTATATTTTTCCACTCATCAAAAAAACGTATCCCGATGCCAGCATTGATTTGCTGACGGCCGACTGGTGCGGGCCTGTCAATAAGCACAATCTGTACATCGACAAAACGATTTATATTAATCATTTTCAGACCAACCGCCGCAAGATTTCTCGTTGGGATAAGTTAAAAGATTTTTATCGCACCTTCAAGCAAGCAATACCCATTTTGCGGCAAGAATCCTACGATTATTACGTCGATATTCGTTACAGCGACGCTGTGGCACATTTTGTGTTGCCTTTCATCAGCGTCAAGCGGGCGTATGGCTTCGCAAGGCGGGGTTTGGGCGGGCTACTTGACAAGGAATTTGATGTGCCGATGCACGAATTTCATCATTTTGAGATGTATTTCATGCTACTCCGAGAGATTGGCATTGCAGCAACTTTCGCTGATATTCAGCCTTATTTTCCGATTTCAGAAACCTTAAACTTAGGGCAAATTGAAGCAAAAATAACTTTGCCAAATCAACGTTTTTTTATGCTTTTTCCCGAATCGGGTGGCGAACATAAGCAATTATCGCTGCCGTTTTGGGCCAGTTTGATTGAAAGTATTTTACAACAAAACCAAATCTCGCTTTTGCTATGCGGGCAAACCCAAATGTCGGCACAAATCATGGATTTAGTATCGGACGTTTACAAAAACCGAATCGTTGATACTTCCGCCAAAATCAACATTGAAGAAATTGCTTTTTTGTCAAAAAATGCCGCTTTTGCCCTTACTCTTGATTCATTTCCCGAACACTTATGTTGTATTTTCTGTAAAACTATTACGATTTTCAAAGGCACAGGCTACCCATTTTTTCCATTGGCTAATTTCCCCGTTTATTTGATTCATAACCACGAGCCGAGTATTGGTTTGATTTTTGGGCGAATAAATGTCGAAGTCGTTTACCAAGAAAACATCGAATCAGTCGAAGTGAGCGAGCTAATTTTAAAACGAATCCACGATGAAATATAGAAAATATTGTGCCTTACGACGTGTGCTTTACTTCCTTTGGTTGAAAGATATTTTTGTTGATATATACGCCCGTTTTTTTTACAAACCAAGATTAAAAAAACTGCAAAGCGATGGTTCAACAAAATTATTATTCTTCAATTCGGGGCATTTGGGCGATGCCCTAATTATGTCCTATTGTTTGCCCGAAATCAAAAAAAAGTATCCCAATGTCATCGTTGATGTGGTTTGTGGCGAATGGTGCAAATTTGTTTTTGAGCAAAATCCGCTCGTCCGTAAAGTCATTGTGCAGAACCATTTTATGACCAACCGCTCGCCGATTAGCGAATGGCAAAAAGTAATTAATCATTTCAAAACTGCCCAATCAGCCGCCAAAGAACTCCAAAATGACACGTATGACTTTTCGATTGATGTCCGATTTTCAGCAGCAGTTTCGCACTGGATTTTACCATTTATCAAAGTCCGCCGAAGTTTTGGTTTTGGGTCGAGAGGTTACGGAGGCTTGCTCGAAAAAGAGTTTTTTTTACCCGATACAATATTCCACGCCTACGATATGATTAGTGTCTTGTTGAACGAAATCGGTGTCGAAAGTAATTTATCCAACGTACAGCCATATTTGCCTTTTCATGCCGAAAACAAAGAGAAAACAGCAGAAAAGACACAAATTACGCCAAATTCTTTGCTAATCTTTCCTGAAGCAGGAAGTGATATAAAGATGTTTGACAATGATTTTTGGGTAAAATTTTGTCGCATTATTTTGGAGAAAAGCTCGTATGATTTGCTCCTTTGTGGTCAAACGGAATTTACCGAAACGCTTTTTAGTGTGCTGCAAGAGCAACTTCCGATGTTTAGGAATCGGATTAGTTTTACCACAAAAAACAACCTTTCGACCATTGCCGCTCTGCCCCAAATTGCCGCAGTCGCTATCACCTTAGATTCGTTTCCCGCTCATCTTTGTTCGATTTTTTGTAAAACGCTCGTGCTTTCAAAAAATGCAACGGGCTATCAGTTTTTTCCGTTGAATAATGCCGAAACACTCCTGTTGCACGACCATTCGCCAAGTCGCTCGCTCACGTTATCAAGAGATAGTTTTTCGAGTCAATATGTTGAAAACCTAAACGATGTCACTACGGACAAAGGTTTGATAGCAACTGTGATTGATTTTCTATGACAAACCATATTCTTCTACAAAAAAGCCGAAATTCTCTGGGAGAATCTCGGCTTTTTTGGGTCAGACCTGCGACCTTTTAAAAGAAATTCAAGTACATTTCTATTCCAAACGTACGTGGGCGGCTCAGTGATGCTTGATTGCCATAAATGTACTCCCAACCGTGTTGGTAATACAACTGATTGCCTAAGTTTTTTCCCCAAAGAGCTACGCTCCATTTGCCATTTTTTGGCATCAACGAGATACGGCTATTTACGAGTGTGGTGGCTTGGCGAGCAATATCTTCGGAGTTACTAATATCATTGTATGCCTTGCCCACGTGGTTGATGTTGAGGCCGAACAATAGCTTGTATTTATCAACTAAATTGTAGGTATATGATGGGGCAATCGAAAGCGTAACGTTTGGTGCTTTCAAGAGTTTGTTACCCGTGAAATCAATTATCTCTCCGTTTTCGTCTTTGCCAAACACAAATTTTTTGTATTTCATGTCAATTATACCGCCCGAAATATCAATTCTAAATTTCTGGAGCATGGCCGAAAACTCAACTTCTGCTCCCATTCCGCCCGTTTTTTCGGCATTTACGATGGTTACGGTTTCGCCTTGGTCCAAAAACTCTTGCTTGTTCAGATAATTATTGTAAAATACTGTTCCATTGAGTTTCATTCGATTACTAAACTTAGACTTAATACCTGCCTCAAAACTCGTCACGTATTCGGGGGCAAACACTAATCCGCTGCCTGTCACATCTCTCGTAACCGAAGTATTAAAACCAGTGCCTTTGAAACCCTTTACGTGCTTTATGTAGGTAAGAATGTACGGCGATACTTGATAATCAAGGCTAATATCGTAGGTCAAAACGTTATCGTTGGTAGATCGAGTAAGCGGTTTTTGAGCCGAACCAACTTGCGTAGCGTAGGTATCCATTAACTTGACGGGCTTGCCGTTGAAGTTAAAATATCCGATGTTTTGGAAGAACGTAAACTTACGGGCTTCGGAAGTAAATCTTGCCCCAGCGTTCACTTTTAATTTATCGGTTAGCTTATACGACCCCGATAGAAATGCCGCAAACGAAACCGACTGTATGTCGCTATGTACATCGTAAGTTTCCTGAAAACCTTTGATGTCGGGAGTTTTACTGTTTAAGTATTTACGGGCAAACGGCAGAAATCCCTCGTTGATTGAACTGGTATCTAAGCCTTTGATACGCTCGCTCAGAAAGTAAACCCCTCCTGTATAAGCAATCGTGCGATCGTCGCTTCTTGGCGATGCTAATCTAAATTCCTGACTAAAATTTTGCAAATTCTGCTTCCGTCCCCAGCGAGCGACATCAATGATTGATTCGTCAAAATCTTGGCGAGTAAAATCCTCTGATTTATTTAGTGCCGTAATCGAAGTGAAAGTATTTTCGCCAACTTTTCTATTCAACCGCAACATTCCACCCGTCTGATTTCGGTAAAACGGTAACGGAATACTTTTGGACGTTGAGTTTATGTCAGTTGCCTTTACACCCAGCGGACTTTCGTCTTCAAGCCCAAGATAAATCATCGTTTGCTCGTTTTTCTTGTCTTTACCGTAGTATCCTTTGAGCGTAATATCGGTTTTGTCGTTGGGTACATAAAATAGCGATGCCCTAAAACCATTAAAATCGGTTTGGTTGAGTTTATTAAAATCAGGATTGGGATCTTTTATGTAGCCGTTGCGTTTGGTCAAAGCTCCCGTTACCCGCATCGAAAGTTTGTTTTTGATGAGTTCATAATTCCATTTTCCACGGAGTTGTAGGTAATTATAATTGCCATAAACGATTTCGGCTTGACCATTATTGGCCCATTCTGGCTTTTCGGAAATAACGTTTACGACTCCGCCAATGGTGTTTTTGCCAAAAAGTGTACCTTGAGCTCCACGCAAAACCTCAATTCGGTCAATATCAAAAAGTGATGAATTGAAGGCAAATCCACGAGAAAAATACACATCATCAATGTAAAGACCAACGGTCGATTCAAAGCCCACGTTATCAAAGTTATTGGCCAAACCTCGAATCGAAAACGAAGTTTGTGAGGCCACCCACGAGTCGGTCATTACCAACGGGGCATCTTTGAGGGCATCAAGCGTACTATATGAGGTGCGTTGCTCAATATCTTTGCTCGAAATAACGGTGGCGGCAACGTTAATTTTCTGTAAATACTCCTCGGTCTTGTTGGCCGTCACGATTACGTCTTGCAGTTGGGTATCGTTGCTGACTAAGGCAAAATCGACGGTGACTTTTTCTCGGTCGTTGATTTTTACCTTAATCTCGCTATCTTTAAAACCGATATACTTTGCCACCAACACAAGCTCCTCGCCCTTGGCCGAAAGTTTGTATTTTCCAGTAGCATCAGTAATCGTGCCTCTGGTAGTGTTTTTTACTGAAACCGATGCTCCAATCAAGACCTCACTACTTTCGGCACGAGTAACCCTGCCACTAAATGTCACACCTTGCCCGAAGGCTATTACAGGACATAGTAAAGCGAATAATATTTTTTTCATACAATTTTATGATTTTTAGGAAAGATTATTTTAGGTTAGACTTGCGAATGTTCGTTTCGAGCAAACGAAGTGCTTTTTCTTGGTAAAGTTTTATTTTATCAACATCCTCTTGGGGGGTGTACTGCTTATTACTGAAACGGATTTTTTCAAGCAAATTTGTTTTGCCATAAATCAGGGAGCGATTCGGGTCATACAGGTGGGGTACTATTTTCAATTCCAGTTCTAAAAGTACGTCAATCGTTTTGTCAAATACCCACCACGCTTCGGTATCAGTACCAAACTGCTTGGTTGCTTTAATGATGCCCTGTGAGATATTATCGTCAAAGTTGAATCCTAAATTTTTTTCACTCAGTTGAGCAGTTATATTTTCCTTTACTTTGGCGGCTGATACATCGTAGATTCGCATCACCGTTGGGTCTTTCAAGATTTCGGATTCGTATTTGAGTTTTCGGATTTCGTCCTGTGCAGTGGTCAAATCTTTCTGATTTGCCTGTAAAGTTTTATTGACATTGAAGGTAGCTTCTTGCCATTTTTTACTCTCAAAATCCAACTGTTTGGCGAGTTTACTTTCGCTGTTCAACGAATCTCGTACGTTTGACACGACTTGATTAATCTGTCGCATATAACTATGTAAGTTCGTGTTTTCCTCGGTGAGTTGCGTATTCTGGCGAGTAACCTGGGCAAGTTTGTTTTGTAGTTGTCTTGTTTTGTCAGATTGCGAATAACTGTTAATTGTAAACAGCAAAGCAATTACTGTTACCAGAAAATTAGGAAGGTTCATTGTTTTTTGGGTTTATTTACCTTTTATAGCACGAATTAAATTATAATAGTACAAAGTAAATTATATTTCTTGTATTTTCAAAAAAAAATGAAAATATTTTAATCAAAAAAACCAAAAATCGACTATCAAGCCAGCGTAGCTTGTGCTTTACCTTCTCGAATCTCAAACCACACAAAATAGGCCGTAACAATGCTCGAAACCACGAAGTAAATCATCAATGAGGCCGTTGTCCAAGGATAGATTTTACTACTGCCAAACCAGTCACCGAATGAAAAAATCAAGGCAAACCCCAAACCATTTTTTATGATTTCCCAGAGAATGGCGTACGGATTTCTATCCATAAGTTCGGTGTAAGCAAAAACCGTTAGATATACAAAGCCGCCATAAATAAATATCTTGGGCATACCGATTGTGGCCACATTCCCGAAAAGATAAAACAGCAGCAAGAACGTAAACAGAAACTGTATCCACGTCCAGATGAGCAGCAATGATGAGCTTTGGGGGGCGTATCGCTCAAAATCGTAGGGGTTTTCAATTTTTTTGTCAGGAAAACGGGCAGCCACGTCGGCAGGTCGCCAGCCCGTTGGCATGAACCAAATCCGCAATTTATCTTGCCAGTTTTGGGCATAAAAAGCATCTTTCATCAAAAACCAAAGGTGCTGAAAATTAATCTTTATCGGATTCCAAGTACTGGCAGGGCGAGTAATACCATAAATGGGCGGAACGTGGGCAAGTTCGGCTTGAAAAGTGCCGAAGAGTTTATCCCAAATAATAAAAATCTGCCCGTGGTTTTTGTCCAAATACTCAGGGTTAATGGCATGATGCACTCGGTGATGCGAAGGCGTAACGATGATTTTTTCGAGAATACCCATCTTGCCAATATAAACCGTATGGTACCAAAACTGAGCAAAAAGGTGTAAGGGTGCAATGACGGCTATCACCTTGGAATCAACGCCCAGCAAAGCGGCGGGTAATAAAAATACGGTAAAAAGACTCACAAACGATGAGATGCTTTGCCGTAAAGCACAAGCCAAATTAAACTCTTCGCTGCTGTGATGAATGGCGTGTTTGTTCCAAAAGAAATTAATGGCGTGCGACATTCGGTGGACAATGTAGCCCATCAAATCTAAGGCTACAAAGGCGATAACATAGACCCAAATCGTTGATTCGATTTTATAAAGTGTCCAGTGGC
This sequence comes from Emticicia sp., assembly GCA_031378715.1. Taxonomy (GTDB): domain Bacteria; phylum Bacteroidota; class Bacteroidia; order Cytophagales; family Spirosomataceae; genus Emticicia. The sequence continues at coordinate 8,966 of JANNEN010000137.1, forward strand.
TTACCATATACTCGTAAGTCAAGATAGAAACACTCAACCCCAGTACGTCTTTCACCGAATTGGTATAGCCCGAAGTCAGGCTCGAAAGCATATCCATTGCCTTAAATTTATCTTTGTGCTTCAACCAGCCGTAGGCTTTTTCGAGTAGTACCAGCAGCAAAAAAGCGGGCATAGCGAAGGTCAATATCTTTCCGTAGGTTTCCATAGTGGTATGCTTGCATAACGTTAGGATACAAATTTATGAAAAAGTATTTGTTGTTGTAATTTTTTACGTGGTTTTGCTGAAAATAAAAATGGCACACCTGCAAGGTGTGCCACATTTAGGCAGATAAAATAAGTTTCATTCCTATAACAACCAACGGAAGAAAACAAACAAAGAGGCCGAAAGAATAATAGACACGGGTAAAGTAAGCACCCAAGCCAAAAGGATACTTTTGATAGTACCCGCTTGCAGGTTTTTGATACCCTTACTGGCAACCATCGTACCCGCAATACCCGACGATAGGGCGTGCGTGGTACTCACAGGCAACTTGAAAAACGAAGCCAAACCAATCGTTGTGGCGGCCACTAATTCAGCCGAAGCTCCTTGGGCGTAAGTAAGGTGCGATTTTCCGATTTTTTCGCCAACCGTAACTACAATACGTTTCCAACCAATCATCGTTCCGAGGCCCAATGATAACGAAATCATCAAGATAACCCACATCGGGGCGTGGTCAGTGAAGCGGCGGATACCCTTTTCTTCTTTGGTGGCAGTATTTTCGAGTATCAGTTTATCAGCAGCACTCAAAACGATTTCTTCATCTTCTATTAATTTTTTGGTGTTTCCACTTATCGTTAGTAATGCTTTTCTGACATCTAAGGCATTCGCTTTTTCGATACCGCCATTGACAGGAATATTTTGCAGAAAAGCGATGCTACTATTAATGGTAGCAATTTTTTCTTTTTCGGCCACCGATGCCTTGGTGACGTCGATGAGAGCGATGGTTTTGGAAATTGTTGCTAACTCTGGCTGCAAAGTTTTGAAATCAATCGCTTTATCAATGGCAAAGTAAGTAGGCAAAACACCAATCAAAATCAACATCACCAAGCCGATACCTTTCTGACCGTCGTTGCGTCCGTGGAAGAAACTCACCAGCGTACAAGTCGTTATCAAGATAGCCCGAATCCACATTGGCGGGGCTTCATCTTTCTTTGGTTCATCAAAAACCTGTTTTCTGATTTCCTTGCTCAATAATCTACGCAAAGCAAACATCAAGAAAACCGCTAATCCGAAACCAACCAAGGGCGAAAGCAATAAAGCAGAAAATATTTCTTTGGCTTTGTCCCAATTTACGGCCGCAATACCCATTTTGTTGTCGGGAAGCAACGCAAAGCCCAAGCCAACGCCCAAAATCGCCCCGATGAGCGTATGCGAGCTTGACGCAGGAATACCAAAATACCACGTGCCAAAGTTCCAAATAATGGCACTAAATAGCAAGGCAAGCACCATGGCGATACTGTGGTAAACATTTTGGTCAATTAGGAGTTCTACTGGTAACAAATTAATGATACTCATACCGACACCAACACCACCAGTAACGACACCAATGAAGTTGATAACTCCCGACCAAACTACGGCCTGAGTTGGTTTGAGCGAATTGGTATAGATTACGGTTGCAACGGCATTGGCCGTATCATGAAAACCATTGAT
>JANNEN010000192.1:0-1853 GCA_031378715.1 Emticicia sp.
GTCTGGGTATGACTGCCGAGGAAATCAAAAAATATATTAACCAAATTGCGTTTTCGGGAGCAACTGAATTCGTGGAAAAGTACAAAGATAAAGGGGACGAAAAAGCCATTATCGGACACTTCGGTTTGGGCTTTTATTCTGCCTTTATGGTGGCTGAAAGAGTAGATATTATTTCACAATCGTACCAAGAAAATACGGATGTCGTGATGTGGACTTGTGATGGTTCAACTGAGTTTGAAATCACAGAAGCAACCCGTGAAGGTCGTGGTTCAGATATTATTCTGCACATTGCCGAAGACTCTTTGGAATTCTTGGAAGAGTTCAGAATCAAGCAAGTACTGGATAAATACTGTAAATTCCTTCCAATTGAGATTGAATTTGGCGTAGGCGAAGAGGCTAAAATTATCAATAATCCCGCTCCAATCTGGACAAAATCGCCTTCTGATTTAGCGGATGAAGATTACTTGAAATTCTACGAAGAATTATATCCATATTCCGAAAAACCATTATTCTGGATTCACTTAAATGTTGATTATCCATTCAACTTAACGGGGATTTTATACTTCCCGAAAGTGAAAAATGAATTACAACTTCAACGTGAAAAAATACAATTATACAGTCGCCAAGTTTTTATTACTGACGAAGTAAAAGACGTGGTTCCTGAGTTCTTGATGTTGTTGCACGGGGTGATTGATTCGCCCGATATTCCACTGAACGTTTCAAGAAGTTTCTTGCAAGCGGATGGCAATGTGAAGAAGATTAATTCGTACATCACCAAAAAAGTTGCGGATAAATTAGGTGATTTATTCAAGTCTGACCGTGAAGGATTTGAGGCGAAATTTGAAAATATCGGTATTTTTGTCAAATACGGAATGATTTCGGATGATAAATTCTACGAGCGTGCCAAAGATTATTGTTTATTGCAAAACGTTGATGGTAAGTACTTTACCTTGAATGAATACGCAGAATCAGTGCAAGCCAATCAAACGGATAAGGACGAAAACGTAACTTATCTATACACAAATGACGTAAAAGGACAAGATGGTTTTATTCAATCTGCCAAGAAACGGGGTTACGATGTCTTGAAATTAGATACAGTTTTGGATAGTCATTTTATCAATATGTTGGAACAAAAATTGGTGAAAACTAATTTGAAACGTGTGGATGCTGATACGGTTGAGAAATTGATTGACAAAGGAATTGCCTTAGAGTCGGTGCTTTCAGAAACGGATAAAGAAACGGTGAAAAAGATTTTTGATACGGTAATAAATGACACTACGAAGGTAGTAAATTTGGAAGCTATGCCAGTGGATGAATTGCCAGCCGTGATTACCCAAAACGAATTTATGCGTAGAATGGCGGATATGTCTCGCAACGGTGGCGGAGGCGGCATGAGTATGTTTGGAAATATGCCAAATAACTACATCGTGTCGGTGAATGCGAACCACTCCACGATTGATAAAATCTTGAAAACAGCGGATGCCGAAGAGCAAAAGAAGTTAGCGAAGCAAGTATATGATTTGGCATTATTGTCACAAAATATGCTTACAGGAGCTGATTTGACAGCATTTATTCAGCGGACTGCAGTGAGTTTGTAACCCAATTTTCCAAAATCGGGTGTAAACAAAATTTTAGAGACAGGGCAATGCCTTGTCTCTTTTTTTGTTTATTTTTTTATTAGTCCCAACCTTGTTAGGAAATGAAATTAAATAACTTACACGTTTAATATTGTTTTAATTTTGGGTTATGAATATTTTTTATGATGATAAAACCGAAGGATTAATGAAATTACATTATCGCCGACTTACCAAAAAAGACACACGACAATATGCTGGGATAGAATCTCAAAAATT
>JANNEN010000220.1:0-7020 GCA_031378715.1 Emticicia sp.
AATTTTTCTGACGAAACATAATCATCGTCGGAAACAAGAAAAACACGGACATCAAAATCGGCATTTGGAGCAACATCGGCACACAACCACTCAACGGGTTTACGCCCACTTGTTGGTAAAGTTTCATTTGTTCTTGCTGCATCTTTACTTGATCATCGCCTACTTTTTCTTTGATAATGGCCAGTTCGGGTGCCATAATCCGCATTTTTGCGGAAGAAATGTATGATTTATAAATCAGCGGCGTAAGCAAAGTTTTCAATACCAACACAACCACGATTATCAGCAAGCCATAGTTTCCGATGAATGATTCAGCGAGTTTGAACAAAGGCACAAACACAAAACGGTTAATCGGCTTCACGAAGTCATAGCCCAAATTGATATTTCGGTGAAAGCCCTCGGTAACAGTTTTGACAATATCGTAATCGTTTGGACCGAAATAAAAGCGAAAATTACCTTTACTATTTTTCAAGTCAGCTATTGCTAAGTTAGCATCAACCGAAACGGTTTTTACAATATTTTGATCGTTTTCGGGTGTTACCAAATTTAATTTTGCGGCGGTCATTGACTGGTTTTTAGCCACAAAACCCGATACAAAATATTTTTGTTTGAACGAATACCATCTAATTGGATCTTCAACGGCTAAGTCGGCATTGCCCGTAGCATTGGCACCCAAATCATCGAAATCATCTTCTTTGGCGTTCCAGTAATTTATTTGTGCCGATTTACGGTTTTCCTCAATGTCGTGTTCTAAGACTTTTAGGTTTTCTTGCCAGTAAAACCGCACGGGTTGGTTTTGAATCAAACCATCAGTATTGACAAAGTTTAGGTCATAATCAACGGTAAAACCCGTACCTTTGATGGTATAAACTTGATCAATATACTGGTTTTGACCAACAATTAATCTAAAAGTCACTTTTGTCGAATCGCCTTCTTTCAGAACGGTTGATGAACTTTCTGAATTGAAGTACAACTTTTTAAGGTCAATTTTGCCTTTGCTGGTTTGTACTTCGAGATTCATGGTGGCGTTTTTGTCATCAAAAAGCACCATCGCTTTTTTATTTCCCGCCTTGAAATCTCCGTAGGTTGAAAAGTTTTTCAATACTACCTCTTTTATTGAGCCTCCCAAGGTGTTGAACGTAAATCTTGTGTCTTTGTTTTCTACCACAATATCTTGCGGTGTTCCCGTTGCGAAGGCGGCAAAATCACCAAAAGTTGCTTTTACTATTGAGGAATCCATTAGACTATTTTTGATAGTCGCTACTTTGGTAGCGGCTTTGGGTGCTACTTGGGCGGGAGTCTCGGGAGCGTTTTTGGGCATGAAATACATATATCCGCCCCACATACACATCAGCAGGATAATACCTATAAGCTGATTTTTATCTACTAATTTTTCCATTAAATTTTTTAAATACGTAAAAAAAACTGTTTTTAAGTCGGTTTTGAGGCCGAATTTTTAATTTTTATAATATTTACACCATGGAGTGTAGGTTATAAAAATCTATTTTCACTGCAAAATTCGCAAAGATTCGCTGTAAATCCTAATGACTATTTTTTGGCTGTCGAGTATTCAATGGCCGCCCGCACAAAATTTACGAATAATGGGTGAGGGTTCATTACCGTACTTTTTAGTTCGGGGTGAAACTGCACACCAATAAAATAGGGGTGGTTGGGCAGCTCCACGATTTCGACTAAACCGCTTTCTTGATTTATTCCCGAAATCACCATTCCTGCGGCTTCGTAATCGGCCAAATATTTATTGTTAAACTCCCAACGGTGGCGGTGACGCTCGCTGATATTGGCTTTGCCATAGATTTTGCGAGCCAAGGTTTTGTCTTTTACTTTACAACCGTAGGCTCCCAAACGCATCGTACCTCCTTTGTTGGTCACGGTTTTTTGTTCTTCCATCAAGTCAATGACGGGAAATTTGGTTTCGGGATACATCTCGGTTGAGTGGGCCTCGCTTAATCCGATTACATTTCGGGCAAATTCGATGCACGCCATTTGCATTCCGAGGCAGATGCCAAAAAACGGAATATTGTTTTCTCGTACATAACGAACGGCCGCTATTTTGCCTTCGATGCCACGCTCACCAAATCCTGGAGCTACGAGTACGCCATCTAATCCCGCAAATTTTGAGGCAATATCATCAACTTCCAAACTTTCGGAGTGAATCCATTCGAGCGTAACTTTGCATTTATTGGCTGCTCCCGCATGAATAAACGACTCAATGATTGATTTATAAGCGTCTTTTAATTCAATATATTTGCCAACCAAACCGATTTTTATATGTTCAACAGGGTTTTTAAATCTATTCAAAAAACCTTTCCATGCTTCCATGTCGGCATCTTGATCATTATATATATCAAGCATATACAGCACTCGCTGGTCAAGGCGTTCTTTTTGCATCAACAACGGCACGTCGTAAATCGTTTCAGCGTCCATGGCCTCAATGACCGAGTTTTGCTCAACATTACAAAAAAGTGCAATTTTTCGACGAATTTCAACGGGCAGCGGGTGTTCGGTACGGCAAACGATTATATCAGGTTGTACGCCCGACTCTTGGAGCATCTTTACGGAGTGTTGTGTTGGTTTGGTTTTTAGTTCGCCCGCCGAAGCCAAATAGGGGATAAGCGTAAGGTGAATCGTCAGTAAATTATCCGAACCCAAATCCCATTTTAGCTGCCGCACGGCCTCCACGAAGGGCAGCGATTCGATGTCGCCCACGCAGCCACCGAGTTCGGTGATGATGATGTCGAAGTTGCCCGTTTCGCCGAGTTGCAAGATATTTCGCTTGATTTCGTCCGTAATATGCGGAATTACCTGCACGGTTTTTCCCAGATAATTGCCCTTACGTTCGTTCGTAATGACATTATTATAGATTCGTCCCGTGGTTACGTTGTTGGCTTGGGAAGTTGGTACATTCAAGAAACGCTCATAATGACCCAAATCGAGGTCGGTTTCGGCTCCGTCATCGGTTACGTAACATTCGCCATGCTCATAAGGGTTGAGTGTGCCTGGGTCGATATTGATGTAAGGGTCAAATTTTTGAATCGTTACTGATAGTCCTCTGGCTTGCAACAATTTGGCAAGCGAGGAGGCAATGATTCCTTTTCCGAGGGAAGATGTGACGCCACCTGTGACGAAAATATACTTTGGATTACGTGCGGACGGCGAACCGTTATTCCCGTTTACTGACATGAGTTTGTTGTCTTTGATTACGGGATACAAAGGTAGAGAATTTTGCTGGATTATGCGGTTTAAAGTGCTGAAAGTTTTGTGAATATTCAGTAAGCGACTGATTATCAGATTATTACATTTTTGATTAACCTTCTGAATCAAAGTATCATTTACAAATATAGGTGTAGTTTTCTTGGTGTGATTCTTCTTTTCCTTTGGTTTTTCTGGTTACTTTTGCTTTCGTTGGGTAATCGTTTTCATCGTAATCGTATTTGTAGGTAAAATTTACCTCCCCGCTTTCGGTGTAAACTTTAGCAGAAACGATATTGTTTTTGTTATGAAAATAAGTTGTATTTTCTCCACCTGCTATGGCGGTATAGACTGTAAAATATGCCATCACATTGCCCAAAGGAGTATTGATGTAAGGTGTTTTTTTGTCATCAAAAGTAAGGTTTTCGATGATTGTTTTGTTTTTGCCGTTTTCGACGACCATAACTTTCTTGATGTTGCTGTTGGCATCATATTCAATCTTGGTCACCTGTGTTTCGTCAAACACGGGTAAGACTAAGTCTATTCTTTCGATTTGTTTTTTTGTATTGGTGTAAACCTTACTCTTGTACTCAAAAGGTTTTTTATTGCCATCGATTCCGCCAAAATTAATTACAGATAAAGCCCCCTTTGCATCGTATTCGTAGCTTATGTAATATCTTTTATCGAACGAACTAATGGCCTTCACTGGTAGCCCGCTTTGGTAGGTAATCATATCAAAGTCTGGAAATCCACCAATCGTTGTGAGTAGATTTGCTTTATCATATCCTAAATTATAAATAGTTCCGTAGCCGAGGTCAGCATTTTTGAGGTAGCATTGCTTTGGTATAATTTCTTTTTCTTTCAAAAGTCTTATTTCATTATCGTTGCAGGATAGCAGCGAGAATACCAATAAAATGCTAAGTACAATGATATATTTTGGCTGTATAGGAAACATTTCTGAAATACTAATTTGATGAGTCACTGACATTAATCAAACGAAATAAATGACTAAATTATTCTTACATCAAAAATCGTGCGAGAAATTGAGAAACTTTTTTTTTGCGTAAATTTTAAATTATTTACAAAGTTTATTGCAGTTTTGTTGCAATTAAGTTTACGGAGTACTATTTTTACATACCATAGCCTAAGAAAACCCTTCTAAAATATTATGAAAAAGCCAATACTACTGATTTTTGTGCTGTTGCTAATTTTAGATTTGTATCATTGTACTACCAAAGGTCAAGAAATAAGCATTTGGCTTCGACCTTTTCAAGTGGTTTTGATGTATTTGTTTGTTTTCAAAAAAATACAATCAATCAAGCAACAACTATTGGTATTAGCTGCTTTACTGGTAGCGGCTATCTGCGAACACCTTTTTTACAGATTTGGGTCGATTTACGCTTCAACAGTCATCACACTCATTATTGTCAAAAACTTTATCTTTGTTTATCTTCTGTACCAACAAATCAAAAATAGGATTGTTTTTTCCAAAAGACTTCTCCGATGGGGTATTTGTTATATTACAATATTGGTCATCGTGCGGTTACTTATTGATGACTCCAATAGTTTACTTTCGTACATTGTGGCGGTACAGTCTGGTTTGATTTTACTTTTTATTTCGCTCCAAAGTAATAATTTCGAGCTATTTGGGCAGCAATATCTTGGTTATGGACTGATAATAATGTCGTTAGTTTTTGGCAAAATTCTCATTAATGATTTCCGTTGGTTTGTTGAAGTGATACACCGTTTGGCCTTTTTGGCGGGGCATACACTATTTGTATGTAGTTTGGTCGGAATAAAATTATTACCCATAAAATCGAACACTTTGGGCTATCAAACAGTTGACTGAGCATAGAAAATACTTTTATGATTAATGCTCCAGTTTTAGTTCAACACCGCACTCTCGGCGATTTTCCCGCCGACCAAGTCATACAACAGCTCGTTGAAGTAGAGGGCATTGGTTATATTCGTCAATTAATGCCGTTCTTGTCTGATTATCAGCAACTTAGCTTTCAGAATCAACCCCAAATTCTTCAAAACTTTCTTTCTGAAAACAGCGTTTTTCCAACCTTTTTTGATAAAAAACAACTCATTCGGGCAACCGATTTTTACAAAAATAATCAGCAAAACATTGGCTTAATTTTGGGGCTTTACTCGCTGCCCTATTGCTATTTAGGTGCCGACGGAGCGAAGGTCTTGTACCTCTCGGAGCGAATCCGAAACGATACCTACAAACGCCTCCTCGAAACGGGCAATTTCTTGAAAGCCGTGATGAGCTATGATAGTTGGTCGGAGCAGCGAGTTTTTGCTATCTGTCTGAAAGTCAGGCTTTTACACGCCGCTATTCGCTATTTTACGCTTCATAGCAACCGCTGGGATTTGGTTTGGGGACAGCCTATCAACCAAGAGGATATGCTCGGTACAAATCTCGCTTTTTCGCTCATTGTGTTACGGGGTATGAAAAAAATAGGGCATACCGTTGATGAATCTTACGAAAAGGCATACCTCAATACTTGGAATGTAATTGGTTTTTTATTGGGCATAAAACACGAAATTCTACCCGAAAATTATAAAGATGCTGCAAAGATTGATAACCTTATCGGGCAACGACAATTTAGGCAATCGACTGAAAGTCAAGCACTTACGGCATCGCTGATAGCGGTAATCAGAAACTTCGCTCCAAATAATCTCATTGCTGATTTGCTCCAAGAACAATCAAGATTTTTACTTGGTGAAAAATATGCACAAATGCTGGGCATTGCCGAAACAAATATCCCCAAAAATTTGTTGAAAGTATATAATACAACATCGGTTTTGGTATCAAAGATATTTTAATTAGACCACAGACGGTGGTCGATAGCCCATCAAGGATAAGAAGCTATCGTCTATCGTCGATAGATTATTGACTAATAAATGACACAAGAAAAAATAAGACAAGCCTACACCGAGTATGTGCTTGATAATGGCAAGCAGCCCGAATCGGTGTATGCTTTTTGTAAGAAATTAAAGATAAAAGAAGAGGCTTTTTACGAAGAGTACACGTCTTTTCCGCAGATAGAAAGTGAAATTTGGAAAGCACTTTTTGTAGAAGCACGTGCTTCGGCCGAAAGTGAAGAGGTTTATCAAAATTATTCTGTTCGGGAGAAACTATTAGCGTTTCTCTACACTTGGGTTGAGGTTTTGAAGAAAAACCGTAGTTACATTTTGAAGTCTTATGAAGGATTTCAGAAGCCAATCTACACAAAACGCAATGCTCAATTAGTTGATTTTAAGGCATCGTTCTACGATTATGCCAACGAATTGCTGATGGAAGCCCGCGAAACCCGTGAAGTTGAGCAACGAGCAATTCCGCAGTTGATGCAAAGTTACCCTAATATTTTTTGGACAAAGGCAATGTATATCCTTGATTTTTGGGTGAAAGATACCAGCAAATCTTTCGAGAAAACTGACACCATGATTGAGAAAACGGTTAATACGGTTTTTGATTTACTGGGTCGTTCGCCACTTGATTCGTTGTTTGATTTAGGAAAATTTATTTTCCAGAATAGAAAGTAAAACAAGTTTTTAACTTGTCCACAAATAACAAGCAAGTCGGAAACTTGCTCTACAAAATTATGAACTCACAAGAAAGTATCCCCACATCGAAAGTTGCCCGTGCTACCCAGTTTGCCAAGGCAGGCGTGAAAGTTGGTGGCAATTATATCAAACATTACAGCAAAAAAATCTTTGATTCGTCATTAACCAAGGAGCAGCTTCACCAAGAAAATGCCGCCGATGTTTACGAAACATTGAGCAATCTGAAAGGTAGTGCCT
>JANNEN010000223.1:0-13645 GCA_031378715.1 Emticicia sp.
AATATAAGCAATCAAAAATGAGTGTTTTACTGATTCTTGAATGTTTTTTAAATTTAAAGCCTTATTTTGCGGTTAGATACAGGAGATTCTGTGTGATGTATGATGTAGTGTGTATGATGGAGGTGCTGATGAATAATTGAAAATTAAGAATGCAGCGTGCTGATTATCAGTATATTACATGACTATTACGCTGTAAATAAATCAGCTCTCGTACGTACAAAATAAAACTGTAAGCTCGGTATCCCGATTTTTATAAACAAAAAATGGTCTTAGACGAAAACATAAAACCTTCCGAACGATTTCTTAAAAAATTTCCGTTTACGCCTACTTTTGGGCAAGCAAAACTCTTTACGCTCATGGACGAATTTATTCTGGACGAGGAGCGATTTCGGGATACTTTCCTGCTCAAAGGTTACGCAGGTACGGGAAAAACGACTTTTGTGGGTACGCTCATCAAGGTTTTGAAGGAATTTGGCTACAAAACCGTACTGCTTGCTCCCACTGGGCGAGCCGCCAAGGTGATGTCGAACTACTCGAAGCGAACGGCTTTTACGATTCATAAAAAAATCTATCGGCAGGTCGAAAATGCCTACACGGGAGCCTTGGTTTTTGAACGCATGAAGAATCCCCAAGAGGGTACAGTTTACATTGTAGATGAGGCCTCAATGATTTCGGACGAGCGGGATTTTGGTACAAATAGCGTACTGCATGACCTACTTGATTTTGTTTTTGAGCAAGAAACCAATAAGCTACTCTTGATTGGCGATGAGGCCCAATTGCCGCCCGTGGGCATGATTGTTAGCCCCGCTTTGAGTGCCGAACATCTGCAAAATAGGTACCATGCCACTATCACCGAACACGTTCTGACCGAAGTTATGCGGCAGGGCGAAGGCTCAGGAATACTGACCAATGCCACCGAATTACGGAAGCAACTCACCGCCGAAGAGCCTCATATTCAGTTAGTTACGAGCAAATTTAAAGATTTTTATCGCATGACGAGTGAGCGGCTCGAAGATGGTATTCGGTACGCTTACGATAAGTACGGGCGAGAAAACACGACCATCATTACTCGCTCCAACAAGAATGCCGTTCAGTACAATCGCTTTATTCGATCGGCCATTAATTATTCCGAAAACGAACTCGATTCGGGCGATATGCTCATGGTGGTTCGCAATAATTATACGACCCTCAGCGAAGACTCGAAGGCAGGTTTTATTGCCAACGGTGACTTTGTGGAAGTCATCAAAATCAGGCGGGAGGAAGAAATGCACGGACTGCGGTTTGCTAATGTTACGCTCAAATTGGTCGATTATCCTGACGAGGAAGAGTTTGATTGTAAGATAATCTTGAACACCCTTTATTCAAATGCTCCCACGCTTTCGAGTGACGAAAATAAGCAGCTTTATGAGAGTGTGGTGAAAGATTATTTTTGGACAAAATCAAAAAAAGAACGCCAAGATTTACTCAAAAAAGATGCTTATCTCAATGCCCTCCAAGTCAAGTTTGCGTATGCCCTTACTTGCCACAAATCACAGGGCGGGCAGTGGGACGCAGTGTTTGTTGATCAAGGCTATCTACCTGATAGTCAAGTAGATAACGATTTTATTCGGTGGCTTTATACGGCCATTACGAGGGGAGTAAAAGAGGTTTTCTTGTTGAATTTCAATAAACAGTTTTTGGAAAATAAAGAATAGATAATGGCAAGGCATCACCACAAATCAAGAAAATACGTCGAGAAAAAAGCCTTCACTTCGCCTGGTACTTTGGCCTACGTGGGGCGTGATGTACCCGTGGATACGGTCGTGAAACTTATCACGTTTAATGAGTCGATTTTTGAAGAAAAAGTAATCAAATCGGTCAATGAATGCCGCCCGACATTTAATGAAAATCACGTTACTTGGCTTGATGTTGATGGCGTACATGAAGCCAATATCATCGAAAATATTGGCAAACACTACCAACTACACCCGTTGTTGCTCGAAGATGTGCTAAACACCGAGCAAAAGCCAAAATTAGAGCATTTTGGCGAGCAACATATTTTTATAATCCTGAAAATGCTGCAAGTCAATGCCGCCTGTGACGAAACCGAATCTGAACACGTGGCCTTGCTTTTGGGTCGAGATTACTTGATTTCGTTTCAAGAAATGCAGAAAACTGATGTTTTTGCCCCGATTTTTGCCCGATTGAAGGCATCAGTCGGCAAAACCCGCAAGGGAAAAGCCGATTATTTATTTTACTCACTCTGCGATTTGATTGTTGATAATTATTTCGTGATTCTTGAAAAATTTAGTGAAAAATTAGAAGAATTAGAAATAAAAATCATTGAAAATCCGCACAAAGATGATCAGAAAAATCTTTACGAACTTCGCCGAGAATTGATGCAAATTCGGAAAGCCGTGCTGCCTCTGCGGGATATTTTCGGTTCGATTTCCCGTGAAAACTCCGAGTTGATTCACGCCAGTACTATTGTCTATTTGCGTGATGTGTATGACCACGTGCTGCAAACCCTCGAAACCATCGAAAGCTACCGAGAAATGATTGAAAACATCCAAAATATTTATCTCACGAGTCTGAGCAATAAAATGAATTCGGTCATGAAAACCCTGACCGTTTTTACGGCTATTTTCATGCCTCTGACCTTCATTGCGGGTATTTACGGCATGAATTTCGATAATATGCCCGAACTCCGCCTGACTAATGGTTATTTTTATACCCTCGGCGGCATGGTTGGGCTAACCGTGGTATTATGGATTTATTTTAAATGGAAGAGATATGTGTAGTTGTGGAGTAAACTTTCAGTTACGTATAATTTCTATTACATTTATTACTACCAAAAAATAGCTTCAATATGCCAACATTCGTAAAAAAAACACTATTCTTATATTTCTTGTTTTTTTCGTTTCTGGCATCGGCACAGCGGAAACTCTTGATTAAAGGTAGTATCATGGGCGAAGAAAATCAAGCGATGCCTTTCGCAACGGTTAATCTCTTAAATCCAAAAGATTCGAGCGTTGTTGGCAATCAACTTTCGGGAGAAGATGGCAGCTTTACCTTTCAGAATTTAGTTCGCCAAGATTATCTATTAAAAATTTCGGTCGTGGGCTATATTTCAGCTTTTCAATTAGTGGTTTTTGATAAACAAGAAACAATCGATGTTGGTAAAATAGGCATTAAAAGTGCCGAAAATATCTTGAACGAAGTAGTTGTGGTGGGTAATAAAGAACCCATCGCTATAAAAAAAGATACCCTCGAGTTTGATGCCAGTGTCTTGAAATCTCAACAAAACGACAACCTCGAAGATCTCTTAAAGAAAGTTCCTGCTCTCGAAATTGACGAAAACGGTAGCATAAAAACTCAAAATAAGGTAGTCAGAAAAATATACGTTGATGGCAAAGAGTTTTTCGGAAATGACCCCCAATTAGCCCTCAAAAACCTGCCAGCCGAAGCCATAGACAAGATTCAGGTGATTGAAAAAAAGACTGACCAAGCCGAATTTTCGGGCGTTGATGATGGCGAGCGAGAAATGGTGGTTAATGTCACCCTCAAAAACACCCACAAAAAAGGCACAATAGGCTTTGTTTCGGCGGCGGGAGTTCCGCCATTGGGAAGCACCGAGGGGTATTATAATGCCAAAACTTCGGTGAGTCGTTTTAGTCCGAGTAAGCAGTTTTCGATCATTGGGTTGTTCAATAACCTTAATCAGCAGAGTTTTACGCCACAAGATGCGAGTAATTTTTCGAGCCTAAATACGCAGTCGAATCGGGGTGGCGGAGGTGGTAATGGTGGCGGAGGTTCGGCTACCGTAAATCTGCCGATTGTTGTTGGCAAACGCCCAGGGATTATCACTACCGAAGGAGCGGGGTTCAATTTTAACAATCAGTACGCCATAAAATCATCATTGCAGAGCAGCTATTTCTTCAACGCCAGCCATACCGATTTGGTCAGAAACTTGCTTCGGCAGAGTTTTTTACCCGCCAAAACCATCAATACTGACCAAAATACCCGCCAAAATCGTGATAACCAAAATCACCGCTTCAATGCCACCCTAACGCACCAATTTAACGAACGTAACAACATCAAGTTTATTACGGGTGTGAATACCGTTTTGGGCGATGCTTTGTCGAGCAGTTTATCAAAGATTAATACCACTACGGCAGGAAATTCGGTTGAAAATAACGCTAACCGAAAAGTTTTCAACCATTCGCAAGGGCTTAGTTTCAACAATAGTATTTTGTTGCGGCATCGTTTTGGTTTGCCCCGACGGACGATTAGTTTGAATGGCGTTTTGAATTTTAACCAAGATAAAAACAACGACTCGACCAATACGATTAATCAAAATCAAAACAATGGCGTGCTGGTGGAACGAGTCATTAATCAAGAAAATGACCGACAAACCTCACAGCAAAACCGCCGATTACAAGTGGCTTTTACGGAGCCTTTGAGCAAAAACGGCACTTTTGAGGCCAATTATGCCTACCAGCAGAATCTCAATCGCTCCGATTTTCGGGTCTGGGATATTGTCAATGGTAGTTCGATTGCCAATGCCAAATTGAGTAATGCTTTCAATAGTAATTTTAATTTTCAGCAAATTGGTTTTAAAATCAATAACGAAACCAAGGAAAAAACCTTTACGGTGGGCGTTTTTTACCAAAAATCAGTTTTGGAAAGTATCCTCAAACGAGGTATTGATAACGCCTTGGAGCGGTCGTTTCAGAATATTTTGCCGTCGTTGCGGTATTCGTTTCGCAAAGATGCCAGTAAAGAGAAGGGCAAAGAAAAAGGGAGAGTAAAGAGTAATAGCACAACTTTTGAGTACAATACGGCCGTTAATGAGCCGTCCGTCCGAGATTTACAACCTATCACGATCAATAATAATCCGCAGAATATCACCCTCGGAAACCCCAATCTTAAACCCGAATATACCCATCGTTTGCTTATGAATAAAAATGTTTTTAACGCAAAAACTTTTACGAATTTTGGCATAAACGGCAATATAAATTATACCCAGAACGCTATCAGTTATGCCCAAACGGTCAGCGAAACGCTCGTCCGAACGACGCAGCCCGTCAATTTGCCTTACCGCTGGAATGCGAATATTGGTATAAATTATAGCTTTGCGGTGGGTAAGCAAAAAAATAAACTTAGGCTCAATCTGAGTCCCCGATATTTGGTTTCGCAGGGCAATAGCTTGGTCAATGGCGTAAATAACCTAAACACCCAAAACCAGTACCGTGGTGATTTTAAGATAACTTATCTGACCGATAAAATTAATTTTGTGTTCAATACTAATTACCAAAAATCGTTTATCGAGTATTCGGTCAATAAGGAATTTAACCAGACGTTTTCAGTTTTTAAAAATACCACCGACTTACGTTGGAAAGTTACCAAAGAAATTACCCTCGCCGCCGATTTTGATTATACGTATTACCAAAGTTCTCGCTTAACAACCAACCTGCCGCCGATTCCGATTTTGAATGTAGCAGTAAAGCATCTTTTCTTGAAAAATAACCGAGGCGAACTCATGCTTTCGGTGCAAGATGTATTCAAACGAAATGTCTATCTTTCGCAAAGGTCGGACGAAAATTTCTTTGAAATTGACCGTTCAAATGCAATTAGCAGGTATTTCTTGCTGACATTTACCTACACGGTTCGAAATCAAGGAGGACGAAAAAATAAGTCAAACTTCTTGAAGTAGCGTAGTAAACTCCACGATTTTTCCTCTGAAAAGCATTAAATACCTGTCCGAAATGCGTTCACGGTGTTGCATCTCAAAAGCCATAAAATCCTCCATAGTCTTGAAATAAAGCTGAAATGCATACGTTCGGTCTTCGTTTTCTTTTTCGTTGAGTAGCCGCAGTACCTTTATATCCTTCGGAAGTTTGGTGTCCATTGCGAGCGGTACAAAATTTGATTTCATCCATTTGAGCCATTGCTCACTGATGCGGCTTTCGACGTTGAATGTGATATTGAATAGTAGCATGATTTTTGAAAAACTTAGATTTAAACTTGAATAATCTAACAGTTCCGTGGAGGATTAACTATTGACCGTGGACTTTCCGAGGCAAAGTTCGCAAAGATTTTCGGTCTTGTGGTGTCTTAAATAAATTTTCTTTGCGTTCTTTGCAGTATTATACGCCGTTGTCTGTGTTCTCACAGACAACAAACATGGTCACAGTTGTCGTTTGTGAAGACACAGACAATAGCACGGCACACAAAAATCAAAACCATTATATAATTATTCACAAATCAATGTTCAAAAAATACATTCCTCATCTCATTGCCATTGTAGGTTTTGTAGTTGTTAGCTTTATTTACGCTTCGCCACTACTACAAGGCAAACGCCTCGCCATGCACGATACCCAAATGGCGGCCGCCTCGGCAAAAGAAATCAATGATTTTCACAAACAAACGGGCGAATGGGCTTGGTGGACCAACTCAATGTTTGGCGGAATGCCCGCTTACATGGTGGCGGGTGACTATGAAAATAGCCTTTCGACCAAAATCGGCTCGTTTTATATCAATCTCATTCCATCGCCCGCCAATGTGCTGATACTACTGATGTTGGGCTTTTTTGTGCTGATGCGAGTACTGAAAATCAATAATTGGCTCGGCTTTTTTGGTTCGGTTGCTTACGCTTTTAATACCTATAACCTGCTTTTTCTTGAAGCGGGTCACGTTTCCAAAATTATTGCGATTGCTTTCGCACCCGCAGTTTTGGCCTCGTTTATCGCCGTTTTCAGAGGGCGTTACATCATCGGTCTTGCTATGACGACCTTCTTCATGGCTATGGAAATGTACGCTAATCACCCCCAAATTACCTATTATTTATTCTTTTTGCTGGGAATCTACGTACTTTTTGAAAGTTATTTGCACGTCAAGAAAGGCAACTTCTCGGGACTTCTGAAAGCCTACGGCGTAGTATTAATTGGTTTGGCCGTCGGACTCGGCACACAGAGCATGCACCTATGGAATAATTATGTTTATTCAAAGGAAACCACCCGTGGCAAGTCGGAGCTTACCCTCGGAAATCTCAATCAATCGGCCGATGGCCTGAGTCGGGATTATGCTTTTTCGTACAGCCCAGGGCAAATCGAAACGCTGACCTTACTCGCTCCAAACTTTGTTGGTGGGGCATCGTCGGGCAATTTGGGTGAAAAATCCGAAACCTATAAAATGCTCATCGGTAAGGGTGTTGATGCGGTCACGGCGGCACAATTTAGCTCAAATTTGCCACTTTATTTTGGGCCGCAATCCTACGTTTCGGGGCCAAATTATTCGGGAATCATCATCTTGTTTTTGTTCATCTTGGGGCTAATTATCATTCGAGATGGTTTGCGTTACGTGCTGATTTTGACCTCTATTTTGTTTCTATTTATCTCATGGGGAAGTAGTTTTAATGGTTTTAATTACTTTATGTTTGATTATTTTCCGTTTTATAACAAATTCAGAGATAGCAAAATGATTGTAACCCTCATGCACCTGTGTTTTGTGCTGGGAGCGATGCTGGGCGTTAATAAAATCATTACCGATAAATTGAGTTTCAATGATTTGAAAAAGCCATTGATGTATAGCCTTGGAAGTTTGCTATTGCTGATTTTGGTGGGCTATTTTGCTCTTGATTTTCAATCGGTTCGTGATGTTGAAATGCTCAAAGGTATGGCCGAATCGAACGGGCAGGAGTTTGCCAATGCCTTTTCGGCTTCGCTTATCGATGACCGTCAATCGATGGTGACGGGTGATTTGTTACGTTCGGTTTTCTTGTTGCTTCTTTCGGCGGGTTTGATTTGGGCATATACCACAAACAAACTCAAAACTACGGTTTTTGTGGCAATTTTGGGCGTTTTGGCTGCTCTTGATCTTGCTCTGATTGATAAACGATATTTTAATAACGATGATTTTCAGACCAAAACACGAGTAGCCGAAAGTTTCAATCCATCGCCTGCCGATGAGCAGATTATGCAGGACAAAGACCCTAATTTCAAGGTTGTCGATATGGCAACCAATCAAGGTTTCTTTGCCGATGCTAAGGCCTCTTATTTTCATAAATCAGTGGGTGGCTATCACGGAGCCAAGTTGAAGCGAATCCAAGAGTTATACGACAACGCCATGACCAAAGATGGCAAGTATAATCTGTCGATTTTTAATATGTTGAACACCAAATATTTCATCACGGCGGGGCAAGACGGTAACCCTGTGGCTCAACAAAACCCCGATGCCTTGGGCAATGCGTGGTTTGTGGGTGAGGTAAAAACCGTTAAAAATGCCGATGAAGAAATCAAGGCGGTAGGTGGTATTTTTAATCCCCAAGCCGTGGCCTACGTTGATGAGCGTTACAAGCAGTATCTCAATAATACAAGGCAAGACTCAACGGCAAGTATCAAACTGACCGAGTACAAGCCCAATCATCTGAGTTACGAATCGAACTCCGCCACGAGTCAGGTTGCGATTTTTTCCGAAATATTTTACCGTGGCAACGAAGACTGGAAGTCATTCGTTGATGGGCAAGAAGCTCCGCATTTTAGAGCAAACTACGTGCTGCGAGCGATGACCATTCCCGCAGGAAAACGCAAGATTGAATTCAAATTTCAACCCAAATCGGTAATCGTTGGTGCCAAAATCGACTTGGTGGCTTCCATTTTGCTGGTTTTAATTGTGGCTGGTGCATTAGTGATTGAGTTTAGAAACAAGAAAAATAGCGAAGTTTGATACATTGACTTCCCGAAATTTTTGGTACTTTCGGGATTTTTTTTAGTAAATAAATAGAAAAATGTGGTTTGACTATTATATAAAAACGGGTATTTTTTTTGAAAACATTCTTCAATCGACTATTTCGGTGATGAAGGTTTTACTATTATCAAAATTTAATTTACCCAAATTTTCAAACAAAAAAAACAATGCCTCCATTTTGGGTAATGGCCCATCGCTCAACCAAACGCTGGCCGATAACCTTAATTTCTTGACGGAAACTGATACTTACTGCGTCAATAATTTTGCTTCGTCACCAGTCTATGCTCAAATAAAACCACAGAACTACGTGATTTTAGACCCTGCGTTTTATATGTTTAGTCCCGAAAATGACGCTCGGCAAGACATCAAACAAACCCTCGAAGCAATACTAAGCTTCACCGACTGGAAAATGCGTTTTTTTGTGCCAACCCGTAGCCGCAACGCTTTTATCGTTCGTCAGTTAAAGCAACACAAACCCAATATCGAAGTCTGCTTCTTTAATTATACCATCGTGCGAGGGTTTGCCTTTTTTCGTCACTGGTTTTTCAAACAAAACTTAGGTACGCCGCAATGCCAAAACGTTATGGCGGTGTGCATTTACGTAGCTTTGCTGCAAAACTACAAAAATATTTATCTCTTTGGAGCAGACCACTCATGGCACGAAGAAATCAGAATTAATGAGCAGAATGAGTTTGAAATGCGGCAAGTGCATTTCTATGACAAGACCTCGGAGATAAAGCACGAAAAAGTGGTCGATGTCCGAAATAATAGCCGACCGAGGCTACACGCTCAATTTTTATCGCTACACAAGGTTTTTTATTCTTATGAAATTTTACAGGCTTTTGCTGAATTTAAAAAAACAAAAATCCTCAATGCCAGTACAAAAAGCTACGTTGATGCTTTCGAGAAAATAAAAATTTAGGAAAATCAAGAGGCAGCATTTTGAATAATGACTCTAACCGACAGACAATTTTGGGTAGATTATTGGGAAAGTAAGAAAAAACTTAGTTTTCGGCATACCCAAAAACTGCATCTTGACCAATTTTTTGAGTGATATTGTGAGAAAACATTCACCCAAATCCACCCTCGAAATCGGCGGATTTCCAGGATATTATTCCATTTATTAAAAAAAATATCAATTTTATTGATTGTATTATTTCAAGTTTAATATCATATAAAATATTGATTATCAGTACCTTACAGTAATAAAAATTATGCTATGACCGCCTAACTAATTACATTTTGGCGAATAAATAAAAAGCAGTCGCTTGTGGTTGTTCAAAGATTTCCGTTTAAGTTTCTTATTTATTCAAAAAGGTGCTATATAAAGCACTTTGTGAAAAATATTTACATCAATTTCCTTGATTATCTTCCAAAAGTGCCATATATTGCCCTTATTAAATTGAGATTTTAATGAATTTATCGCAAGAACTCCGAATCAGGCGGGAACAATTAGGCGTTACCCAAGAATATTTGGCGGATCTATCGGGCGTAGGCCTTCGCACTATCAAATCTTTTGAGTCTGGAAAAGCCAATCCAAGACTCGAAACCCTCACGAAATTATCCGAAGTGCTGGGTATGGAATTGGTCTGGACAATTCGTAAAAATGGGTTTTAGCTGTCGGATTTCGGCTGGCAGCTATTATTAAGTAATGGGATAAATATAATCAACAATTTTAAAAATGACTAAGTAACTGATTATTAGCACATTATCTTACTGTGGACTTGTCGACTATTGACCGTGGACTACTTAATCACTCAAAAACCTTTTGAAACTAAATCTTAAAATGCGACAATTAGCCATTTACCGAAATAATATTCTGGCGGGTACTCTGACCGAAGAAAATAGACAGCGTTACCGCTTCGAGTATGACAATAAATACTTCTTATCGCCTGATAATCAAGCAATTAGTTTGGTATTTCCCAAAACTCAGCAGGTATTTCAAAGTACTTTCCTATTCCCTTTTTTCTATAATCTGTTGAGTGAAGGTGTCAATCGAAAACTACAGTGCTTACTTTTGAAAATTGATGAAAACGATGATTTTGGGCTTTTGGCAAAGACTGCCCAGTTTGACACCATCGGAGCAATTACCGTAAAATTTTTATCATGATGATTGACCTAAAATATTGCCCAGGGACATTGGCAGAAGGTTTTACGACTTACAGCCCCTTGTGTTTGCGAAAAGTATTTCGTAATAAACGAGTGAGTCATATTTTGCCTTATCTCAAACCGCAAGCCAATGATGAAATAGCGGAGTTGTTCATGGAAAACCGCAAACGAATTTCTATTTCGGGCGTGCAGGAGAAATTGAGTTTGCTTTTAGAAAAGAACCGATTAAGGCTTACGAGAGAAGGCGAACAAGGAGAATATATTTTAAAACCCATTCCGAGAGATTTAAAAAAAATAGACCAAGTACCTGCTAATGAACACCTTACGATGCAAATTGCGTTGCAGGTGTATGGAATCAGTACCGCCGCCAATGCACTGATTTTCTTTACGGACGGCACCCCTGCTTACATCACCAAACGCTTCGACTTGAAAGACGATGGAACAAAATGGGGCGTGGAAGATTTTGCCAGTTTGGCAGGAAAAACCAAAGATAATTTTGGAGCAAACTATAAATATGAGTTCAGTTACGAAGAGATTGGCGAACTGATAAAATCGTACGTGCCAACGTGGAGAATTGAATTAGAAAAATACCTTACTTTGTTGATTTTTAATTACTTATTCAGCAACGGTGATGCTCATTTAAAGAATTTTTCGTTGATAGAAACCCCAAAAGGCGATTATGTTTTAAGCCCAGCCTACGACCTCATCAACACCCGCTTACACGTGGACGACACCGACTTTGCCTTGAACAAAGGGCTTTTTAAAGACGATTTTCATTCAGAACGCCAAGAAATTTCGGGTCATGCCCACCAAGACGATTTTATTGAATTGGGCAAAAGATTAGGCATGAATGAATCAAGAATTAAGGTTTTGTTAGGTAAATTTTTGAATAAACAGCCTTTGATAGAAACCCTCATCAGCCATTCATTTTTGACCGAAGCCAACAAGCGAACTTATTTACAAATGATTAGCACAAAGCGAAATTTTTTGATTAAATAAAAAACATATGTCCCCGAGTTTATTCAGGAATCATGATTAAGTAAACAATAAAAGCGTGATAAACCAAAGTTTTATCACGCTTTTATGTTTCATAAAGATATGCAACCTACTGATAATCAAGGCTTTATATCCCCATCACCATAATATTAGATGTCGGGGCGGGGCTGCCGCCTTTATTTTCGAGGGTTACGGCAAATGCCTTGGCGGGTGGCACAACTTTCATTTCTTGAACGTTGTTTTTGATGTCGAACATTCCTGCATCTACTGGTTTGTCGTCCACGATTGCCCAAAGTTGGTACTGCTTGCCTGCGGGTGCGGCTGGCAAATTACCTCTGATAACATAAACTCGGTTGGTTTTGGTGTCCCATGCCAGCACGAGCGTTGAGTTTTCTGAGCCTTTCTGCCCGACCAATTTACTCATTTTGGTCGTTGGATTCATCATTAAATTTACCTCACTGGGCATCATCATTCCCTCTTGAGCTTTTGATGTTTTCTGCAATTCGATATTTTCGTTGATTGCCAACGAAAGGTTATCTTTGCTTTCTTTCCAACGATTACCCAAATAGATATTTGCTAAAAGGCTACCTAACAAAGCCACCGAAGCCGCTACTCGGAGATAACTGCCAAAGAAACCTGTGATTTTGGAAGCCTGCTGTACATTTTCGTCAATTTCTTGACCACTATCAAAGTCTATTACTTTTGTCATTTTTACGCCCGATTCTGCCGAAATTTTCTCCCAAATTTGATTTTGTAAGTGTGCAGGGGGAGCTTGGGCATTGGCAAAAGCATAGCTTTCTAAGGCGTCTTCGATACCACGAAGCTCGACCTTTATCTCAGGGTATTGTACTTGCATTTGCTCAATTTTGGCTACCTCTTCTTCATTAGCCAAGCCAAGCACGTAGCTTTCCAAAACTCCAGATGCTATGTATTCTTGAATATTCATTTTTATATAATGAGTGATATTTTCACTCGAAAATTCACTTAATGGTTATTGAAACAAATCTTTTATAATAGGATATTAATTAGCAACCACAAACCACTGAGCATAGCTCGGAGGTTTCCTACGGCAGCTTTTATTCGTGTTTTTACGGTACCGAGTGGAATACTGTATTCCTCCGATATTTCGGCTTGTGTGTAACCTTGGTAATAGACCAACTCAATGAGCTGTCGGTACTCGGGTTTCAGGGTGTCCACTACTTTTCTAAGTCCGATACTATCAATATCTTGTACGACTTGATGTTCGGCATCTACTTGATAAATAATATTATCTTCCATCGAAATATTCTGTGATGAATCTCGGAAACCTGCCGAGCGAACCTTGTCGATGGTCAAGTTTCGAGCTATATTCATCATCCACGTAAAAATGCTGCCCTTCGAAGGGTCGTAATTATCAATGTTTTGCCAAATCTTCAAGAATGCATCTTGTAGCAAATCATCGGGATCGTAGTTTGATTGTACGATTTTTTTAATCACACCATATAATGCCCCTGAATAATTGTTATACAGGATACTAAAGCCCTTCTGGTCTTTACTTTTCAGTAAAAACACCAATTCTTCTTCTGCTATGTTGATACGACGTGCCAAACTGTTTATTTTAATTTCGGGTCAAGTAACTCATTTTTTGTGAAAATATCCCGATTTCTCTGAAATTTCACAAAATAATGATACAAAACCTCAACGGTTGATGTATAAGGAATGGGAAATTAATAAAGTACTATTCTTACTACGCTTCTTTTTCGCCTAAATTATCTCTCTTTTTCCTTAAAGAGCGTTGCTATTCGCAGAAAAAGACAAAAAATTTAGACAAAAA